>NZ_NUHI01000039.1:0-31879 GCF_002575105.1 Bacillus sp. AFS053548 | reverse complement strand
CGCCCCCTCCTACTCGATTGTCTTAAATGGCAGTTTAGTCGCATATGATTAGGTAATTTTAAGGGGAAGAACAAAAAATAGAATACATGAATTTATTTGGTTTAATTGTTACCTAGAAAAAGGAAAATTATATTTCGTTGTATGTATGTGTTGGTTGGTGTATTATTTTATAGTAAACGCTATTTTTTAAAGCTAGTTCGGAAGCTTTATTCTTATCCAAGTAAATGGCAGTTTAGTTGAATAAGGATTCATTACCAACAATAGATATATTACAACAAAAGATCAAATTTTGTTATTGTTTAATATTATTTGTCTAGAGTAGAAACATGAGAAAGGTGTGCAGAAGTGTGAACAAAAGAATTAACAAAAGAATATTTTTGACTTTATTTACTGTGATTTTACTATCTGTATTTGTAGGTTGCGGAAAAATCACTGAACAGACTTCGTCAAAAAAAGTGCAATCGGAAGCGAGCACGGCTTCTAAAACAGTTGAAACCAATAAGAGTACATCTGCCGATGACACAGAAAAACCAAAGAGTGATAGTGAACCCAAGAAAAGTGTTCCTGCATCTAGCACTTCAAAGCCAACAAGTACAACGAACGGATTTAATTACAGTAATTATACCCTAATAGTAGTAAACGGCGGGGATATGTCAGGACATAGACAGCCGAATGTCAAAGTAGATGTCGGATTTGGCAAACGGGAATATTGGGCGTATACAAATGAATACGGTCAGCTAATTCGTGTTGAGGCGAAAAAGATAACACTTCAAAATTCGAATACTGATCATGTTTTGTCATCAGGTAGATATTACTCTGATGAAGCAAATGTTCCCGGTACAGAGAGTCCAACATTGGATAAAGGGCATGTGATTGCTGACTCGCTTGGGGGAGTATCAAACGCATATAACATTACACCTCAGGACAGCAATCTCAATAGGCACGGTGATCAAGCCTATATGGAAAAAGTAATTCGAGATGCAGGAGGTTGCACTGATTTCGTAGCAGTGATTCACTATCCAAATACTCAGACGCAAATTCCTAACCATTATAAATTCACATACAAAATTCAGGGCAGATCCATTACAGATGAATTTGACAATGTAAACCCAGATAAAGTGAACAAAAATTTAGGGAAAACGACAAATGCGAACAGTACGCCACCGAAAACAGACAAGTTACCTGCAAACAAAACGAAAAATAGTAATGAAGATGTTAGTAAAGTGGATACAAATCATAACGGAAGTGTTACGATCGCTGAAGCCAAAGCTGCAGGCTTTAAAATGCCAATTACGCGCGATTCATGGCTCTATAAATATATGGATGATCGAGATGGTGATGGCTTAGTAGGTGAATAAATGAGGTTATACTGTGATTCTTTTCTTCCTAACAGGTATTACTCCTGATTAGTAATTATTTCTTTGGCTATTATTTACAAGTTAAAGACTAAAAATAATCAGAATATGGTAAAGTAATTTACGCCTGCATATATTAAAAAAATCGGCTAACTAGTCGATTTTTTTATTGGCCTAAATGGCAGTTTAGTGAATATTTGTCACTTGGGGGAATTTTGCCTGTTACACATAGTTTTCAGCTAATTCTTATGTCACTAATCTGCCTAAGAGTCCCTAAGCTTGTCTAGTTAGACAATCAATTTAGTTCAAAAATCAGCATGTAAACTTAACAGAGCCAAATTAAAAAGAACACTACTTTAATTAATCAAACTGTAGTGTTCTTTTATTTAGATTTTTTAAGGTAAATTAAATTTTGAAGTTAATGTAATCTTTATTCTTTGATAAAAAGAGTTTCCCATCCATCATAATTACCGCTGAAATGCTCTGAAGTTTCGATTAAGAAATCAGTTAGTTCATCTATACTATCTAAATCAACATGATCTATTCTAGAAATACGTACGGTAAATTCATAGTCTTCATCTAAATCTTCATCAATATTTGAATACTTTTCTTCAAATTTAAAACCTTCTTTTGCTATTTCGCTAATAAACTCATTTATCTTTGTTTCATCATTAAATAGAATGAAATGCTCGACTTTACGAGGTAATTTTAATTTGTCACCTGATTTTTTTAATTGCTCAACTAATTCAGTATTGTTTATATGCTGCAGATGGTATTGGTTTGGATAAAGAAATTCGAAATAATATTCCCATAGTTCCTCTTCATCCATACCATACATTTCATAATCGTAATCATATGCTTCAATGATTTGATCCGCAACTTCAATAAGCATTTTAGGATCTTGTTCCGAAGTATAATAGACAAGTTCTCTAAAACCATCAGTCGTCACTCTTCCAACATTAAGGTAGAGTTTTGGATTAATTCGTTTATCAATATCCTTATTAACTTTTTCTAAAACATTTAATTCATTTTTACTAGGAAAACCTCGTTCGTCTGGATTTTTTATTTGTAGCTTTATACAAACAATAGTTGGATAATCTTCGATGTTTGCTTCTTCAGTAATTACCATATCTAATACTAAAGTTGCAGGTTTATCATTTATAAAACTAAAATACGCATTCCAATACTCAGACATTTATATTTCTCCTAAATAAAATTTGATTTTTATCGCTTTACACGAATTTCTAATTCCTCAAGCTTAAGTGATAATTTATCTTCATCAATATTAATTTTTAAATCCTCAAATGTATATTCAGCAAAATGTGGTATATCAATTGTAATGGCAGAAAGCTCTTTACTAATAAAAGTAGAGTCTTTCCCAGCTTCTAATTTCTTTTTGTATCGATTAAATTTAGAATCAAGATTTTCCATATTCTCGTACAATTCTTCAACTGAGTTATAAAGTTGAATTAATGGAATAGCCGATTTTTCTCCTACTCCAGGGCAACCAGGTATATTATCACTAGAATCACCTAATAACGCTTTTACATCAACCCATTGTTTCGGATGGATCCCATAATCATTACTGAAGTGCTCAAGAGAGTAAACAATTTCACCAGTTTTTTGAGCAATGATTTGAGAGGTATGCTCGTTTATTAATTGTAGTAAGTCTCGATCATTACTATAAATATAGCATTTATTTTTAACAGAATTAGACCATTTATTTGATAAGGTACCCATTAAATCATCTGCTTCATATGGTGCCATTTCAAGTTGAGCAATACCGATTTCTTCTAATGCTGTTTTTAAAGTGAAAAATTGTTCAATAAGTGGCGTTGGTAGTTCTCCACGAGTTGCTTTATAAAAATCATATTTATTTCGACGATCAGTTTCTTCACGTTTAACATCCCAAGTAATTGCAAGATGAGTAATGTCATGCTCTTTAATTAAGTTAAAAAGCTTTGGAATAAATACCCTTAATGCATTTATATAAACGCCATCTTTCGTCTTAGAAAGTTGTTCATCACTTCTACCATATGAAGTTGCAAAATAACCTCTACTTAATAAGTTAAAGCCATCAATTAATAATAAAGATTGATTTTCCATTTTATAAATCACCTAATATCTATTTATTTAATATGAAAATGATAGCATATCCTACTGAAAATGATAACTAGTGTATTACTGCCAATTAGAATGAAAGTACCGATATTAGGCACATTTTATTTCAATCATGCAAATTGACATAAAACTTTCATTAGAAAATTGAATTTTCTGTTTATTAATTTATTAACTTTTACTATAATGGAATTTATATAAAAAAATGCAAAGGGTAGGTAGTTATATGGAGAAAGTAAAAAGTACTGTTAAGATTGAGGATATTTTGGTTGCCTATAATACGTTAAAAGAAGTTACGAATAAAACACCTTTGCAGATTAGTACAATGCTTAGTGAAAAATATGATTGTAACGTATTTTTAAAGCGAGAGGATTTACAAATAATCCGCTCATTTAAGCTTAGAGGAGCATATTACAAAATTAGCAACTTGTCTTATGAAGAAAGACAAAAAGGGGTTGTATGTGCTAGTGCAGGTAATCATGCTCAAGGCGTAGCATATACATGTAATCATTTGCAGGTGTATGCGAAAATATTTATGCCAACAACAACGCCGAATCAAAAAGTATCTCAAGTGAAATTCTTTGGTGGACCATTTGTTGAAGTTATATTAATCGGTGACACCTTTGATATTGCTCATCAAAATGCACAGACTTATTGCAATGAAAATCAAATGACATTTATTCATCCATTTGATGATCAAGATGTAATTGCAGGACAAGGTACTGTTGCAGTTGAAATATTAAATGAAATTGACCGTCCAGTAGATTATCTATTCGTAGCAATCGGCGGAGGTGGATTAAGCTCTGGAGTTGGAACATACATAAAAGGAATTAGTCCTTCAACTAAGGTAATTGGAGTAGAGCCGATGGGTGCTGCTTCAATGGCCGAATCGATTGCAAATGGTAGAGTTGTAACTTTACCTTCTATTGAGAAATTTGTTGACGGAGCAGCGGTTGGCCAAGTTGGTTATTTAACATACGAAATCTGTAGAGATGTACTTGACCAAGTTGTCGCAATTCCAGAAGGCGAGATTTGTACAACGATTTTAGAGCTTTATAATAAAAATGCAATAATTGCAGAGCCCGCTGGAGCTATGTCTGTATCAGCTTTAGAATTATTTAAAGATGAAATAAAAGGTAAGAATGTCGTTTGTATCGTATCTGGTGGAAATAATGATATTGACCGACTACAAGAAATCAAAGAAAGGTCTTTAATTCATCAAGGACTAAAACATTATTTCATCATCAACTTCCCACAACGATCAGGCGCATTACGTGAATTTCTTGATAAAGTATTGGGACCAAACGATGATATTACGAGGTTTGAATACACAAAGAAAAACAATAAGGACAACGGGCCTGCACTAGTTGGAATAGAATTGGCAAATAAGTCCGATTACAAAGCATTGATTGAGCGAATGAATCTTCATGAAATTCAATTTATGGAAATAAACAATAACCCAACATTGTTTAATCTACTCATATAGATTTTACGGGTTGATTTCATTAGGTAGAAAGTGAAAAACCCCACAAGGTAATGAAGTCCCTTGTGGGGATTTTGGATTTCTCTAAAAAATACAATACACAAGGAAATATACATTCCAGAATGGTGCATCAACAAGTTATATATGAATAAAACATGTACGCTATTATTGCAACCGTATATTCCCGAAAAAAATCAACACTCTAAAATTAAGTGAACAATTTCATAGTGTTCTTCAATTAACCAAATTCTTTTTTATTATGAATTATTTCTCTTGACATCATAAATTAGTTAAAATACAATATTTCTAGAAATACCGAAATAAGCGCTGGTCTTTGAGAGGAGGTTAAAGTGGTGAACGATGATATTGCAGTAAAGGTTTATAAAGCATTAGGAGAATCCACTCGTTTACAAATTGTTAAAGTACTTGCTAAGCAATCTGAATTAGCTTGTTTAGAAATGAAAAATCAAATAAAAGTATCGGCCAATTCTACATTGACACATCATTTAAAACCATTACTTGATTGCGGCTTGCTAACAGTACGCAAAGAAGGAACCTTCAGATACTATAGTTTACAACGAGAAGTTTTGGAAAAATATGCACCCGCTTTACTTTAAAAATAAAGCGGTATTATTTTAGTTTATATTTCAGTATTTGTAGAAATACCGAATAATCTAAGGGGGAATTGAATATGAGTTTAGTAAGCAAAGATGAAACTAGTTGGGGAAAATTAGAAAATGGTCTAGAAAGTAAACTTTTTGAACCAGTAAAAATAGGTGCTTGGAATTTACGTAGTCGTACTGCAATGGCTCCATTAACAAGAAGTTTTGCAGATGATCAAACAGGTGTAGTTGGAGAAGATATAGTCGAATATTATCGTAAACGAGCTGCAGATGGTGTAGGTTTGATTATTTCTGAAGGAACAGTTATTAGTCCACGTGGAAAAGGTTACCCAGGTGTTCCTGGAATTTATTCTGAGGATCAAATTAAAGCTTGGAAAAAGGTAACTGATGCTGTTCATAATGAGGGTGGCACAATGATTTCTCAAATTTGGCATGTTGGACGATTATCTCATCACGAGCTAGCTGGAAATATGCCACCTCAAGCACCTTCAGCGATTCCTGCAGAAGGATTAGTTTCTCGTTTTCGTAAGCCATATGATCTACCTGAAGAAATGACTACCGAGGATATTAAAGAAGTAATCAATCAATATGCTCAAGCAGCTAAAAATGCGATTGAAGCTGGTTTTGATGGAGTCGAAATTCACGCTGCACATGGATACTTAATCGATCAATTTAATTCAGATGTTACAAACCATCGTACAGATCAATACGGTGGAGAACTTCCACAAAGATTAACTTTCATGAAGGAAGTAATAAAAGCAGTTATCGAAGCAATTGGTACTGAAAGAACGATGATTCGATTTTCTGCACATAAAGCTGATATTCCGGGTTATATGTGGGAAGATCCAGATTATGCGATCCGTACATTTATTGAAGCATTCAAGGAAGTCGGTGCAACTTTATTACATCCTTCGATTATGCAATTTGATCGTATACTTGCAGATGGTAAAACGATGCATCAGCTTGTTAGAAAATACTGGGATGGAATTATTGTTGGAGTAGGAACGTTAAATCCTGAAATGGCAGAAAAAGCTATCAAAGAAGGAACAATTGATGTTGCTGCGTTCGGGCGTCCTCTAATTTCGAATCCAGATCTTTTACACCGTTTGAAAAATGGTGAAGCAATTGAAGAATATGATGTTAAAAAGCATCTAAATGTTCTAATCTAAGCATTGATATGAATAGAAAGTAGGAAGGAAGCTAATCAAGTGGCTTCCTTCTCTAAAGTTTAATATTTCGGTATTTATAGAAATATATAATTATGTTGAAAGGAATTATTTTATGACAAATAAAGGGAAAATTTATATTTTAGCAATGATAAGCTTTTTAGTAGGAACTTCACAATATGTTATTTCCGGAATCTTAGATAAAATGGCCGATGAATTAGGTATTTCGATTGAAGCTGCAGGACAACTAATTACGGTGTATTCATTGATTTATGCGATCGGTACACCGATATTAATGGCAGTATTAGCCAAAATGGAACGCCGAAAATTACTACTTTTTTCTTTAAGCGTATTTATTTTAGGTAATTTATTAGCAGTAATTGCACCTGGTTATGGTTTGTTTATGGTTGCGCGGATTATAATGGCGTTAAGTGCGGGAGTTACTGTTGTAACAGTACTTAGCTTGGCTGCAAAGATTGCTCCACCAGATAAAAAGGCAAGTTCAATTGCCACTGTTGTCATGGGTTTTACTGCTTCACTGATTATAGGGGTTCCGATTGGCAGATTTATAGCAGCTGCTTATGATTGGAGATTAGTCTTTCTTGGGGTGGCCATATTCGTTTTAATTTCTTTAGCAATTATCGTAAAAACAATTCCACAAACACATGGTGATCAACCAATTCCATTATTGCAGCAAATTTCATTAATTAAACAACCAAAAATTGCATTAGCTTTATCTATTACTTTTTTCTTAATGAGCGGATATGGGATCGTATTTACTTATTTATCACCGTACCTTATTCAAACTACTAAGATGAGCGATCACATATTAAGTTTTGCTCTTCTAATACTTGGTATAGCTAGTTTATTTGGATCTAAATTCGGGGGATTCAGTGCAGATAAGTGGGGAATTACGCTTACTTTAAAACGAGGTTTAGTACTTAATATTTTATCAATTTTATTATTATCATTCATTTCTAGTTCAATCAATACAGTGATTATTATCCTTACATTATGGTCATTTTCGGGATGGTCATCTGGTGCAACACAACAATTTAATTTAGCAACAATTTCTCCAAATTCATCAGATGTTTTATTAGGTTTAAATCAGTCAATGATGCAATTAGGCTTTGCATTTGGTGCAGCAATCGGAGGCCTTGCAGTCAGTCAATTGTCCATCCGTTCAATTACATGGTTGGGTTCAATTCCTGTAGTGGTTTCTTTAATCGTAACAGTTGGATTATCACGTTTTTTAATGAATGAAAAGAAAGTCAGACAAGGCGTTGGCACTCAAATTAGAGCCTAAATTGACTAATTTATAATAGAATAAAATTTTATTACTTAGTTTTGTGAAAAAATAATATATACTTTATGGGGCTGTCTTATGTGTCGGTTTAATTGACAAATAGGCGCCCCATATATGAATGTACGAGTGTTTGGTCGATCTTTTTTAGTGAGAATAAGAAATTTTTTATTGCATTTAGTTTGGAATGAGAGCAGAAATGATTCTTTTCCATAAGAAAGTATCTTAACTGCACAGATTTTAAGTCAAAATACCATTACCTGTATAGGTGATTTTTTATTTTATTTGCGATTCTTTGGGATTTAATTGCAGATATGCTAATTTTAATTGCGGTTTTCGGATTTTAATTGCAGTTCACTGTATAATTGCAGGATTTCATCTTTTTTTTGCACTTTTCACATGTTTTATTGCAGTGCTACATCGTTTATTTGCACTTCTCAAATGTTTATTTGTATCGCTGCGCTACATCTTTTATTTGCAACATTTCAAACATCTATTTACTACTCAGACTTAAATCAACGGGATCATTCTTTCACCCCTTTTTAACCACTAGATGTTTTACTAAAAAAACAAATTGAATAATATTCGAATTATATGAATTTTTATAATAATTTAAATTCTACCTTTTTCGAATAAATTTTGAATAAAAGTATTCCTAATGCATTGTAACCGATTTATAATTGAATTCGGAAAGCCTCAAATAAGTATATTGTAATCAATACATAAAAAATTTTCTCTTACAAAAATGGAAAATAATAAAACGATAATTTTTTATATTTATTTAATAATAACTAATAGATATAAAATGGGGGCTTACTCCTTTTAGATAAATAAACTTAATTAAGGAGCTGGTATTTATGTCAAGCAAGACATTAGAAGCATTTTTAACTCCACAATTAGCTGAGTTAAAGGAGAAAGGGCTCTATAATGAGATTAACTCTTTAGAAGGTTCTAACGAAGCTACTATTCAAATTAGTGGTAAACAATTTATAAATTTATCTTCAAATAACTATCTTGGTTTTGCGACTCATCCTCGTTTAAAACAAGCTGCTATTGAAGCGACTGAAAAATATGGAGTTGGTGCAGGAGCTGTACGTACGATTAATGGTACGATGGATATCCATGATCAACTTGAAAAAGCGATCGCTGAATTTAAACATACAGAGGCTGCTATTGCATTCCAATCTGGTTTTAACTGTAATATGGGTGCTATTTCAGCAGTAATGACAAAAAAAGATGCTATTCTATCTGATGAATTAAACCACGCTTCAATTATTGATGGATGCAGACTTTCTGGGGCAAAAATTATTCGTGTAAAACACCAAGATATGGATGATTTACGTGAAAAAGCAAAAGAAGCAACAACTTGTGGTTTATATGAGAAGGTTATGTACATTGCAGATGGAGTTTTCTCTATGGATGGAGATGTAGCAAATATTCCTGATATCGTAAAAATTGCTGAAGAATTTGGCTTAATTACATATATCGATGATGCTCATGGTTCTGGCGTTATGGGTAAAGGAGCAGGAACAGTTAAGCATTTCGGATTATCAGATAAAATTGATTTCCAAATTGGTACACTTTCTAAAGCAGTTGGAGTTGTAGGTGGATATGTTGCTGGTTCACAACAATTAATCGATTGGTTAAAAGTTCGTGCACGTCCTTTCTTATTCTCTACTTCTTTAACACCAGCAAATGCTGCTGCTTGTATTGAAGCAATTCGTATTATGTCTGAAGAACCAGAAAAAATCGAAAAGCTTTGGGAAAATGGTGATTACTTAAAAGCTGGTTTATCAAAACTAGGATTTAATATTGGTGAGTCTGAAACACCAATTACACCATGTATTATCGGTGATGAAAATCTTACACAAGAATTTTCTAAACGTCTATATGAAGAGGGAGTTTATGCGAAGTCAATCGTATTCCCAACAGTACCACTTGGAACTGGTCGTATTCGTAATATGCCAACAGCTGCGCATACTAAAGAAATGCTAGATGAAGTTTTAGCTATTTTTGAAAAAGTTGGTCGCGAATTAAACGTTATTAAATAATTTTAAATAATAATTTCGATATTTTATTACTATAAGGTGGACTAAGGAATGAAGAAAATATTAATTACTGGTTGTTTTGGACAAATCGGTTCAGAATTAACTATGCGTCTTAGAAATGAATACGGTATTGAAAATGTTGTTGCGACAGATATTCGCCGTCTTGAAGGAAGTCAAATTTTAGAAACAGGTCATTTTGAAATTTTAGATGTAATGGATAAAGAAAAAATGTTAGAGATTGCTAAAAAGTATGAAATTGATACGTTCATTCACTTAGCTGCTCTTTTATCAGCTGTTGCAGAAGCAAAACCTACATTAGCTTGGGACTTAAACATGGGTGGATTAGTGAATGCTCTTGAAGTAGCGAGAGAATTAAGCTTAAAATTCTTTACTCCAAGTTCAATTGGTGCATTTGGACCAGCAACACCAAAGGATAACACACCACAAGATACAATCCAACGTCCTACTACAATGTATGGTGTTACAAAAGTAGCTGGTGAATTATTATGTGATTATTACTTTGAAAAATTTGGCGTAGATACTCGCGGTGTACGTTTCCCAGGTTTAATCTCTTATGATACAGTGCCAGGTGGAGGTACTACTGATTATGCTGTTGATATTTATTACGAAGCATTAAAAAATAAGAAATATACATCATTTATCGGTGAAGGAACTTACATGGATATGATGTATATGCCTGATGCAATTGATGCAATTATTAAGTTAATGGAAGCAGATCCTTCAAAACTTAAACATCGTAATGCATTTAATATCTCAGCAATGTCATTTGAACCAACTCAAATCGCGGCATCAATTCGTAAATTCATCCCTGAATTTACAGTAGATTTCGACATTGACCCTATTCGTCAAGGAATTGCCAATTCATGGCCAAATTCAATTGACAGCTCTGCTGCTAAAGAAGAGTGGGGCTTCGATCCAAAATTTGATTTAGATCGTATGTCTGAAGATATGTTAAATAAATTAGCTGCAAAGTTAAACGTAACTCAAGCTTAAATAAAAAAGAAGGAGACAGATGTCTCCTTCTTTTTCAGACTGCCCGCCAAACGCTCGCTTTCTTCGTTGCTTCGCCTGTCTGCGGTGCTCATTACCGTTTAGGGTAACTCCGCTCCTCACCAGACTTCGCGCCTCGAAAGACAAGCGNNCAATCAGTCTGAAAATCAAGTTTTTAGTATTTTGTCTACACACTGAAAAAAGGAGACCACGCCATGGTCTCCTTTTTTTATTTTCTCTTCCTTTACTAATCCCTGTTTGTGGTATTTTGTTTTGTACTTTGACACAAACTTATCATGTATCAAGAAAGTAAATAAAAATGCTAATAAAAAGGGAAGTTAGAAGATGAATAATTTAGATCATAAGGGATTACCATTAACGATTAAAGAGATTAAAACTGCATATGAACTTTTGGAAGGTAAAGTTCGAAAAACACCTTTAGTAAAATCATTTTATTTAACTTCAAAGTCGGACGGAGAGATTTATTTAAAACTTGAAAATATGCAATTAACAGGCTCATTTAAATTTCGAGGTGCATTTAATAAAATTTCTCATTTAACTGAGGAAGAAAGAAGTAAAGGAATTATCGCATGTTCAGCTGGAAATCATGCTCAAGGTGTCGCTTTATCATCAAAGCTTTTACATATTAAAAGTAAAATCATCATGCCTTCAACTGCACCAAAAGCAAAGGTTGAAGCAACAGAAGGATACGGATCAAATATCATTTTATACGGTGATACATTTGATGATGCGAAAGACTATTGTGCTAAAGTACGAGACGAAACTGGCGAAACATTCATCCATCCATACGATGATATTTACATTATGGCTGGTCAAGGGACTATTGGTATTGAAATTTTAGATGATCTCTGGGATGTTGATACAATAATTGTACCTATAGGTGGAGGTGGTCTCATTTCGGGAATTGCAGTCGCTTTGAAATCATTTAACCCTTCAATAGACATAATTGGTGTTCAAGCAGAGAATGTACATGGCATGACAGCATCAATAGACGCCGGAGAAATAGTGAGTAACTATACAGCTCCTACAATAGCCGATGGTTGTTCTGTTAAGGTTCCAGGGAAATTAACATATGAAATTGTAAAAGAATTAGTAACTGAAATCATCCTAGTGAGTGAGGATGAAATAGAAGTCGCAATGAAGGATTTACTACAGCGCGGTAAAGCAGTTGTGGAAGGATCAGGTGCTCTAGCGACAGCAGTAATTTTATCAGGTAAAGCTTCAAAATATATAAAAGATAAAAAAGTAGTCGCAATCATATCTGGTGGTAATGTTGATCTAGAAAGAATTTCCAGTGTTTGTGAACATTTCTTTGGGAATGAAGTAAAGTGATCTTTTTAAGAATGGGTGATCCTATTGTCGGAAAATAAACTAAGAAGAGAAATGGGGTTTATTGCAGCTTTAACTACTGTAATTGGTACTGTAATTGGTGGTGGAGTTTTCTTTAAAGCCACGGCTGTATATGGCGCAACAGGATCTGCAAGCTTAGGTTTATTAGCATGGATTATTGGAGGAATCATTACAATTTGTGCTGGTTTATCCGGAGCTGAGCTTGCCGCAGCAATACCAAAAACAGGAGGAATGGTTGCCTATTTAAAGCATACATATGGAGATCTGACAGCCTATTTACTTGGATGGGCTCAAACAATCATTTATTTTCCAGCTAATATTGCTGCGCTTTCGATCATATTTGGTACCCAAGCAGTTTCCATCTTTGGGGTTCCTGCCAATTCTAATCAATTCACAGTAACGATTATTGCTGTAGTTACTGCAATTTTTATCACATTAATGAATTTTCTAGGAGCAAAAACTGCTGGTAGTATTCAATCACTTTTTACGTTTTGTAAACTTATACCTTTGGCGATTTTAATTATATTTGGATTATTACATGAAGGAAATGTGACTTTTCAGCTTTTCCCAGTTGAGGTAGGAAGTGATCGAAGTTTTTTGCCAGCACTTGGTTCAGCTTTACTTGCTACGATGTTTGCATATGATGGTTGGATACTTGTAGGAAATATAGCCGGAGAAATGAAAAACCCTAAAAATGATTTGCCAAAAGCAATCGTATTCGGTTTAGCAGCTGTAATGGCGGTTTATATTTTGATTAACATATCCTTTTTATTTGTATTAACTGCAGCGCAATTAGCTGGTACATCTACACCAGCCACTGAAGTTTCGAAAGTTTTATTCGGTAATTTTGGAGGGAAACTCGTCTCAATCGGAATTTTGATTTCAGTATTTGGTACAATTAATGGCTATACAATGACTGGTATGAGGGTTCCATATGTGATGGCTAGAGAAGAAAAACTTCCTTTTAGTAGTTGGTTTGGTAAATTATCTAAAACTGGAGTTCCATACAATGCTGGTTTATTTATCCTAATAGTTGCCATATTTATGATGTTTATAGGTGGATTTGACTTATTAACGGACATGTTAGTATTTGTCATTTGGATCTTCTATACATTAACATTTATTGCGGTTTATATTTTACGAAAACGGGAACCGGATCTAAAAAGGCCTTATAGAGTACCTTTTTTACCTTTCGTTCTCTCAATCGCAATAATTGGGGGAGTCTTTATCGTTGTTAATACACTTATGACGCAAACTATTTTAGCTTTTTGGGGAATTGGTTTAACGTTAATTGGACTTCCTGTTTATTACATGTTACGAAAAAAACACGTTGTAGTCGGTGATGAGTGAAAAAAGGTAGGAATTTTTCCTACCTTTTTGAATGTAACCATACACTAGTTATTAATTTTTATGGATAACAATTATGGCCGCCTCATTGCAGTCTTTGAATAAACCAATAAAATGCCAGCGCAAAAATAAGGCAAGACATTGAGACCACCATTTTACGATACCATGGGAAACGTCGTAGCAATAGCAAAAAAGGAAGTAAAAGGCATAGGACCATGAGCTGGCCAGCTTCCACACCTAAATTAAACGTCAGGAGAGAGCCAAGTTGATTACTCTTTGGAAGTCCAGTTTCAGCCAAGGCTCCGGCAAAACCCATACCATGAATCAAACCAAATATGGCCGTCAATAGCCACCGCCATTTTGCCTTTTGAACAAATATGTTTTCTACTGCCACATAACAAATTGTCAGGGCTATCAAAGATTCGACCCAGTACGAGATTACGTGAATGCGACCGGTCGCCACTAGGAAGAGTGTAACGCTGTGTGCGATTGTAAAAGCAGTAACAATCTTCAACGCATCCTTGAGTCTAGTTGTGATTAATACTAAGGATAATAAAAATAGCAAATGATCATAACCTGACAAAATGTGTTCGATTCCAAGCTTAAAGTATTTCCATAACACATCACCAATCTTAGGCTGGGGAAGGTACTTGGGATGATCCTTTGGAAGTTCATTAGGAGGATCCTTAGGAAGTTTGATCAGAATATCTTTATTCGTGCTATCAATCATATTCTGCTGTAAATAATCTCCTACATGAACCATGAGTACACTCGTATGAGCAGGGACATCGTCGAACACCAAATCATAATGAAGATTAAATTGTTTGATGTCTTCATCGGCGATAAACCTCATTTGAAATTCCACGCCTCTTATAACACCCTTTTGCGCCATGTTCATCGAAACTAATTCCATCGTTAAGGGCTTAGAATCCACATCTATGCGAAGGCTTTTCTGTAGATAGGATTCGATTTTTTGAGAGGCCGATTCATCATTCACGAGATTATCTAAGTCATTACCGAATTGTGGAAACAAATCTTTTTGTTCAATAAAAAGTTCATAGAGAATTTCGTTCGCTTCAATGTTTAAATCCGAGTAACTCATATCTATGGAATGCGCTGAAGTTGTAGTAGTCCCAAAAAATAAAAAGAATATGATGATGAAAATGGACAGAAATGAACGCTGCTTCAAAGTGGGACCTCTTTTCATGAAATATTGGTTCTACTAATCTATCAAATCGATAGGGGAGAATTGATCTCCCCCCAGTTGCATTACCAATCTATCTTAAATTTCGTTAATGTAATGACACCTACATGAATTCAAACAATAAATTATTTTAAGTTAGAAGCTAATTCTTTATAGTTTCTGTTTGAAGGACGCTAATCTCCGCGGCCGATGCCCAGCCGTTAACACCAGTAGTTGCTTCCAGTTTGACATATGATGCATCTGTCGGATCAAATGTTACAACTTTCTCCGCATTGTCGTTTGCCCAAGTTCCGCTTACAACTTTAGTGAAACTCACTCCATCTGTACTCACATAAACTTTATATCCTGTAATATTGCCGTTACTGCCCGTTGGCCTTGGTAAATACGCGACCTTATTGATTGGGAAAGTTCTTCCAAGATTTAAGGTGATCGATTGGGGGAGAACATCAGATTTATCCCACTTTGTATGCCAATAAGTTTGTGAATTTCCGTCAATCGCCATAGATGCTGAATTATTTTCACCAATCGTTTCCTGACTTGTCGCCGTTGCAGTCATTTTAGACTGGGGGATCTTATTAACCGTTACTTTAATGCTTGTTGTCAAAGGAACGTTATTTGAATTTTTCACCCCAGTTGGCATTGTTACAGTTCCATTTACAGTAAAGGTCTGTGCAATCTTTACAGTAGAATCATAGTTTGAAGCATCTACATTCCATGTCACATCGGCTTGTCCCAAACCTGCATCGGTATCCAACGATACTGTCTTTGGTAATCCAAGGGCTTCAGCTGTCTTCGCCGTTCCGATTGTCACCCCTGTTATGTCAGCAGGCGAAGTAATGCTGTTTAAATTAACATTTTGAGCCTCAATGTTAATGTCCTGAGAAGAACGGTTATACATGGAATCGTCGGCAAATACCCTGAGTATATATGGAGTAGTCGGCGACAGATCTGTAAACTTATAATGCCTGTATTCATCGAATGGCTTGTCTAGCGGAAGCGAAAGACTGTTAAACGATTTTTCAACTTTACCGTTGAGCTTGTTGATAAGCTGAATATTATATTCCAAAACGCGCACATTGTCATTTGCTTGCTTTATTGTAAAAGCAAGTTCGTTGTTTTTGTAGGAATCTACCGTAATACCTTCTTCAAACTGTGGAGCTATGAGTTCTCTTATATCGCTTCTGCTATAGGTAAAGGCCTTTTTGCCTTCACCGACGATTTTTACAGAAGGTATGCCTACATATTCATCTGTGCTTAAATTATATTGTTTGATGATAATTTTTGAACCGTAAACCTCTAGGAAATTCACGATGCGAGGCGTAGTTTTATAGTTGATATACGCACCTTCTAAATATCCGCCGTATGGACCGTCATCAATATAACTTGAATATGAACTTGCACCGCTGTCGAGAAACGTAGCCGAACCTTGATAATGAGAACGTTCGTCGGTCGGGTCGTATTGCGTATGCCCTGACATATAGACTACCTGCGACAAGTCATTGTCGGCAATATACTGACCTACATTATTACTTGCTGCGCTGCTCCATCTACCTGACCATACTGTTCCGCTTATAGGGTAGTGAGAAGATACAAATATTGGTTTGGTTGGGTCGTAATCTTCTTCTGTTTTAATTTGGTTTAGTAATTCTTTGGTTTTCCCCACGGTATTGTCGTTGTTATAATTTCCGTCAAATCCAACAATATTATATCCTTTTACCTTTACCCTATAGGCACTATTAAAGAAGTTGTTATCGTATGAATTCGTTGAGGCGTTCCACGCGCCCGCCGAACCGATAGGAATAAATTTTTCAGCGCCGCCCATATCATGGTTGCCTCGTACCATATAAAGCTTCGTATTGTCAAACAGACCTTCACCTTTCAGTTTATTGTAAATGTCTGTCATATTTTTCATCCACACATATTCATTGGCGTTGTTACCGCCAGTAACGTCGCCAGGAATAAAGAGTACGTCGGCCTGTGGGAATAGCCTCAGTTCTGTTCTGTAATCTTTTTCAATGCGCGCGATTGTTGCGGGATTAGCACTTACTTCCGGGTCGCTGTCTACAATCATATTTAAACCTGCAGGTGTTAGCTTTTTATTACTTTTTTGGTAGATGAATATGGCGTTGTTTAGTTCACGTTCGTAATAATTAATGGTTTCCTGTGTATATAAATTTACTTTTTGCGTGGTGGCAACCTTAGTTGCCGTATTCAAAACCTTTTTCAAATAATCAAAATCGGTTTGGCTGTAGTCGTTACCGAGACCGTCAGTTACTATTTTATTTGCTTTTGAAATTGTGTCGTTAAGTGCTTTCATATCTACTTTATTTACAGCGTAACTATTATAATTAGCTTGAACCATTTCACTGCTAAATGCACCTTTCCAAACATTCAAATCAGCAATATCGAATGAATTACCGCCATTTTTGCCTAATCCGTCGCTACCTATATTTAATGGGTTCGATGTATCTAAACTTCCTACCCCAAGTGAAATTTCAGTCATTTTGTAACCATCAATATACAACGATCCGAGCATTTTATCTCTGTCTACAACAAATGTCACGTAACGCCAATTAGAAGCATTAAACGTATCACGCCCAAATTTTACTGATGATGTTGGGAATCCTAAATTCATATTGGCCGAATTGGCTGATGTAAATATAGCCCAGCCTTCGTTAGAGCTCTTAGTAAAATCCTTGTTTGATAATATTACCTGATTATTGTTAGTGTCACCCTTATACCAGAAGGATGTGGTAAAACTGTCATTACCAAAATTCAAGCTATGCTTCGTACCAACATAATTCCCGTCACCGCTTTCTAAGTGAAGGGCTTTGGTCCCGGGTAATACACCGTCTACATAACTATAATTTCCTTTCCCTTCCAAATTTCTTTGATTTGCACCGTCCTTTAAATTATTATCGAATTTCATCGATGCAATAAGTGGGGTGGCATTTAATACTGCGTTCGTAGGCAATGAAGTTTTTCTGTCACCATTGGATGGTAAACCAACTACAACGCGCAATTTTTTACCAATATCATTTAACGTTACGGTGTAGCTTTTTGATGTACCACCAGATTTTACATTAATATATTGATCGCTGATACGTGATTCCTGTACTTGCCATTGAAATGTTAGATTTTTGCCCATTGAACCATGACCCATGGTTACATTGGCGGTGATCGTTTGTCCGTTAACCGGCTGCATATTGTCGATTTTAACGAGTTTGGCACCCGAATCGTTTGCAAGTGCGTCTGTGGTGTTTGATACTATAACGAATATTATCGTTAATACGAGAGAAATAGATAAAATTTTTTTCATTACAGAAAACCTCCAGTAATTCTAATTTTCTACGATTACCGCGAATTGTTCTAAATTAGAGACAAACTTTTCTATGAAATTATATTTTTGACTTTAAAATGAATATCACTTATATGAAATAGCCGTTTGTCGTCTTGATTAGATGCAAAAATTCGTGTAATAACGGGGTCCCCGTTAACATCGAATTTTGTTGTCCCTCACTTAATGGACAGTTTTGAGCAAAATTCGTAAGCTTTGATCTTTTACAACTATCGGTACATGGTTTCCACCCAATTTAAGATTTCAACTCATTGAACATTTTCCCAAATATTAGGTGAATTTGACGTGGTAAAGATTTTTACAACAATTAATAAGCTGTGAAAAATAGTTAAATATCAATAAATTATTACTCCTCCTTTTTCAAATGAACCTTTCTTAAGACTTCTTCTCAAAGTGAAGTCAGCCTCAATTTAGAAATTCTGATTTTTTTCAGTGAGATGGTGAAAAATATCACATGGACAATTATATAAGCACTATGTAAATTGAATATTAATTCTAAATTATCTATTATTAATCAAACCATTTGTGTTAAGTAATCCTTAATGATAAAAATTATTAAACTTAAATGTTTTCCTCCAAAAAGTAATCAAATAGAAATACCAAAGTCCTAAATCTATATACTCCTCATTCCTCTATCTTTAAGCCAGAATTGATTTACAACATTTAAATAAATGCAAAAAAGTTCAAGAAAAATTACATTCTTGAACTTAAATAGATGAATTTGAAATCATGTCTGCTAGCATTATTTTTGGGTTTCCTATCGATCGTGGATCCTTCTAGATTAAAAAAATCTGTTATATAATTGATAAAATTAGCCAATAATTATACATCTTAATTATTGACCATATGTAAAGTAAACTTGAATTTTAAGTTAACCAATTAATCGTATAAAGATATTCTTAATAATGATTTAGATTATAGGCACAACCTGAAAAGAAAACTTATGAAAAACCAGATACTCCTACCGATTTCGGATTAAAAAATGAATGTGAATCACATTAGGATGATTAGATAGATAGTAAATGTTATTTCACACGAAAAAGGAGCAATCGTTATGGATTGCTCCTTTTTTATATTCCATCTCTAGACAAATTTTAAGAATTACTTATTTCATGAAATGTGTTTTCATTTGAATTAGTCGTTGTAAAATTCAAAAATTTATAAGATGTAATGACTCCTATTAATAAAAACAAACTTGCAATGATTGGTGGTAATAGATGATAAAAATCTGTATACCCAATCATAAAATGGACTGCAAACGCCGTTATAAACGCAGGTAAGCTCCCAATCAATAATGTCCACCAGATCCATTTTTGATTTTGTCTGAAGCCCCATAATGAAATCATGAGTACTAGTAAGCCGACACTTACTAAACCACCTCCAAAACCAGCGCGATCATGTGAGATAACAGGGATTAAGTGTTGATTAAAAGCATTCAACTCAGAAGGTGATATACATAAATAATTTAAATCTGTTTTAACAAAGGTAGTAGTGACGCCAACAAAGGAAATAATAGATCCTCCGATTATAATCGAAAATCCTAGTATAATAAAAAATAATTGACCTATTAAACTAAGTTTCCAAACGCCATTATTTGTTAAATTTTCAGATTCTGGACTTCTATTTATACCTCTTGTTTTAAAGAAACCAATTAAGAATGGTATTAATAAGATTACCCAAAATAAAGCGTGTAACCAGTCAAAGTACCCATATCCAATAAATAAGAATATCGCTAAAAAACCTACGAATGCACTAGTGTCAGATGCTTTCTTTGCCCAATGATAATGATGTTTAATTCCATTTCTAGCTAATGACATGAACAAAATTCCACCCGACATAATCGTCCCAGAAAGTGTCATTCGATCATGTGACATAAAGGGGAGAATTCGATCATTAAACTGGAGAATTAATTCGCGATCAATCGTTAAAAAGTGCTCATCATATGGAAGGACAATGGAAGTTAAACTAATAAATAGAGCAAGTAATCCTCCAACAAACATGAAAAGGCCAAATAAAAAATACCAAATCCATCCGTCACTTAAACTAGTCATCACTTTTTTGCTTCTAAACTTTATCGCTTCATTAATCCGTTTTGGTAAACCAGGACCACTGAGTACATATCCATGAGTTAAAAATACTAAAGATGCTCCAGAATCGATTAATTCAATTGCATCAATCGGTTCAACCACTCCGCCTTTTGTAAAAATTGGTTTTTCAAACTGATTTGATTTTAACTTTTGAATTGTATTTATTAAAATATTTTTTTGTTCTAAGTCAGTATTATTTGGAGTTTCTTCAATCAAAATTGAATCGAATGGATAATTTTCTTGTTTAAGAAAAACATCGATTTCTTTTGGACATATTGATAGACAAATAGGTTTAGTCGAAGCCCAATTATTTTCTACTAAATTTTTGGCTATATCAAGCTCTAAGATGAATAAATCAACAAAATCAGAAAGTCTTGATTCGATCAGTTTAAATTCATCAAAACTCCCAACTATTCTAGCAAAAATGGGAATCTTCTTATGTAATTTTGAAAGTTGATGTACTGTTTGTTCTACGGTTAATACTTTATTTTCCTCTGTTCCGATTAATTGATTATGTTTTAAATCAATGAGCGGACTTTTGCTTGTATAAGTGTGGTTTATCGAAATAGGTCCAATTTCAATCACACCAAATCCTAGATTCATAAAAGCATTTGTGCCCGATAGATAGGGGTCAATCTTTGAGGCCAATCCAATTTGATTTTTCATTTTCAAATGATGGATCTCGTTTTCAAGGGAACTGTCAGTGTTTAAATGGCCGAGAAATTCGATTAGATTCGGACCGAATGGCATAGTTGAAATTTTATTCATGTTACTATGAATGAATTCTCTTGAAACTTTTGAAGGAAGCTTTGAGAGCATTGGTTTAAAAATTGTATGATAAGACCAATCAGGCATAGTATAACCTCATTTTTTTTTCAGATTACTTATAGTTTACTTTGACAAATATAAAATGAAAACACTTTCTTTCAAAATTGTGAATTGATTCACAACGCATTGGAATTTTTGTATAAATATGGTATAAATAAAAAGAGTTATCTACTTTCAAATTTAGTAAGACAAGTAAGGAAAAGGTTGTATAGAAAGGCGTATATGTGATTACAATGGTAAATATGCAAAAAGTGATAGTCATCGTTGGCCCTACAGCAGTAGGGAAAACAAAGCTAAGTATTGAACTTGCAAAAGCTGTTGATGGAGAAATCATTAATGGTGATGCAACACAAGTTTATAAGGAATTAAATATTGGAGCAGCTAAAATTACAGAAGAAGAAAAGGAAGGAATTCCGCATCATTTAATCGATTTCCTTGATCCAAAAGATTCTTTTACAGTAGCTGATTTTCAAACTTTAGCTAGAGAGAAAATTAAAGAAATAGCTAATCGAGGTAAAATTCCAATTATTGTTGGTGGTACTGGATTATATATCCAAAGTGTATTAACTAAATATGAATTTGCTGAGCAAGAAGGTGATGAGCTTTTAAGAAACCAATTAGAGGGCTTTGCGATGGCCTTTGGGAATAAAGCATTACATGATCAATTAAAAGAAATTGATCCAGAAAGTGCAAAGCAAATACATATGAATAATGTCAGAAGAGTAATCCGTGCAATTGAAGTTTTCAAACTAACGGGACAAAAATTTTCAGAGACCGCATTTAAAAAAGAGCCAGAGTATTTATATGATGCAGAAATAATCGGATTATCGATGGATCGAGAGCTACTATACAATCGAATTAATTTACGAGTTGATCTAATGTTGGAAGAAGGACTAGTAGATGAAGCAAAAATGCTCTACGACAAAGGTATTCGAAATTGTCAATCTGTGCAAGCGATTGGCTATAAAGAGCTTTACGATTATTTTGATGGAATCTTAACGAAAGAAGAAGCAATCGATTTAATTAAACAAAGTTCAAGAAGGTATGCAAAAAGGCAAATGACGTGGTTTAGAAACAAAATGAGCATCCATTGGTTTGATATGGATGGACATAATTTTGATATAAAAAAACTGGAAATTTTAGCTCTACTTGAAGGAAAGGGCTATTTCATCTCGAATAAATATATGTAGAGGTAGAAGAGGAGGAAAAGGACATGAAAACATCAATCAACATTCAAGACCAGTTCTTAAACCAATTACGTAAAGACAATCTAGCGGTTACAGTATTTTTACTAAATGGATTTCAAATCAAAGGTAAAGTAAAAAGCTTTGATAACTTTACAGTATTGTTAGATGTTGAAGGTAAACAACAATTAATATATAAACATGCAATTTCAACGTTTGTACCATCTAAAAATGTACAAATTGAAATGTAAAATAAATTTGAAAAAAGAGCATTGATCTTATGGTCAATGTTCTTTTTTAATATGCTTGATAATTTAATGAAGATAATTATATTATGTAAACTGAAGGAGGAGAAATCAAATGTATGTTCCAAAAGAATTTAAAGAAACAGATTTAAATCAATTATTAGCCGAAATGAAGAAAAATAGCTTCGGAATATTATTATCGAATAATGACGAGGCAAAAATTGAAGCAACTCATTTACCATTTATCATACAAGAAGACGATGAGAATTTAGTGATCATTACACATTTAGCTAAGCCAAATCCTCAATGGAAAACGATGAATGGAAAGGAATCTTTAATCATCTTTCCAGGGCCACATGCATATGTTTCTGCTTCATGGTATGAAGAGAAAAATACAGTTTCAACTTGGAACTATACAGCAATCCATGCTTATGGAAAAGTAACAATAATTGAAAATAAGTATGAAATGAGACAAATCGTTTTAAAAACAACCGACTATTTTGAAAAAGGACAATCAAAACCTTGGAAATACGAGGATCACACAGAGTATGTTGAAAAATTACTTTCAGGAATTGTTTGTTTAAAAATTGAAGTAACAGAGTTAATCGGTAAAAAGAAATTAAGTCAAAATCATTCGAGTGAGAGAAGAGAAAAAGTGATTGCAGCTTTGGAAAATGAAGAAAAATATTCTTCGAAAGAAATCGCAGAACTTATGAAAGCAAAACTAAATACAAGTTCCTAAAAGGAAGTTTCTACACAATAAAAAGATGGAGTTATGATGATCGTCATCATAACTCCTTTTTATTTGGGCGTTCATTTTCTTGAAAAAATTGAAAGTATCGTTTTAAAGAAACTGAGGTCTTCAATCCAACTAATTGTTGAATATCTTCTACTAATAACCCATCTTTTATTTTCCGTAGAATAAAAGTGTTTCTTAAATGTTGTGAGCAAAGTCCTTTTCTAAGCCCGGCTCTTTTAACTTCCAACCTAAGCATTTTTTGAAATGCAATTTCCGTTAGTGCTTTCGGTGAATCTGTATCGTAAACCCAATGGAATGTCATGCGATTAAAATCAAATGCAACAAAGAGCGGATGAGTTGAATGATAGTGAGGTCTTACGGGCTCGGGTATCGTAACAAAATAATTATATAAGAGTACTCGATCTTCTTTTGTGAGAATAATTGTTCTTTTCACACCTTCCTTGCTATGGACAACAAGTTCATTTAAGGCGAAGTTAATGTCTCTCATTTGTAAATCAATTAATTCTTTCAAAGTCAGTCCATAAAACAGCATAAAACGAATCATAATTTCATTACGATCCATTAAAAATGATCTAGCTTTTAATTGTTTTTCTGACAAATCTGTCGTGGATTGAACAATTGATAATAATATTTTTTCTTCTTCTTCAGAGATAAAATCGTCCGTTGAAAGGGCGCGTGAAGGTCCTGCTAAATAGTTAGTGAATGGAATGATATTCTCGATTGAAGAATTATTTGAGTTTAAAAATTTATAAAATTGATTTAGTACGACATAAATTCGATGCATCGTTTTCTCATTATATCCACGTTCAGATGTTAAAAAGTAGAAATAATTATTAAAATCTTGAACTTGTAATGTACTAAAACTTTCATTAACTTTTTTAAAGTAACGGTAACATTCTTCTAAATCATAGCAATAACGCTTAATAGTAGATTCTTTTCTTCCTTTACTATTTAGGTGAGAGGCAAATTGCAAGATGACATCAGGTAAAGTAGCAGTCGTTAAGTTTGGGATCGTCAAATTTATCAACTCTTCTCTTTTTCTCTCATTATATCAAATAAGTTAATAGAATTTAGTAAAATTTAGCAATCTTATCCATTTAACAGTTAGTCTGGAGAATAAAAGTTTTGAAATTAATTGTTCGTACATATAATAGTAAAAAACTTATTTAGTAAAATACTTTCAAAAGCGCATAAAACGACTTGTAATCTGTTTTCTCGTGGAGTGCTATCCTATAGATAAAAAAAATGTTCGACAGAATAAGAGAGGTGTCATGTTTGGAGCAGCCAATTCGTTTAAAAGATAACGGCCAAATAAATGTTGTACTTAATACAGTGAAAAGAGGAGAGGTTTCTCCAATTCCAAGTATCGAAACAGTGAAACAGCCTAAACATGAGTTATTAATTGAGATAGAGGATCAATTAAGACATTTAATTGGGATGGAAGAAATAAAAAAAATGATTCATGAAATTTATGCTTGGATATTTATTAATAAAAAAAGAGAAGAATTAAACTTAAAAGCCGAAAAACAAGTATTGCATATGTTGTTTAAAGGGAATCCAGGAACTGGAAAAACGACTGTTGCAAGGATTATTGGTCAATTATTTTTGAAAATGGGTGTATTGTCAAAAGGCCACCTAATCGAAGCAGAAAGAGCTGATTTAGTCGGAGAATACATTGGTCACACAGCTCAAAAAACTAGAGATTTAGTAAAAAAAGCAAATGGTGGAATTCTTTTTATTGATGAGGCTTACTCACTTGGCCGTGGTGGGGAAAAAGATTTCGGAAAAGAAGCGATTGATACACTTGTTAAACATATGGAAGATAAACATGGTGACTTTGTACTGATTTTAGCCGGCTATTCTTCCGAAATGGATTATTTCTTAAGTTTGAATCCTGGACTAAAATCAAGATTTCCATTCATTTTAGAATTCCAGGATTATTCTGTAAAGGAGCTACTTGATATATCAAAAAAAATGTTCGTTGACAGAGAATATATTATATCTCGGGAAGCGGAATACCGATTAAGAGATTTTATCCAAAAGGCAAAACTTGAAAATCGTGCTCATTTTAGTAATGGGCGATTTGTCCGTAATATTGTTGAAAAATCGATTAGGACACAAGCAACAAGATTAGTATCTGAGACCGAATTTAATCGAGAAATATTAATGAGGATCGAAGAAAAAGACTTATTTACTTCAGACAAAATCGACTCGATTAATTGACCGATTTGCTATTTTATTTGGTGCTTTCTACCCCACCAACCTTTAACGTAAAAATAAATTGAAATAATGACTCCAATTAAAATGTTGAGGACAATACAATATAAATAACCATATTTCCATTTTAACTCAGGCATATTTCCAAAATTCATGCCATAAAATCCTGCGATAAAAGACATCGGTAAAAAAATGGCACTTATGAGTGTTAAAGTTTTCATAATATCATTTGTACGGTCCGATTTTAAGGACATTTGCAGCTCGATAATGCCTGCCATACTTTCTTTAAAATTATCAAGGGCATTAATAATACGTTCATAATTCTCTTTCAATTCATTAAAATAAAAACCTGCATCCTGACTTAAGAAAGGAAAATCTGCTTCTACAATTTGGTTAATGACATTTACTTGCGGTTCTACAAGCTGCCTTAAATCTTGAAGTTGAACTTTCCAATTGAAAATTTTCTGATCTAAATCCTTTCGAAATGGGTCATTAAATAAGTCTCGTTCAATTTATCTCATTTGCAAACCGATCAATTGAGATAAGGAACTTCTCAATAACTTCATGGAAAATTTGATATAAAACATGACCAGCATGGTCTACTTTTATATAATTTTGACTGAATTCCTTAGTTACAAATTTGAATAAATCTATTTCATGATCTTCTATATATGAAATAATTAAATTACTGCAAACAAGAATATTTATTTTTGTTGGTTTAAATAACTTACTTAAGGCATATAGGGAAAGGATTGCCTCGTTTTTAAAGATATTTATTCTTGGCTTATGATCACTATGTAGAAGTTTCTTTTTTGCTAAAGGGTGAATAGTTAAACTTTCAATAATAGTAGTTAACTCATCAAAGGATTTATGATTAAAGTGATACCAAAGAATTTCATCTTTAGTTGGAAGCAAAAATTCATCAATTGTTTCGACTGAATGATTTGTAATGTTATATCTCTTCAAATGAAATTCCTCCTTTAAATAAATTTCTAAAATAGTGTTGGCAAGTATAGGTAAATTATGTGAAGAAAACAAACGCTTTTTTGGGTTTGTTTTTTCGTGGTAATGATTGTTGCAAAGAAGCGTTAGAGCCGTGGGGGAATATATAAACTATTTGTCTTACTCTTACAATATAAAAAAATAAAAAAACAAACCATCATTTTAAAAGGTTTGTTTTTATTGGACTTATTTATTTAATTTAATTTAATTTAATTTTTGAGTGCTTGATTCGTTTAAACTAACTGTAGAGCTAGAGCCTTTAAATGATCTTTTAGGTAGACTCCAACTATAATGTACAGATAATAGTCTAAGAAGAACAATAACTATGAATAATAATAAAAGTTCAAAATTTGTATCAACAAATTTATTTCCAATTAAAACGCCTACAAGTATTGCCCAAAAAGCATATACTTCTGAATGTAATACCATTGGTTTTCTTTTTGCAAGTAGATCTCGTACGATTCCGCCACCGATTCCAGTTAAGACAGATGCAACAATAACAGCGCTAACAGGTAATTTTAATTCCATGGCATAATTTGCACCGAGAATTGCAAAAGCGGATAAACCGATTGAATCGAATAAAATATCTAATTTTTTAAATGGTTTATTTGATAATTGCGGAAAGAAAAAGATAACTGTCATCGCAACTAACGCAATTGTAAAATTTGTTGTTTGATTCCATAAATAGTTAATTGGATAACCTATTAATAGATTACGTAATGCACCGCCACCAAAGGCTGTAGCAAAGCCTAGAATATAGACACCAAATAAATCATAGTCTTCTTCCATCGCAACTACTGCACCACTTAATGCAAAGGAAATAGTACCAATAATGCTAAATAACTCCCATGTTTCCAAAAAGCAATTCCCCTGCCCTCCAATAAAAAGATGAAAAATAGTCCAGATATCATTATAATAAAGAGACAGTGAAGAGTAAAGAATATTTATTGCTTATAATTGGTAAAAGAAAAGGTGGAATTTTGTGTCGAATGAATTGAGAGAAAGAGCCATTTTAGTTGGATGTCAGCTTCAAAATGTAGATGATGATCGTTTTAATTATTCATTGGATGAATTAGCATCACTTACAAAAACGGCAAATGGAGAAGTAGTTTTAATCACTTCACAAAAAAGAACTAAATATCATCCAGCATTATACATAGGGACAGGTAAAGTAGAAGAGTTAGAGGCAGCAATTGCAGAGTTAGAACCTGATGTTGTTATTTTTAATAATGAACTGACTCCATCTCAAATACGTAATTTATCTGCAAGATTAGAAAAAAGAGTAATTGACCGTACACAATTAATATTAGACATATTTGCACAGCGAGCGAAAACAAAAGAAGGTAAATTACAGGTTGAATTGGCTCAATTACAATATTTGATGCCAAGATTAGTTGGTCAAGGAACTGAGTTATCAAGACTTGGTGGAGGTATTGGTACAAGAGGGCCTGGTGAAACAAAACTAGAATCTGATCGTCGTCACATTCGAAAACGTATTGATGATATTAAACAACAATTAAACATAATCGTTGAACATCGTAAACGTTATCGTGAGCGACGTAAGAAAAATGAAATGTTTCATATTTCGTTAGTAGGTTATACAAATGCAGGGAAATCAACATTATTTAACCGTCTAACTAAATCAGATGTGTATGAACAAGATTTACTGTTTGCGACATTAGATCCTACAACTAGAAAATTTGTTTTATCAAATGGTATGACAACTTTACTGACTGATACAGTAGGTTTTATTCAGGATTTACCAACTTCACTTATTGCAGCATTCCGTTCAACACTTGAAGAAGCAACTGAAGCAGATTTCATTCTTCATGTTGTCGATGCATCTCATGAAAATTATAAAAGCCATGAAGTAACAGTTTCTAAATTATTGAATGATTTAGATGTTAAAAATATTCCAATTTTAACGGTCTATAATAAAATAGATCAAGTTCATGAGGACTTTGTACCATCACCATCTGAAGGTTTTATTGAAATGAGTGCTTTAAATGAAGATGATTTAAGTAAATTACGTCAAAGAATTGAATTTGAATGTAAACAATACATGGAATATTTTGAAGTGTTTGTACCTGCAAACGAAGGGAAATTGATTCATGAAATCAAAAAATTAACGATGATTGAATCAATCAACTTTAATGAAGAATCAGAAATTTATCAAATTACTGGTTACGTTTTCAAAGAACATTCAATTTATGATACAGTTAAAAGATATAGAATATATAAGGAGCAATAATCAATGCTAGAATTTTTATCAAACGGGGAAAAAATTGCACCATTAGTGGCAGATGTTGAAAAATTAATTTCAGAAGCCCATAAAGAAATTGACGAAGTGATTGAATATAACCAATTCAAAGTTTTACAAAGCTTTCGAAAGCATAAAGTGAGTGATAGTCATTTTATCCCAACAACTGGTTATGGTTATGATGATATCGGAAGAGATACATTAGAGGAAATTTTTGCTGATGTTTTAGGTGGAGAAGCTGGTTTAGTGAGACCGCAAATCATTTCTGGAACCCATGCAATTTCAACTGCTTTATTTGGCGTACTAAGACCAGGGGATGAGCTTTTATATATTACTGGGAAGCCATACGATACATTAGAGGAAATCGTAGGGATTCGTGGGGAAAGTGGAAATGGCTCATTAAAAGACTTTGGGATCGGATATGAATCAATCGAACTAGTAAATGATGAACGAATCAATTATGAAAAAGTAGCAAATAAAATGACAAGTAATACGAAAGTAATCGGTATTCAGCGTTCAAAAGGTTACGGAACAAGACCTTCATATACAATTGAACAAATCAAAGAGATGATTGATTTTGTAAAAGAAATTGACCCAAATGTCATTGTTTTTGTAGATAATTGCTATGGTGAGTTTGTTGAGAAACTAGAGCCATGCCATGTAGGAGCAGATTTAATGGCAGGTTCATTAATCAAAAATCCTGGTGGTGGACTTGCAAAAACAGGTGGTTATATTGTAGGACGTAAAGATTTAGTCGAAAAATGTGGCTATCGTTTAACATCTCCAGGAATTGGACGTGAAGCTGGTGCTTCTCTTTATGCGTTACAAGATATGTATCATGGATTTTTTATGGCGCCACATATCACTGGTCAAGCATTAAAAGGAGCTTTATTTACTGCAGCGTTTTTAGAAAAGCTTGGTATGAACACAAACCCTTCATGGGATGCAGTAAGAACCGATTTAATACAATCTGTTCAATTTGATGATAAAGAAAAAATGATCGCATTTTGTCAGGCAATTCAAGCGGCTTCACCTATCAATGCTCATTTTACGCCAACAGCAAACTATATGCCTGGATATGAAGATGATGTAATTATGGCAGCGGGGACATTTATCCAAGGTGCAAGTATTGAATTAACAGCAGATGGTCCAATAAGAGCTCCGTATATTGCATATGTTCAAGGTGGTTTAACTTATGCTCACGTGAAAATCGCAATTTGTTCGGCAGTTAATTCTTTAATTGAAAAAAATCTATTAGAAATTTAAAACAAAATAGCTCATGACCTCTAGTCATGAGCTATTTTATATATGAAAATAATTGGGGCTTACTTTCATAATGAAGAAGATTGTATCTATATCTATATCTTACAGGTCAATTCTTAAATTAACCTTAACACTTTCATTAAAATTCGATAATGATTATCTAATCTTGTATTAAGGTTAGGAGTATGCGAGTATATAGAAGTTGGGTAAACAGTATAGATTCAGTAATGAGCGGAGGAAAAACAATGGAAAATCTACCTAATTGTCCTAAGTGTAATTCAGCATATACATATGAAGATGGAAATCTTTTAATTTGTCCGGAATGTGGTTATGAATGGACAATGGAAACTGAACAGACGAATGACGATACAAAAGTAGTAAAAGATGCTAACGGAAATATTTTAAATGATGGGGATTCAGTGACAGTTATAAAAGATTTAAAAGTAAAGGGCACATCACTTGTCGTTAAAATAGGTACAAAAGTGAAAAGTATTCGATTAGTTGAAGGTGATCACGATATCGATTGTAAAATTGAAGGTTTTGGTGCCATGAAGTTAAAGTCTGAGTTTGTTAAAAAAGTATAGTATCGTTACTTTTAAATTCTATTAAAAGAAGAAATGCATCAAGTCAAAAGGCTCGATGCATTTGTTTTATATGTAAACTTGAGTAAAATGATGATCATTTGAAAGGTTAAAAGTTTTAATTTGTTTTGGATCCAGCGGCTGTTGTGAATTCAATAGAATTAATATAGGAGAATGAATTATGAAACTTTTTCAAAGTAAAAATACTCATGATCATGCAAACAACTGTTACAAAGAGATCTTAACACCACTTGGTCAAGTTATGTTGGAACTAAATATTGATGACGATCGTTACTCTAACTTAACTAAAATTTCGGATTGCTTTAAGCTCCAAAATGGAGGCACTTTACTTAGTTATAAACAGCATCTCTTTATTGCCGAATTAGTAATTTGCAACCCTGATTATAAAATCCCTAATCAAATGAAAGTTGAAAAAGTTATCGCTGGAATATGGAGGATTAAACCATTAGTTAAAAATTTAAAAGTAAGTTCGATACAAAATTAATACCAATCAATTTAAAGGAAACTGTTTGTAGTTCTGATAGTGGACAAAATCTAGATGCCATAACATTTGAGTATAATGAATTTAAAATGACGATTGGAACACAAGACGGAAATACATTACTAAACCGATTACATGAAAAAGACATGATGGCGAATAAATTTAATCGATTGGATAAAGAATTTCCAGACAATATAATTCATTACAGGAAAGACTATACTGGACTTTCTGTGCCACTTACATCACTTGAAAGAAACGAAGTAACTCAAATTCATTTTGTTATCGCTTGGAATTATGCACTAGATGAATATGATAGTTCAACATGGTTTGCTGCTGATTTGTCTAGTAAAGCAATTCTTTTTGGTGAAGAATTAATTTAAATTTACTAAATAAAATAAAAAATAATAGTTTGATATAAATTGATATTTGTTAAAATAAAAGAGATGTAATTAAACGTTTACATTCATTGATATTATTGCAATTATTTTTTAAAATCGCACGACATAGAAGAAGGTTAACAACTGTTAATTTAAATTTATAATAGTTTATAAAAATATCACAAT
>NZ_NUHI01000038.1:0-67797 GCF_002575105.1 Bacillus sp. AFS053548 | reverse complement strand
CACAATAATAGTGGCTTGACCGACAAAATGATTTTTTGATAAATAATAAACTAAAATTGATCATTTATAAAAAGACTTAACCGTTGTTATATGTTTTTTTACAGTAAAACAACGGTTAAGTTTTTTTTGTTTACGCGTAATGCTGAAAGAGTTCGATTTATGACTTCAATTGTTCCAATCATTACCTTCACCTTTATTTTTATTCTTACTATTTTTACATAAAAGAAAAGATAATAGTCTTATTAATTATTAAACGTAGAATATATAAATCCTAAAATAATAGTTGAAAAATGACAATGCATCTGCCATATCACTTAATGGAAATCTACTGAACGATAACCGATGTTTAAAGGTGTTATCTGTTTAAATATTAAATAACTCTATAAAGTTTGTGGATAAACCTGAAATATATCAATAGAAGGTTATTTTGTTTTTTTTGTTTATTTATATATGTACACATTAAAGACATTTAAATTGAAGAAGGTATTTTTTTACATTTAACGAACTCCCAATTATAAACATTATAAGATTGGGTGATATATATATTAAAGCAAAATGAAACTTATTGTAGTGACCAAATTAAGAATAGTATAATCAAGCAACTCCGGAATGCTGGTTGCGTTTTTGCAGAAGAAGAGGCTCAGCTTCTTATTTCTGGAGCTGATACTTTGGAAGAACTTTTAACAATGGTAAATCTTCGAGTAACTGGTTCACCGTTAGAATATATCCTAGGTTGGGCGGAGTTTTATGGCAATAGGATTGCAGTAGTCCCAGGTGTCTTCGTTCCTCGCCGTCGGACAGAGTTTCTTGCTCAAAATGCGATTGACTTATCTGTATCTGGTGTCAAAGTGGTTGATCTTTGTTGTGGTTCTGGTGCAGTAGGTGTAGCGATTTCCAAGGCAGTAGGGTTGGTTTCGTTATATGCGGTCGATATTGATCCTACTGCAGTCCAGTGTGCCAAGTGTAATGTTTCTAAACTAGGTGGTCTTGTATATGAAGGCGATCTTTATCATCCACTGCCACCTCAATTACTTGGGAATGTTGATATTATAGTGGCGAACGCACCATATGTTCCAACTGAGGCAATAAAGTCACTCCCTCAGGAGGCACGGCTGTATGAGCCAAAAGTAGCACTTGATGGTGGTAAGGATGGAAATGATATCCATCGAAAAGTGGCAGAAAATGCGTCTCTCTGGTTAGCTTCAGGCGGGCATTTATTAATAGAGACGAGTAAAATTCAGGCTCCTCAAACAGTTGAAATTTTTAATCACTATGGATTAATAGCCAGGTTAATACACAATAATGAATTGGACGCCACAGTCGTAATTGGTACAAAACCCCCACTATAGAATTAATTAAAAAACAACCAGTGTAGCCCTGTTATGGGTTACCCTGGTTGTTTTTAGTAGCAAAGTTTATTTTTTGTTCGACTTTTTTGCTAAATTCTGTAGTTCACTTTGAGGCTCAGTTGAAAATTCAACGTCTTTTCCGTATCCTTGTGGATTAACACTTGGAGCTTTTTGTCCTTTTCCAGATGATTTTTTACTCATGTGCTTCACCTCCAAGGATAGTGTTTCCGAAGACAGTAGATTTATGAGTAAAAGTAATCTAGTACATTCTATATAGAAAGATTTTTCTCTTTTTCAATGTTAGAAGATGTACTATGTTGAGATAATATGCGGTCTAAAAACTTTTTTGTAAGTGGCATAAAGTAATTAAGTATTAACCCACCAAAACAAACGGTTAGTATCGTCCCAATGCCGATTGGTCCATTTGAAATTAATGCAGCTATTAAGAAAATGAGATAAATGATTGTTTTAGAAAAAAAGATATTTGTTCTAGTTAATTGCTGTAGAATTAATGTTAATCGGTCCACTGGAATTGGTGCAAAGTTTGTGTGTAAATAGGTTGCTGTTCCGAGTCCTGAAATAACTAATCCGAAACTATAACAAGCTGTTTTGCTATACCAAATTTCAGGTGTTACTAAATTGTGTAATAAATAAAGCCACATATCAATACCGATACCCGTAATAAAGGCAGTTACTAATCCTAAAAATTCTGGTCTTTGTCTTTTTAAAAAAGAATTTATACATATTAGTAGTAAAGCAATCATTATTTCCCAACTTCCTACAGTCAACCCCACATTTTTGGATAACCCAACTAAAAGCGCATCAAAAGGTGAAGTTCCAAGGTTAGATTGTATATTGATTGAAATACCTAAGGTTAATATTAAAATTCCTAATACGTAAAAAACATATTTCGTTTTAATTAATCGCATTATCATTTAGTTAGTTCTTTTAGCATTAGAATATGAGGGATACCGTCTTCTATAAAGACTTCAGAGGAAGTTCGATAACCAAGTTTTTTGTAAAAACCTTCTGCATGTGTTTGGCCATGCAATTTTACTTGCGAAGCTCCTTGTTCTTCTGCAATTTCTTCTAAAGCTTTAATAATGTTTTTGCCAAGACCAAATTTTCGGAAAGACTCCAGGATACAGATTCTTTCCAATTTACCTACTCCATCAACAAACCTAATTCTTCCTGTTCCGACTGGTTGTTCATTGTAATGCACTAATATGTGTTCGCAATCTCCATTTAATTTGTCGTATTGGTCAAATTCATCTTCTAGAGGTACACCTTGTTCTTTCACAAATATATCTTTCCTTATTTCAAATGCTATTTTTAGCTCTTCTTCATTCATTATTTTTTTTGTATTCATCATTTTTATCAGTCCCTTTTAATTAAATTTTTTTGTTTTGTTGCAAATGCAACAAAAATAAGTTAAATTCAATATATACCATTTTTATTGCATTTACAACAAAATTAATACTAAGGAGTTAATTATGAAGGAAATTCTTCGGGAAATAGGAATGATCGCAAGGGCTCTAGATTCGATTAGTAATATTGAATTTAAAGAGCATGACCTTACAAAAGGGCAGTATTTATATTTAGTGCGAATAGCTGAGAATCCAGGAATCATTCAAGAAAAATTGGCTGAGATGATAAAAGTAGATCGAACTACAGCAGCGCGTGCTATAAAAAAACTTGAAATGAATGGATTTATTGAAAAGAAAGAGGACAAAGAGAACAAAAAAATAAAAAAACTCTTTGCAACAGAAAAAGGGGAAAATGTTTATCCATTTATAAAAAGAGAAAACGATTATTCTAATATCGTTGCACTAGAAGGATTGTCCGAAATAGAAGTTAAAACCATTTTTAATCTTCTTCAAAAGGTAAGAAAAAATGTAGAAAAAGACTGGGAATATGTAAAAAAAGGAAACAAGAGAAATTATTGATTAGATAAGAGGAGAGACGATTAATATATGACGATCAATATAACAAAGTGTAGTCCTAAGGATTCTCACAATCTTCAACAAATCGGTTATGAAACGTTTAATGAGACATTTAAGCATCAAAATACACTAGAAAATATGAATGCTTATTTAGAAAGAGCGTTTAATTTAAATCAAATAGAAGAAGAATTGTTAAATGAGTCTTCGCAATTCTTTTTCATTCATTTTAATCAAACCGTCGCTGGCTATTTAAAGATCAATATAGATGATGCCCAATCTGAAGAAATGGGTGATGAATCACTTGAAATCGAGAGGATTTATATCAAGAAGGAATTTCAAAAACACGGACTTGGTAAAATTCTGTTTAATAAAGCCATAGAAATTGCGGAGGGACTTAATAAAAAGAAAATTTGGCTAGGCGTATGGGAAAAAAACGAAAATGCGATCGCATTTTATAAAAAAATGAGGTTTGTTCACAATGGGTCACACTCATTTTATATGGGTGATGAAGAACAAATAGACTTTATCATGACTAAAACACTTGGGTAATTTGTATATTTGTCCACATTAAAAAGAGCGGTCAATTTGGATAGTTAATATAAATTGGTAAAGAATAAAATTAACTTAATTCAATAAAAAATGGAGTAAGTAAACCACTTGAAAACTTTAATATTTTGTTCAATTATTTTTTTTCCTATTATTATGAATGGATTGGCTAGATTTAATCGAATGTTTAATACAATCTTTAATTTGATCGCAATCATTTCTTATGTAGTTTTTGGGGGAATTTCAGCAATATCAATTTATGAGATTATAAAACATGATGTTGTTTTTATGACCAATATTCATGCTGTATTTCTTAATATTTATTTTTTAATTGCTGGCTCTTACTTAGGTATATACGGCCTATATCAATTGATTAATCTGATGATGAAACAACTTAATCAAACTAATAAGTAATGTACAAAGATTGTTCCAATAAAAAAACATCACAAACGCATCATTTCATGCATTGTGATGTTTTTTTATCGTTATTTTTCTATTTGCATTTCTAGTTTTGAATCATACTCTTTTTTCGAAAGTTCACCTGGCCAATATGCAAATCTACCTAATACTGTAGTAATTGCTGGAACTAAAAGTGGACGAACGATGAAAGTATCAATTAATACTCCAATACAAGTAACAATTCCAAATTGAACTAATACTTGAATAGGTAGTGTTGCTAATACTAGGAATGTACCGGCCAAGATTAATCCAGCAGATGAAATAACAGCCCCGGTTTTTGCGACTCCATTTGATACTGCTTCACGATGAGTTTGTTTCTTCTTATTTTTCCAGATTTCGGAAACCATGAATATATTGTAATCTTCACCTAATGCTACTAAAAATACAAAGGAATATAATGGAATCGAACCTTGTATCGCGCTAGCCCCAAATCCGTAGTGAAGAATTAGCCAGCCAGCACCTAATGCTGAAAGATAAGATAATATGACGGTTAGAATTAAGTAAATCATCGCTGTAAAGGAACGTAAATAAGTTAACAGTAATAATGCAATTAATCCTATCATTACCGGAATGATCACGGATTCATCACGTTCAGTTATATTTTTTGTATCTAAATTCGTTACTGTTTCTCCACCAATCCAGTAATGTTTATCTACTTTTTGTATATCATATTCGTTCAATAGTTTCTTAATTTTCTTTTCTAGTTGAGGTATTCTCTCTAATCCTTTAATAGAATATGGATTATCGACTAAAGAAATTTCATATAATTGTAAGTTTTTATTATTTTTACCTGTAATAGGTTCAGACACATCTTTTACGAATGAAAGTGATTCTAATTCTTTTTTTACAGGGATATTTTTATTTTCTGTATCAATAATAACTTTAACAGGTGCTAATAAACCTGATGAATAATGGTCAGATATTAAATCAAACCCTTCTCTTGAAGGCATATCTTTAGGAAATGATTGAAGTAAATCGTATGTGTATTGTACTCGTGGTACAAATAGAGCTAGCCCTCCTAAAAAAATGATAGAGACTAGAATAATTGTCCAAGGTTTATGAGTAACTAGTTTTCCTATTTTTTGATTAAATGTTACTTTGATTTTTGATTTTTTAATTGGTTTTCCTTTTTTCTTAGCTCTTAATGCTTCCATTTCCTCTGTTCTTGGGATAAAAGGAAAAAATGAAATTCTACCAAAAATAGAAAGAAGGGCAGGTAGGATTGTGATCGCAGCAATACCCATAATGAGGACTGCCAAACTAAATGGAACTGCGAAACGATGGAAAGCACCATATTGAGCTAATAAGAGTGTACCTAATCCAATAACGACCGTTAAAGCACTCATCGAGATGGCTCCACTAGATTCTCTGATCGCGAGCTGAAGTGCTTTATATTTGTTTTCTTCCAAAAGTAAATATTCACGATATCTGGATATTAAAAATAAACAATAATCAGTACCTGCACCAAATAATAAAACTGTCATAATCGAAACGGCTTGAGAATCCACCGTTATAATACCTTTATCACCTAAAAAACCTAATAATGGATTTACGATTCCATATGCGAAACCAACGACTATTAACGGGACAATCGCCATAATTGGCGAACGATATAGTAGGATTAAGAAAACTAATACAAGTGATACAGTTGATAATAAAAGTTTAACATCAGCTTGTGAAAATAAACTTACAGCGTCTGTTTGAATACCAACCGGGCCAGAAAAGCGGACTTTTAGACCAGATTCCGTTAATTTTCTTTTTACTGGGTCATCACCAGTATTCTTTTTAATTTGTTTTTCTAATAAGTTGATATTTTTTTGTAGTACTTTATCATCTGCTTTTTTGTCAAAAAGAACGGCTGTAATGATTGTTGAACCATCCTCTGAAGAACTTCGTTTAATTGCCTGGATTGGCATTAAATCATATGACGGTGATGTTAATTGATTTTTTAATGGATTATTTCGAAGTTCTTTATAAACAGTTTGAATGACTTTGTAATCGTCCTCATTTAGTCCGTCTTTACGGTTCCAAACAATTAATAAAGGATTTCCAGAATCAGTTGGAAATTCTTTTTTTATTAGTTGATCAGCTTTTTGAGACATGGATTGCTTAGGTAAGTTATCTGCAGTATTGTTTTCTACTTCGTTTACAGATGGAAAAGTAAATGATAATACAACCGTTAATAAGACCCACACCAACAATGTTATCCATCTTGTACGTTTACTACCTACAAATTTGCCCCAAGAATGAAAGGGGTGCTGTTTCATATGGAATTCACCTCACGTAAAATTTATTAACTTAATTATATATACTAGTCAGTTAATTATTCAAGAACTTTTATTATGTTATAATGAATTGGAATTAAAAGGTTAGGAGAGAAGCAAATTGGAACAAATTAAACGGCCTCTTGGAAGACCACCGCAGGATTCAAAAAAAAAGCCTACAAAAACAACAATCGTTGAAAATGCAATCCAATTGTTCCTTCAAAACGGATATCAATTAGTTTCAATGGATGACGTAGCTAAGAAGTGTGGTGTGACCAAAGCAACGGTTTATTATTATTATCCAACAAAAGCAGATCTCTTTACGGATGCAATGGTTCGAATGATGCTTCGAATAAGTGATCGAATTGCTGTGATTTTATCTACAGAAAAATCGTTAAAAGAAAATCTCAACGAAATGGTTAAAGTCCATTTAAGAGCAACTTTTGAAATTGATTTAAAAGCTTTTACGAAAGAAGCGAAAGTCTCTTTATCAGATGAGCAATTACAACAGATGAATAAAGCGGAAGAAATGATGTATAATGTGATCGAAAAAGCAATCGCAACGGCAATAGAGAATGGAGAAATACCTAAAGGTAATCCAAAATTCTATACCCAATTGTTCTTTGCAATTTTATCGGTTGGAAATTATAGGGATACAGATCAAAATTCAATTTTCTCTAAAATAGATGAAATGGCTGAACAGATCATAGACTTCTTTTGGAATGGAATAATGGGCAATAAATAAAAGAAGATTTACTTTTTGAGTAGATCTTCTTTTTTGCGTGTTAAATAAAACATATTCAAAATTGATATTTTAGAATAGTAGGATCGGTTTATTTTTACAGTAATCTTATAATGTCCTAAAAGATTAGCAGGAATTTAACTGAACAAGTTGAATTAAGTACTACAACTGGTAAATAATACAAAAAAAATCACTTTGTTTACGCATCAGTTCAACTTAATTATTAAAATAATTTTCTACTAGGCTTTCACTTTGATTCCTTAAAAAAAGTTTAAAAGCAAGGCTTAGGATGAAACGAATAACATACCTAAATCTGCTGTCCAAAAATTTAAACTTTGAGGTGTCAACATTGAAGGATATTTTACTTATTCTATTATTGCAATTGATTTATGTACCTGTCTTGACATTAAGAACAATATTTCTTGTAAAAGGGTTGAGTGTATCAGCTGCGCTTTTTGGTTTTTTGGAAGCTATTATTTATGTATTTGGATTGTCGCTTGTTTTTTCTGGAGACCAAAGTACATTATCAATGATTGTTTATGCAGTCGGATTTGGAATTGGTATTCTAATTGGAAGTTACGTAGAAAATCGATTAGCGATCGGATATACGACTTTAGTAGTTAATTTAACGAACAAAAATAAACTGCTAATTAACCGACTTCGTGAGGAAGGGTTTGGAGTGACAGTATTTCAAGGAGAAGGAAGAGATAGCGAGCGTTATCATTTGGATATATTAACGAAACGTAGTAGAGAACCTGAACTTATGGATTTAATTGCCCAATATGAACCGAATGCCTTTATCATTTCATATGAAGCGAGAAGGTTTAAGGGCGGATTTTTATTAAATTCAATGAAGAAAGCAAAACATAAGAAATCGAATGTATTATAGACTCTTTATATAAAAAATAAAAAATCAGAGAAACTGGAATAAAGTTTCTCTGATTTTTTTATTAATTTAACTTTATCTTCCTTGGCATTGACTTAAGTCCAATCACATCAAAAAGGTTCGAGTTATAGACTAAAAAATGTTACGAAAGATAAGAGAATAGATGTAATGACGATTGCAATGAGCGGTCGTATTGATTTTGTACGTAATTCTTTTAAGTTAATATTTAATCCTAAACCAGTCATAGACATTGTTAAAATAAATGATGTAAAAACAGCAACGTCTGACATAGTTTTATTTGATACCGGAATTTTTTGACCAAGGATGTAGCTTCCAATAAAACTCATAATAACAAAGCCGATTAAGAACCATGGGAACTCCAGTTTAGCTTCTCCGTTTAATTTTCCTTTACGTTTCATCCAAAATAAAAAGATAAAACAAACCGGAATCAATAAAAATACACGGGCAAGTTTGGCTAGCAATGCGTGAGCAAGCGCATCCTGACCTGCAGGTGCAGCTGCTAGAGCTACATGAGCAATCTCATGAAGGCTTATTCCGACCCATGCTCCATATTCAGTTGGGCTAATTGGTAATAAAGGATAGATTAAAGTATAAATGATGGAAAAAATTGTGCCGACTAATGCGATGATCCCAACGGCCATCGCTGTGTCATCATCTTTTGCTTTAATAATAGGTGATATGGCTGCAATTGCAGCAGCTCCACAAATGCCAGTGCCGATACTTAATAATAGAGACAGATTAAGATCTGCTTTAAGCCATTTTGCAATAGCCATAAGAACGACAATCGAAAATATGATAGTTCCCATTCCTCTTAGTAATAAAGGCAAACCATCACTAAAAATGACAACCATGTTTAGTTTTAATCCGTACAGTATGATGGCAAATCTTAAAAGTCTTTTTGAAGAAAATTGAATTCCTGTACGCAATTTTTCAGGATAACCAAAAAATTGTCTATACACTAAAGCAAGTAAAATGGCACATGCAAGTGGTCCAACATGATTGAAACCTGGTAACTTTGCCATCAGAAAACCTAAAACAGCAATGATGAATGTAAAAGCCACTCCAAAGATCATTGAAACATTTAACTGTTTAGTAGGCTTTTTTTGTTGCTCTGGTTTTGAATTAATTATTACTTTTTGTTCCATCGTATTCATCTCCTAAAGGGCGTTCTATATTATTTATCGTATCGAATCATTTATCATAAGGAAAATAAATTATTATTATAGTTATAATAAGTAAATACGATAGTGAGAAAAAGAAGCTATAAACTAACTAAAATAAACAGAGCCTTTTTAAGTATGGGCTTTGTTTTTTATTTTTAACTAGTTGAATGGCGTGAAAGTAACTCTCATAAAGTGTGTTTTATTGGGTGCTTATTCTATTGAACAATGACCTTAATATTAATTAAACTTACATACAAATTAAAATCTTTAATTTTATTTCATTTTTATTTATGAGTATACTTAGTGTAGTAATATTTTAAATATTCAAAATACTCAATTTATAAAACACTTCCAAGTGGTTGAAAGGGGGAAAATTCAATTTAATGAGCTTATACGAAAACTTAAAAATAAGCGCTATTAATTTTCCGGAGTGTATCGCTTATATCTATGGTGATCAGAGTGCTACCTATAGGAAATTAAATCAGCAGGTAAATCAATTTGCTGCAGGATTGTCTGCGCAAGGAATCGGCAAAGGACATGGAGTTGCCCTTTTATTAGGAAATAGTCCGGAATTTCTCATTGCATACTATGGAACTTTGCTACTAGGTGCATTTGTTGTTCCAATTAATCCTTTGTTTACCCAAGATGAAATCAGCTACATATTGGAAAATAGTCAAGCAAAAGCAGTTATTGCTCATGAATCTGTAGAACCAATTTTATCAGAAGTAAAGAAACAGTTAGTTAATCTAAATTTAGTTATTTATACAGGAGCAAAGAAACAGGAATTGACATGGGAATACCTTTTGAAATCGAGTGCAAATATAAGTGGAATTCCATTCGTTGATCAAGAAGATCTAGCAGTTATTCTGTACACTTCGGGTACTACAGGTAAACCAAAGGGTGCCATGTTAACACATCGAAATTTGGCATCGAATGCAGATTCTATTTCAAAATTGCTTGAACTGGATGAATACGATCGAGTAGTTGCTGTACTGCCAATGTTTCATGTTTTCTGTATAACAGTTTGTTTGAACGCACCGATTGCTTGTGGCTCAACAGTTTTAATTCAGCCTAAATTCAGTCCTGTCGATGTAGTCAGTACCATTCAAAAAAGAAATGCCACTGTATTTGCAGGAGTACCTACGATGTACAATTTTATCAATCAATTACCTGAAGCTTCGTCAGAGCATTTCAACTCCATCCGTATATGTATTTCAGGTGGTGCTTCGATTCCTGTAGAGCTTCTGCAAAATTTTGAAAATAAGTTCAATGTACCTATATTAGAGGGATATGGACTTTCGGAAACAGCGCCACTTGTTGCAATTAATCCGTTAAAAGGAATTCGGAAATCAGGTTCAATCGGTAGAAATATTCCAGCTGTTCAAAGCAAAGTAGTAGATAAATTTGGAGAAGAATTGCCAAGAGGTGAGGTTGGGGAATTAGTTGTTCAAGGACCAAATGTAATGAAGGGATATTTAGGGATGCAGGAAGCTACATTGGCCGCTTTTAAAAACGGGTGGTTTTACACCGGTGATCTCGCAACAATGGACGAAGATGGATATATCTACATTGTGGACCGAAAGAAGGACATGATTATTGTTGGAGGTTACAATGTTTATCCTCGTGAAGTGGAAGAAGTACTATATCAACATCCCGCAGTTGTAGAGGCAGCAGTAGTGGGCGTACCTAATAAAGAATACGGGGAAAGTGTAAAAGCATACGTCGTAGTTAAAGATGAACGGTTTACAGAGAACGATATTATTCAATTTTGTAAAGATAAGCTAGTTAAATACAAGCTTCCTAAATATGTAGAATTTTTTAAAGAGCTACCAAAGAATTCAACTGGAAAGATTTTGCGTAGAGAGTTAAGAGAATTGACTGAAGTAAAGTAAACAAATAAATCATTCATAAAGGGAGGATTCATTATGTCAACAATTTTAAAGGAAAAGGTTAAAGGGCCAGTAGCTTGGAAAGGTACAGACCTAGCAAAAGATAAATCTTGGATTTATTACTTATCTGAGGAAACAATTGTTGAGCTTGAAAACGCACTAGCCCATGTTAAACAAAAGGGTTTAAAAGCACCAAACTTTAACAAAGAAGACTTCCAAGTGCCAAATCTTTTAAATGAAATTGATTACTTTGTTGAAGAACTTGAGAATGGAAGAGGATTTCTATTAATTCGAGGTTTACCAATTGAAAGATATACAGATGAAGAAGCAAGCATCATTTATTGGGGTCTTGGCCTTCATATGGGTACTCCTGTATCGCAAAATGCTAATGGTGAACTTTTAGGGCACGTTAGAGATCAAGGTCTTAGTTTAGAAAGTTCAAACGTTCGCGGTTACCAAACGAAATTGCATCTTCCTTTTCACGCTGATGGTTCTGATGTAGTAGGTTTGTTAAGTCTACGAAAAGGGAAATCAGGGGGGGAGAGTAGCATTATAAGCTCGATGGCAGTTTACAATGAGATTCTAGAGAAGAACCCTGAATATTTAGGAATACTTTGTCGTCCTTTTAACTTTGATCGCCGTGGAGAAGAAGGGCCAGGAGAATCGCCAATTTTTACATCACCAATTTTTAGTTACTATGATGGAAAACTAAGTTGCCGATATGTTCGTTTATTTATCGAGTCAGCACAAGCGAAAACGGGGATCCAGTTATCAAAAGTTGAAATTGAAGCATTAGATTTACTGGACTCTCTTCTTCATGATGAAAATTTACATTTCAATATGATGCTGGAGCCAGGCGATATGCAGTTTGTAAATAATTACACGGTTCTTCATTCACGAACTCAATACGAAGATTATGAAGAACTAGTTCAAAAACGCCATTTATTAAGATTATGGCTCACGATGCCAAATGGCCGTGAAATTTCTCCGGATTTCGCAATGTTTTTTGACGAAAATACTGGAAAACCGGGTCGTGGCGGTGTACCTGCACGCAATAAAACAGCGGGCGGTATTGTTGAAACTTTAAAGTAATTTTACTTCAGTAAGAATGAGTGTGAGCACCTTTTCCTTTTTGGGAAAAGGTGTTCCTTAAATAGTGAAAAGTGAGGATATACTTGTATGTCAAAAACTCCAAAGTACGCTTGGGTAATCTTATTATTTCTAGTTCTTACTGGTATGATCAACCAAGTCGATAAAATAATCATTGGTTTGGTTTCTGTTCCTTTAATGAAAGAATTACATTTAAGTCCAACAAAATGGGGAGTTGTAGGAAGTTCATTTTTTTGGTTTTTTACATTTTCTTCAATGATACTTGGAGGAATGGCTGATTCGAAAAATACGAAAAAAATGTTGACATGGCTATCATTGGTTTGGCTAATTGTTCAGTTTGCAACTCCTTTTGCTTCTAGCCTAACTTTGCTTTTGATAACAAGAATGATTTTAGGATTAGGTGAAGGTCCAGCTCCTGCTCTTTCTACAGCAATCATGGGAAAATGGTTCCCAAAACATAGGCATGGTATAGGTTTTGGTGCGGTTCTTTTAGGAACGACCGGGGGTTCGGCTATTGCTTCTCCATTATTGATATCATTAATCGATAAACATGGATGGAAATCAGCATTTTTAGTGATGGGTGCTCTTGGACTGATCGTATTAGTTTTATGGTTAATTTTCGGTAAAGAAAGTCCAACCGAAATTGGCCTACCAGCCATTCTTCAAACGGAGCACAAGTCTAACCTGCCTAAAGTTTCAATGCGACAGTTTTTTCCGCATCTATTTTCTAAAAACTTTATATTAACCGTTTTGTGCGGTGGCTGTGCATATTGGTTATTATCCATTCAGGCAGTATGGTTCCCGTCTTACTTTACAAAAATTCAACAGTTTGACTCTCAGACTTTAAAACTAGCGGTATCCTTGCCTTTTCTTTTTGCAGCTTTTTGCCAAATTGGATTTTCTATGCTATCTGATCGACTTTACCGTAAAACAGGCAATATTCGTAAAGCCCGTATTAATCTTGCGGGTCTCATGATGATGTTATCTGCTATTTGTCTATATCTAGCGATTAGTGTGAATTCAGTTACGATGTCTATTGTTTTCTTTATACTCGCACCTGGTTTTGCGTATGTAATTCTTTCACTTGCTCCTGCTATATTGATGGAGTTCTTTTCTCCGGAGAACATTGGAAAAGCACAGGGAGCATTCATTGCTCTAGCAAGTATAGCTAGTATTATTGCTCCACTAGTCTTCGGATACTTTATCCAACATGCATTAACTGAAGCAATTGGTTATCATTACGCGTTTGGCTTTTCTTCATTAGGAATGCTGATTATAGGAATCGTATTTTGGCTTGGTGTACATCCCGCAAATCAAAGAAACGCAATAAATGAGTCAGGGGAGCAATTGAGTAGTTAAAGAACAATCTGCAAGTACTTAGAAATATGAGTTGAAAATAACATTTTTAACTATTTGGCTATTAAATTAGTAATCTTCAATTTCAAAGGAGGAGTTTTAATGTCAATCATTTTAAATGAAAAAATTCAAGGGAGATCTGCTTGGAAAGGTATTGATCTTGCTAAAGATGAATCATGGATTTATTTTTTAACCGACACAACAATTGCTGCACTTGAGAAGGCAGTATTAAATGTTCAACAAAGGGGGTTAAAAGCACCTGATTTTAAAAAGGAAGATTTTCCAATTCCTGATCTAGCTGACGAAATTAAGTACTTTGTTGAAGAACTAGAGAATGGAAGAGGTTTTCTTTTAATCCGTGGATTGCCAATGGATCGATATACGGATGAGGAAGCAAGTATCATTTACTGGGGGCTTGGACTTCATTTAGGACTGCCAATCATTCAAAGTAAAAATGGGGAACTCCTAGGTCAAATTAAAAATGTAGGCAAGGACTTTAACGATAATACAAAAGTACGAGGTTATCAAACGAATGTACATCTTGATTATCATACAGATCTTGCTGATGTGGTTGGATTACTATGTCTTCGTAAAGCAAAATCTGGAGGTTTAAGTAGTATCGCAAGTGCGATGTCTATTTATAATGAAATTCTGGAAAAACACCCAGAATATCTTGATATTCTCTATCGGTCATTTGCCCATGACCTTCGTGGAGAGGAAACGCCAGGTCAATCACCTGTCGTTCAATCACCAATCTTTAGCTATTTCGATGGTAAATTAAGCTGCAGATATATTCGCCAGTATGTCCAATCAGCACAAACGAAAACAGGTATCCTTTTGTCGGATGAGGAAATTGAAGCATTTGATTTTATTGATTCCCTTACGCATGATAAAAACTTCCATATCGATATGATGATGGAACCAGGTGACATGCAATTCGTTAATAATTATACTGTTTTCCATTCACGTACTCATTTTGAAGATTTTGAGGAAGAGGATAAAAAACGTCATTTATTAAGATTATGGCTTATGATGCCAAATGGTCGTAAAATTGCTCCAGGTTTTGAGTTTTATATTGGTGGGGCACCCATAAATAGCTAAAGAACAAGTGAAAATTTAGCTTATTAAGTAATTGGTGATTTTATTCAAGGAATAACATGAATAAGATCACCAATTTATCATTTAGTCTGACTAATTGTCTGGATAAAAGTTTAAGTAATGTAATTTAAATGAGAGAGGTTGATATTGTTTGGCAAAGTTAGATCCGCAAGCGGAGAAGTTTTTAATTGCATTAAAACAGATGCCACCTATTCATGAACTGGAACCCAAAATTGTAAGAGAAATGCTATCAAAGTCACCTCGTCCTCTTGTAAATTTAGCAGAATTATCAAAAGTAGAGGACTTTATGATTCCAGTAAGTAATAAAGAAGTAATTAATTGTCGAGTTTACATGCCAAAAGGTCAAGGTCCCTTCCAAATATTCATCTACTACCATGGTGGGGGATGGGTTCTTGGGGATATTGAATCAACGGATGCAAGCTGTCGCTTAATTGCTAATAGAACGAAGAGCATTGTTGTATCCGTAAACTATCGCCTTGCACCAGAATACAAGTTTCCGACAGCAGTGGAAGATGCATTTTCAGCTTTGGAGTGGGTTTATGAAAATGGTATTTCCTTTAATGGGGATGTCTCTAGATTGATCGTTGGTGGAGATAGTGTAGGTGGAAATCTCGCAACAGTCGTTACAATGATTGCAAGGGACAGAAAAGGTCCTAGCATTGCTGGACAAGTTTTAATCTACCCCCCAACAAATCTTGAGTTTAATACAGAATCACATCAAATGTTTGCAAAAGGATTTGGTTTAGATCGAGAACAGCTAATTTGGTTCCGAACGCATTATTTAAGAAATGAAGTGGATAAGAAAGATGAATACGCTTCTCCGTTAATAGCAAAAGACTTAAGTGGCCTTCCGAAAGCATTAATCATTACGGCAGAAAATGATGTACTACGAGATGAAGGAGCAGCCTATGCCAATCGGTTGAAAAAGTTTGGAGTACAAGTTGAATATGCGTGTGAACCTGGTATGATCCACGGTTTTTTTGCACATATGGCAATCTTTTCGAGCAATATTGAATCGACGGTTTCTAAGATCGATCAATTTTTACGATCAGAATGTGACAAACGCTTGCAATCAGTGTGAGAATCAATTTTTTGGAATTTGTACACACTTAAAGAGCCTCAAAAATTGTGAGGCTCTATTTCTTTGAACTATTAACTTATAAACTATGAAATCATATAACCATTTCAAATAAGTATATTAGAAATAAACGGTATTTCCGATCCCGCCAGTTACTGGTATTACTTCTCCAGTAATTGATGCTGATAAAGGAGATGCTAGGAAAGTAACAACGTAAGCAATCTCCTCTGGGGTAATCAAGCGACCGAGAGAATTTAGTGATTTAACTTGTTGAATTGCTTCCTCATTCGTTACTTTGTCTCTAAAAGTTTCGGTATCAACAATTCCAGGATATATTGCATTGACGTTTATTCCGTGCTTTCCTAATTCCATTGATGCAGATTTTGTTAAATGGACGACAGATGCGTTACGAGGACCAGAGCTAAAGTAATTGCCGCCAATCCTAGCAGCTAGTCCACTGATATTAATAATTCGTCCCCACTTGTTTTCAATCATATGTGGTGCAACGGCTCTAATGCTACGAAAATACCCCATATATTTTTCTTCAAAATCCTTTATAATAAGTTCTTCTTTTATACTATTAAAGTCCTCTGGCTCATGTCCCCCAACACGGGCTCCACTATTAATTAATATATCTATGCTCCCCATTACTGCTGCTGATTTTTCTACAAGATTTAAGATGGAGTCTGGATCGGTAGTGTCAGCTATAATTGGATAAATATTTCGATTTGTTTCGTGTGCCAGTTCCTCTGCTGCAATCTTTAGCGTGGATTCATTTCTTGAACAAATCGTACAATCTACACCTTCAAGAGCTAGCTGGCGGGCAACAGCTTTACCAATCCCTCGACTACCTCCAACAATAAGTGCTTTTTTTCCTTGTAATTTTAAGTCCATTGTTCAGCCTCCAGTTCAATTCAATAGTACTACGAAAAATTGAATGATTTAGTATTTACTCATATCTATCTTAATTGTACCTATAAATAATAATTATATAAAATTAAAGATTTTAATTTGTAATTTAGTTGTGCTAATATATCGTGGTGTTTAGTTTCCTTTGATATAATGGTACGTATTTCATATATTAGTAATATTTACATGTAAGTTAAAATGTTTAATTTTATTTAACTGAAAATTATGAATATAATAAATATAAAGAATATTGTAATGTGATTAAAGTTTTGAAATGAATCTATGTAAATAAAGGGGGGAAGGGCATCCTTGTCATTTGGTAGAGAAGGTGATCGAACAATTTTGTAAGCGCTTTACCAGAATGGGAGAATTGTTAATTTGTTATAAATGTTTAAGTTAGAAAACAGGTTGCTTTTTAGAGATGTTCAATAATTAGAAGGAAAGAAAGGGAGATTTTTTTGAACACACCAAAATACTCTTGGATTATTTTATTAATTCTAGTTGCTTCTGGCATGGTCAATCAAGTTGATAAAATCATCATAGGTTTAGTTTCGGTTCCGTTAATGAAAGAATTACATTTAAGTCCATCGCAATGGGGATTAGTTGGAAGCTCGTTTTTCTGGTTCTTTACAATCTCTTCTTTCATTCTTGGTGGCATGGCTGATTCTAAAAACACGAAGAAGATGTTTACTTGGATTATGTTAATATGGTTAATCGTTCAATTTACAACACCTTTTGTATCTAGTTTATCTCTATTAATGTTTTCAAGAATGCTATTAGGAGCAGGGGAAGGACCGGCTATTTCTATTTCAACTTCAATAATTGGAAAATGGTTTCCTAAACATAGACATGGTATTGGTTTTGGGGCAGTGCTCTTTGGAGCTACAATCGGACCTGCAATTGCTTCTCCACTATTAATCTCATTAATTAATCAATATAGTTGGAGAGCTGCTTTTGTAGCGATGGGAGCAGTCGGATGTATTGTTCTACTTTTATGGATGATTTTTGGAAAAGAGAGCCCAAAAGATATTGGGATCCCTACATATGAGCAAGAGGATAAAAACACAGTGATACCAAATAAGGTTTCATGGAAGCAGTTTTTTCCTCATATTTTTTCTAAGAATTTTATTTTCACCGCTGTTTGCGCAGGCTGTGCATATTGGTTATTGTCTGTCCAAGCGGTTTGGTTTCCGGCATACTTTTCGAAAGTTCAACATTTTGATGGTAAAACATTAAAAATGGCAGTATCTTTACCTTTTCTCTTTGCAGCTATTTGCCAAATTGCATTTGCCCTAGTTTCAGACCGCATTTACCGCAAAACAAAGGATATTCGTAAAGCAAGAATAAATCTTGCAGGAATTTCAATGATGTCATCCGCTATTTGTTTATATATTGGAAGTGTCGCAAATTCAAGTGCAATTTCCATCTTATTCTTCATCCTTGCACCTGGTTTTGCAATTGTCATTCTTTCACTAGCACCAGCAATGTTAATGGAGTTCTTTTCACCTAAAAACATTGGGAAAGCTCAAGGAACATATGTTGCTATATCAAGTTCAACGAGTATTATTGCTCCTGTTATATTTGGTAATTTTATTGAAAAGGCAGGAAGTGAGTCTTTAGGATATGGATACGGATTTTTAGTGACGTCTTTAGTCATGTTTGTTTTCGGATTAATATTTTGGATCGCCGTGCGTCCTGCTAAGCAAGCAAGCACTACAATCAAGGTAGAGGAACAAGTCATTATATAAAAAGTATGTACTAATCGAGGAGGAAAGACCATGTGTAAAAATAGAAAAGTCTTTGATGGAATCGATTGCTGTGTAGAATGTAATGAAGAATTATCTATTATGGAGAGAAATCGTAGTAACTGCTGGAGTTGCCAAGATAAAATAACTGAAACTTACGCTGATGACCATATCGATCTGGAAAAAGAAGTTAAAACTAAAGCAAAATATTAGTTCAGGATAACTAATAGTTTCGAATAAAAGGAGAAGCTTTCGCGTCCACTTTGAACGCAGTTGCTTCTCTTTTTTTAGCTATTCATAATTTCCGACTTTAGAAAATGAATATATTTGTTAGCATATGTAGATAAGTGTTTATCTTCTGATCGAACTAATCCTAAAGAAATGTTAACAGTACTATGGTTCACTAAATCGATTGGAATAATATCACCATTAATAACTGATGGATAATTTTGCATGACAAAATCAGGGGCAAATGTAATTGCCAGGTTTTCATTGACGGCTTGGAGAAGACCGGCCATATTATTTGTTGTAAATAGGATTTTCAAAGGTTTATATTTGTTAAAAAAATCTTGGATAAAATATTGCATTAATTCGCCTTTATATATGACGAGCGTTTGATCGAAAATGTCTTCTGGAGTAACAGAACCAAGAATGGCTAAAGGAGAATGCTTTGAAACGTATACTTTTTGCTTTCCATCAAGGAGTGCTTCAAAAGCGATCCCTTCCATATTTACCCCTAAATCATTTGAATATGTAATTAGGCCAAAATCAGTCTTATGCTGTCTAACATCATCAATCACTGATGTACCACTTTTTTCAGTAATCTCAAGATTTACATGAGGATAATCATGACTGAAAATAGAGATTGCTTTAACAAGAAATGTCATTAAACCAGGTAAAGAAGATATATTAAGCTCACCCACCTCGGTAGAGTTAAATAAGTTAGCTGTCTCCTTTATTTCCTCAAGTTTCTTTTGAACCTCATAGGCAAGTTTTAAAATGGCTCTTCCTTCATCAGTTGGAACCGCGCCATGTCCACGTGAACGTTTAAATACTTTCATTTCTAGCTCTTTTTCTAAGTTTGTTATGGACTGGCTAATTGTTGATTGTGTAACATGTAAATTTTGTGCAGCCACTGACAAGGAACTGTATTTTGCGACTTCAACAATATAGATTAATTGCTCAATATTCATGGTTGTCCCCTTTTTTTGAATATTAATGATACTAACTTACACATTAAAATCTTTAATTTTTTTTCATTATAATTTATATGTATAATCAATATCAATAAGATTTTAAAAAAATTAGAATATTCTTAATTTTAGGAGGAAGAGAAGAATGTCAATAGCACAATTATTTGAATTAACGGGAAAGACAGCGATCGTAACAGGAGGCGGAAGTGGGTTAGGTCGTGTAATGGCAATAGCATTAGCAGAAGCGGGGGCAAATGTGGTAGTTTGTTCTAGACGTTTAGAAGTTTGCGAGGAAGTCGTGAAAGAAATAGAGGTATTAGGCAGACGAGCGTTAGCGATATCATTAGATGTAACTAGTCCCGAATCAATTGAAAAAGGATTGGAAAAAGCTATTTCCAAATTTGGAACCATCGAAATTTTAGTAAATAGTAGTGGAACTGTTTATGAAACGCCAGCTGTAGAAATGCCTTTAGAACAATGGCAATCCATGCTTAACACGAATGTTACAGGAACTTTTTTAATGTGTCAGGCAGTCGGCAAACATATGATTAATAACGAATATGGAAAAATTATCAATATTTCTTCTAGTATAGGCTTTAAAGGTGTTGACCCTGAAGCTGTAGATTCTGTTGGATATACAACAAGTAAGGGAGCCGTAATGACTTTAACGAAGGACTTAGCAGTTAAGTGGGGGCGCCACGGCGTTAATGTAAACTCAATTGCTCCAGGAGTTTTCACTACAGGAATGAATAACCCAGAAATACCTGGAACACTTGTACATAAAGCAGGTCCATTCATTGCTACTCAAGTTCCACTTAGAAGATTAGGTAGTGATCACGATTTAGTAGGTGCGACCCTATATTTTGCTTCAGCTGCATCTGACTATTGTACAGGACAAATATTAGTACTTGATGGAGGCCTGGGTGCTAAGTAAATTTTATCAATATAACCTAGTAATGTAGATTAGCCAAACTTAAATGCAAGTTAGAAATACTAATTTTACTTTACAGAAAATTATAAATATACTGATAATAATAAATTCGAAGTAGTTTTAAGTTGTCATACTAATGTAAGGGACTACGATAGACGAATTTTAAAAAAACATTAGTTGGAAGAGGGGATTTAAGTGAGTAATGTAAAGGATGTAAAAGAAGTAGTAGTTCACCATGCTGGAAATATTAATGTAGATGAGTTGCCTTGGATTCCTTATTTTGGAGATTCAAAGTTTAAATTACTGAAAGCAAACCCTGTAACAGGGCAAACTCTTACATTATTATATGTACCTGCGAAAATGCAGCTACCTGCACATTTCCATCCTGGAACAGTTATTGTATATACTGTTCAAGGAACGTGGAGATATCTAGAAGAGTCTTGGATTTCTAAACCAGGTGACGTTGTTTATGAGCCTGCTGGATCGAAACATACACCTACAGCAGTAGGTGACGATGATGTTATTACCTTTAATATTGTAGAAGGAACATTGGATTATATCGGTGAGAATGGTGAAATTCTTGCTAGAGATAATTGGGAAACATTTTTAAATAGATACTATGAATATTGTGCAGCTGAAGGTATCGAACCTGTTGATGTGACTAAATTTTAATAAATAGTGTATGAAAAGAGAATCTAAAAACGTCCAGTGACGAAAGGGTTCTCTTTTTTTATGAATAATAATCTTAAGATTTTTGTATATAAGCAAGGCTTACTTGTAAGTTAAATTCTTTAATTTTATTTAACTATTACTTATGAGTATAATTAAATATAAGTTAGTATTTTTAAAATTTAGAATATTTAAAAACGAGGAGGTTCATCTAAATATGCCAGCTGAAACAGTTTTAATTACAGGCGCTACAAAAGGTATTGGATTGGAATTTGCAAAGATTTTCGCAGGTCATCGCTATAATTTAGTTTTAGTTGCTAGAGATGAGGTGATGTTGGAGAATCAAGCTGGTTTTTTTAAAAAGGAATACGGAATAGAGGTTCATACTTTTGTCGGTGATCTAAGTAATCATGAAACTGTAGAGAGCTTGTATACATACCTAAAAAGGGAAGGAACCAATATTGATATATTGATTAATAACGCTGGAGCGGGCGGATTAGGGTTAATGACAGAATTAGATATTAAGAAAGAAATAGAATGTTTGCAACTGAATATGATTTCCTTAACTTATTTAACTAGACTTATAGCGGATGAAATGATTAAGCGAAATCACGGTAAAATTTTAAATGTTGCTTCAACAGCAGCTTTTCAACCAACTCCAAGGATGTCGATGTATGGGGCAAGTAAATCATATGTTTTATCTTTTACTGAAGCGATAGCCGAAGAACTAAAAGGTACCGGGGTTCAAGTTAGTGTATTATGTCCTCCGTCAACAAAGACACCACTTACTGAGGGACTTGCTTCAACAGGAACAAAAATTTTCATTAAAAATTTAATGGATCCTAAAGCAGTTGCCAAGTGTGGTTACGAAGGCTTAATGAAAAATAAAACTGTGATCATTCCAGGCTTTAAAAATAAACTGATGGCAAAATCTGTTGGAATACTGCCAAGGAAGTGGGTAACTACTTATACCCGAAAGATGATCGAGGAAAAAGTGTAAGTACCATATTTGAGATTAAGATATAACGAAGAGAGGGATCGTGAATGCAGAATGTATATTTAGTTGAAGCGCTCAGAACTCCAATTGGGTGTTTCGGAGGTTCATTAAAAGATGTAGGTGCTGTACAGCTTGCATCAACAGTTATTAAGGAGGTATGGCAACGATCTGGTCTATCTGCTGATTGTATTGATGAAGTAGTATTAGGTAATGTTCTAAAGTCAGGGCTTAAAGGAAATCCAGCAAGACAAGCCGCAATTAATGCAGGCTTACCGGTTTCTATACCTGCCATTACAATTGATAAACAATGTGCATCTGGACTGCGAGCAATTACATTAGCTTATCATCAAATACTAGCTGGAGATTCGAATGTTGTAATTGCTGGAGGCACGGAAAGTATGAGTAATGTCCCGCATTTAGTAATGAATGCAAGATGGGGACAAAAAATGGGAGATTTAAGGACGGTAGATGCAATTTTTCATGACGGGCTTCACTGTGCAATAGAAGGTTACCATATGGGGGTTACAGCTGAAAATTTAGTTGAAGACTATCGTATATCGCGCGAGGAGCAAGACATTTTTGCTTTAGAAAGTCAGCAAAAAGCGTTTAGAGCTAGGGAACAGGGCAAATTTGAAAAAGAAATTGTTCCAATTACGATTAAAACTAAACAAGGTCCCATTTTATTTAAAGAAGATGAGAACATAAAAAATACTAGTCTAGAGAAACTACAAACTCTTAAAGCAGCTTTTAAAGAGAATGGAACAGTGACAGCTGGAAATGCTTCATCATTAAATGATGGTGCAGCTGCTGTTATTGTTGCATCTGAACAAGCAGTGAGAGAATATGGCTTAAAACCCCTTGCCAAAATTCGTTCGGTAGCAAGCGCTGCTGTTGCTCCTTCGATTATGGGAATTGGTCCAGTTCCAGCAACACAAATAGCACTGCAACGAGCAAATCTAACGATACAGGATATAGAATTGGCAGAGATCAATGAAGCATTCGCTGCACAAGTACTAGCAGTAAATAAAGAATTAAATATATCAGAAGAAATTATTAATGTAAATGGAGGAGCTATTGCATTAGGACATCCAATCGGTTGTTCAGGTACAAGAATTGTAGTTACTTTATTACATGAATTAATACGTCAAAAGAAACAAATTGGTTTAGCAACTTTATGTGTAGGTGGCGGGCAAGGAGTTTCAATTATCATAGAAGCTGTATAATCTAACTAAAAAGAAAATGGTAAGCAAATTCTACAATAATTTGCTTACCATTTTTTACAACGATCTAATCCGGTTTGAGCGTTAAGGATTATCTTAATGAAGATAATCAAAAGTATTTTTTGCTAATAAGATAAAGGTTACTGTAATAAAAAGGATTCGAACGTAGCCACTGCCTTTTTTAATAGCGAATTTTGAACCACAAATTGCCCCTGCTATTTGTGCAAGTCCCATAGCGAACCCATAGGCATAATGAATTTGTCCCAAGTACATAAACATTAATAATGCAGCTATATTACTACCAAAATTTAAAAACTTTGCGTTGCCTGCAGCTTTTAAGAAATCAAACCCCATCATTAAAAAAGCAAATATTAGGAATGAACCAGTTCCAGGACCAATGAATCCATCATAGAAACCAATACCAAAAATTAAATGCATAAACAGAATAATACGAGTAACTGAGAGATTTTTATTAGTAGTAGTATCTCCCCAATCTTTCTTAAAAATAGTATATATTGCAACTGCTGCAAGCATAACGAGCATAAGAGGCTTAAGAACTGTAGGGTCAATTAAATGTACCGTCCAAGCCCCCAAAATGGAACCAATAAAGGTGAGTGGGAATAACTTATAGACAGATTTCAAATCAAGCTTTCCAGAACGATAGAACATGATTGTGCTCGTTAAAGAGCCGATTGACCCAGCTAATTTGTTCGTTGCGACGGCAGCAGCTGGAGATAGACCAGTAAATAATAATACTGGTAAAGTAATTAGCCCACCGCCTCCAACTACAGTATCAATAAATGCAGCTAAAAATCCAAATACAATTAAAGTTAATAATAACGACGGATCAATATGAAATATCATCAAATCTACCTTTCTTTTATTATTATTCGACAGAAGACTCCTTCCTCAATTTCGTGAAGGTGTGATAACACCAGTAATAGGTGGGAGATGAATGTCGGTTAGGCGTGCGTAAGCTTAAAGGCTTTTTTGTTGTCTGCTTCATAACTCAATGATATGCTCAGTCTTAAGTAAAAGAAAGGCTGATATTAAAGTGAAATTAGAAAGCAATAATCATATCATGATCAAACGTGCCTTTCCACCAAATTAGAAAAAAGCTATGGGAAGAAATGTTTTGGTCAAGAAGTTTTTGCTTACTAACTACTGGTGGTTCTCCCATCAATGTAGTTAAGAAAAAGATTAAAAATCAAGGAATGATTTAGGTGAAAACAATGCTAGTCAATAAAGCATATAAATTCCGTATCTATCCAACTAAAGAACAGGCAACACTAATCGCCAAAACGATTGGATGTAGTCGTTTTGTATTCAATCACTTTTTAGGACAATGGAACGACACATACAAAGAAACTGGCAAAGGATTAACGTACAATTCTTGTTCTGCTGAATTAACAAAGTTGAAAAAAGAATTAGTATGGCTCAAAGAAGTTGACAGTATTGCTCTTCAATCCTCACTGAAAAACCTCGCAGATTCGTATTCACGATTCTTCAAAAAGCAGAATAACGCACCACGCTTTAAGTCTAAAAAGAATCGAGTTCAATCCTATACAACAAAAGAAACAAACGGGAACATTGCCGTTGTCGGAAACAAAATGAAACTACCTAAACTTGGTCTTGTTCGCTTTGCTAAAAGTCGCGAAGTACATGGTCGTGTTTTGAATGCGACCGTTAGACGAACTCCGAGTGGTAAATACTTTGTATCCATTCTTGTAGAAGTAGACGTACTACCACTGGTGAAAGCTGAATCATCGATTGGTATCGACATAGGCATCACTGATTTTGCCATTTTTTCTGACGGAAGCAAGATTGATAACAATAAATTTACTGCCAAAATGGAAAAGAAACTAAAACGTGAACAACGAAAACTTTCAAGACGTGCGTTACATGCTAAAAAGAATGGGATTAACCTTCTTGATGCAAAAAACTATCAGAAACAAAAACGAAAAGTCGCTAGATTACACGAAAGAGTATTGAATCAGCGTGACGATTTCCTTAACAAGTTGAGTACAGAAATCATCAAAAACCACGATCTAATCTGTATTGAAACCTTGAATACAAAAGGAATGCTACGTAATCGTAAATTAGCCAAATCGATCTCTGATGTATCATGGTCTGCTTTTGTAACGAAATTAGAATACAAAGCTACGTGGTACGGTAAAACAATCATGAAAGTGAGTAATTGGTTTCCATCCAGTCAAATATGTTCCGATTGTGGGCACCAAGATGGCAAGAAACCTCTTGAAATAAGGGAATGGACCTGCCCTTTTTGCCATGAACATCACGATCGAGACATAAATGCCAGTAAAAATATTCTAGCTGAAGGTTTACGAACATTAGCTTTGGCATAATTAATCATAGAACCGTAGGAATCTACGGGGTTAGCTTGGCAAATAAGAGAAACCTCTGCTGGCAAAGAAATACACTAGCAAGTATGCTCAGTTCCCAAGAATCTCCCACTTCAAACAACCTGTAAGGGTGTTAAGTGGTGAGTAGTTCAATTACTAATTTGATAGTAGTTAAAATAGGAAACAAAGTAAATCATTAATTTAGTAATATAAGAATTATTTTTATTATTACAAAATAAAAAGTAGTAACATTTTTTCCGTCTAAGGTAACTAAAATAATTACTGAAATTAATAGATGAGATTTTAATTTCATCTTGTACCACTTTTTAAAATTTCGCATATATTGATATGTGGATAATTTAATGATGAGGTGTGTATGGATTGAATTTCGAACAAAAAATTACTACTACAGAAATAGGACAAGCCAAAGAAAAATACTTTGAAAAAAACGTCAATCGTTTAATGAAAGAGATTGTTACTAAGATCGAAATGAAGATGGCACTTGAAGAGCTAAAAGTTAAACGTATTATCCGATTTGATGGTCTAGAAAATGATGAAGTTATTATACAAGTACAAAATGATTTAACGAAAATATTAGAGGATTCAATTAAAGAAATACAACTAAAAATGAGTGAAATTGAGATTTATTTTAATTCATTAGAAGAAATAAAAGGAAATTCAATAAAAAAGGAAAACGATTATAATAAGTAAAAATAGAGTGAGAAACACTAGGTTTCTTCACTCTATTTTTTTGCCTTTGTTTGAGTTAGATTCATCTCGAGAAATTGCTTATTTATTGTTAATGTTGATATTAATAGTAATTTTTTTATCGCAATGAGAAGGTCCTGCCCCATGGAAAGCGAGTATCCTGTAATGGAAATCAACATCACTCTACTCCTTTACGAAAATTTGATAATTAATTGACAAGATTATTCTTCAATAGCATGAAAAAGGTAACTCTCAAAAATAGAGTTACCTTTAAAAAATTATAGTGAATTAACTTCCTCAGTTGAAATCACTTTCTTATTTGCTTGTTTTTTATGCAACCATTGATAAATAATTGGTATTACTAAAAAGCTATTTAAAGTAGAGGTGATCATCCCACCTATTACTACAATTCCTAATGTCTGTGAAATAACAGTATCACCCTGATGTGAAAATGCTAGTGGTAATAGTGTTAAAATTGTCGTAGCTGCTGTAATTAAGATTGGTCTAATCCTTGAAAGACTACCAGAAATTACGGCTTCTTCAGTATTCATACCATTTTTACGATTACGCTCAATCTTATCAACTAGTACAATACCATTTGTTACTACAATTCCAGTTAACATTAAGACCCCGATTAGTGCTGCTAAGTTCCATTCTCCACCTACTATTACTAAAGAGATAACAACACCACTTAATGCTAGTGGGATACTTAATAATACTGAAACTGGGGCTCTCCATCCTTTAAATAATGAAGAAGTAATGACCATAACTAAAAGTATAGAGAAGGCTACGGCAATTGACATATCAAAAATCATTTCTTTTACTTGTTGAGTGATACCGCCCATTGAGTAACTTACTCCTTTAGGAAGAGCTTGTTTACTAATTACGTCATCAACTTGTTTTGAAACTTTACTAATGTCATTTGAAGTTATTTGACCTGTAACGATTGAGTAAGGCTCTCCATTGCGTTCATTAATCGTTGAAGGAGCAGTATCTTTCGTAATAGAAGCAATTTGTTCAAGTTTGACGGTTTTATTACTGCTTGTTAGGAAAGTTTCATTTTTAAGCGAATTAATTACATCTTCTGGCGATGCATTTAATTGAACTTGAGTATTTCCACTACTAATTTGATCAAGATACATATCAACTGGCAGACTTATATGGTCAACTACAAATGTAGCATCTTTAGATTGTGACATATAACGGTTAATTACTTTCGTTATATCTGTTAATTGAATTCCATTTTGTTCAATTGCTTGTTGGTTAAATGTAATTTTATATTTTGGAAGACCAGATGTTAAATCTACTTTTCCATCGACACTTAGTCCATCAATTTTAACAAGTTTTGATCTCATTTGATCTACAATTTTGTCTAGTGTAGCTTGATCAGAGCCAGTAAATATGACTTTCAACAATGAATCATCACCAGCAATACTTTGACTTGAAACAGTATAAGCTACATTTTTAGATAATTGCGGCAATTGTTTTCCAAGTTCTTTAATGACTTGGTCTGAGTCCTTTTCCTTCTTTAAAACAACAGAAAGATTCGCAACATTAGGTTTTTGTAGGAAACCACCGCCTTGGTCGAATACATCATCACTTTGCGGCGTATTAGTAGATCCAAAATTAGCTATATAAGATTTTATTTTTGGATTATCTTTTAATTGATTTTCTACCTTTTGAACCTCAGAATCTACCTGCATTAATGTACTTCCTTGAGGTAATTCAAGTTTAATTGCCACTTGACCCGTTTTAGCACTTGGTAAAAATGAAACCGGTAAAAACGAACCAAACGCTACTGCGAAAATAAATATTAAAGCTGAAATGAAAATTGTAAGTTTTTTCTTCTTTAATGATGATAATAAGATCGGTTTCATCATTGGTTCTAAAGAAACAGCTTTTGTTTTCTTTGTATTATTTTTCCAACCCATTAACGCAAGTGCTGGAATAACAAGAATTGCTACAAAGAACGATATAATTAGAGAGATAACAACAGACCATGCAAAACCACTATATGAAGCACTAATAGCTCCACCTACAAAGGCAATTGGAATATAAACAGCAATTGTTGTAAGTGTTGATGCTAAAATTGCTGGTGTCATTTCATAAACTGCTGAACTCAATGAAAATAGTAATGATTTATCAGGATTTTGTTCTCTTTTACGGTACATATTATCAAGGATAACGATGGAATCATCAACAATACGACCCATTGCAACAATTAAACCTGAGACGGTTAAAATATTAAGTGTAATACCCATTGATTTTAAGATAGCTGTTGTTGCTAATAAAGAAATTGGTAATGAAATTGCAATGACTAATGTTGATTTTACATTGCGGAAGAAGAAAAATACACAAATCATTGAGAAAAGACATCCAAGTAAACCTTCACGAATTAAACCGTTTAATGAATCATTTAATTCTTTTTCACGATCTAATTGAGGTGTCAGTTTTACAGTACCGTCTTTTACTTGTTGTAAGCTTTGAATTCTATCCTTCACATTTTTTGCTACGTCGGTAATGTTTGCACTTTGAGTTTTAATAACATTTAATTGAACACTTGTTTTTCCATCTGTTCTTGCAATCGTTTTTACATCATTTAGGGCGTGAGTAACAGTTGCAAATGCTGAAAGTGGAATTTGCTCACCATCTGAATTTTTGATTTTTACATCATTTAATTGTTTAACATTTAAATTCCATCCATCAAATTTAACTGGAATAGACAATTGATTTTGTAAGATCGTTCCTTCAGGTAAGGACGGAACTGATACAGCTAAAGCTTTATTTAAGTCATCTAAAGTAAGTTTATATTTTACTAGGTCCTTCGTTCTAACAGTTAGTACGTATCCGTCTTTTGCACCACCGAACACTGAAACATCAGATACGCCTGGTACTGTTTTAAGGTGTTGCACAATATCCATTTGAGTTACTGATTTTAAAGTATTATCATCTAATTTATCACTAGTCAAACTGTAAGTTAGAATTGGAAATGAACTAGTTGTAAGTCTAGTAACTAGAGGTTTAGATGTAATTGTCGGAGGAATGTCCGCATTTTCTAAAGCTTTATTTACATCAACTTCGGCTTGTTTCATATCTGTATTCATTGGAAAATACAGACTCATAAAAACTCCACCATCATAGGAGCTAGTTTCAATATCTTGTAATCCTTCTGTTGTTCTTACAGCACTTTCAAGATTATTTGTAATATTTTGTTTTACTTGATCGGCCTGGTACATAGGTAGACGCATGCTTACAGTAAGAGTTGAATTGTTTATACCTGGTAAATAATCGCGTTGCATTTGGTAAGCTGAAATAGCACCCCAAGTTACGATCATTACGACGCAAACAATCATTAAAATTGCTCTTTGCATGGTCCCTTCTATAAATTTTTTCATCTTATACCTCCTAAGATTTTTATTTTAAATTGAAAATTATTTCATAAATCAACTCCATGTCATTTTAAAATTCCTAACTGAAACTTTAATGAATAATCAATTAAAATTAGATTAAAATGAAAAAAATACGAATCAAAAGTTCTATAATGGCATTTAACAAGGAACTTCTAAAACTAGAATCAGTCTTAAAAATAGAATAGAGTTTTTTTAGATACTAAAACTATTAATTGAAATAGGTGAGTTAAATGAAAAAAATCTTAATTATTGAGGATGAAATAAATATAGCTCGAGTTTTAAAATTAGAAATAGAATATGAGGGTTATGAAGTGTTAGTCGAACATAATGGAAAAGCTGGTTTAGAGTCGGCTTTAAGCAATAATGTCGATCTAATTTTATTGGATGTTATGTTACCTGAATTGAGTGGAATCGAAGTATTAAGAAGAATAAGAAAAACAAATCAATTTGTGCCAGTAATTTTATTAACAGCTCGAGATGCAACACATGATAAAATTATCGGACTTGATTATGGTGCTAATGATTATATTACGAAACCTTTTGAAATCGAAGAAGTCTTAGCAAGAATACGTTCGTGTCTAAGATCAAGTAATTTGGTTCATGAATTTAAGAAAAGCGAAGACGAAAATCCCACTTTAACGATTGAGGATTTAGTTGTTAATTTAGAAGCTAGAGAAGTAAAGAGGAATGATAAAGTCATTTCATTAACACCAAAAGAGTATGATTTATTAGTATATTTATTAACAAACCAAAATAAAATTGTGACAAGAGAAGGCATCATAACAACCGTTTGGGGTTATGAGTATGAAGGGGAAACAAATGTTGTTGATGTATACATTAGGCATTTAAGAAAAAAAATTGAAGAGGACTTTGACGTTCCTTTAATTCGAACTATACGAGGTGTGGGGTACACAATGAGGAAGGGTTAAGATGAAAATAACGACTAAAATAAATTTGCTAATTACTTCATGGATCTTAATCATTCTGGTTTTAATTAACGGGTTAGTTTTTTATTTGTTTATGAAAACGACTGTAAATATGGAAGAACATGTTGTGAGTCAAAAGGCTCATGAAATCTTAAAAAAACAGGAAATTCCAATCACATTGAAGATGAATGAAGAGGAATTATATCCATTTATGTCTAATCATTCTTATATTCGAATCATAGATCCAACCTCAAAAATTGTGACAGAGATTAGTAATGATAAACTACTGAATCGTATTAATCCTAAGTTCACTAAAAAAGAAGAAACGAAGCTAATCCCTTTTAGTGAGCATCAAAATATTGTCGTCCGCGTACCAATTTTACAGGACCAAAAAGTGATTGGAACGCTCGAAATTGGGGAGTTGTTAGTAGGACTAGAAGGTCGAAAAGATTTGTTACTAACAATAATGGCAATTGTTACTGGTGTTTCGGCAATTTTATCAATGATGGCTGGAAGATGGTTAACACGCATCATAATGAACCCAATTACTTCTATGATTACTACGATGGAAGATATTGAAAAAAGTGGGGTTCCAAAAAAGATTTTAATAAAAAATGAAACGAAAGATGAATTACACAAAATGGCAAGCACATTTAATCGAATGATCAGCAGGCTACAAGACAGCATCGAAAAACAGAAGCAGTTTGTATCAGATGCATCTCACGAGTTAAAGACTCCTATTACGGTTATAAGTAGCTTTGCTAACTTATTAAGAAGACGTGGTTTTAAAAATGAGGAAATGGCGACAGAAGCTATTGAGACGATTTATTCCGAAGCCAACCGTATGCAAGATTTAACAAAAACTTTATTAGCTTTAGCCGAATCGGAAAATTTAAAGAATATTGAAATGGATCCAGTCGAACTAGTTGCTTTATGTAATTCGACTTTAATACAGCTCCAAAATGTGTATAAACGAGAAATTACTTTACACGCTCAAAAACAGAAAATATTTATTAAAGGAAATGAACTTAAAATTAAACAAGTTATTATTATCTTTTTAGATAATGCAATAAAGTACAGTTCAGACAAAATTGAGATAAACATTAGTTGTGGTAGTGAAGCAGCTATTCTTTCAATAAAAGATTATGGGATTGGGATTCGAGAGGAAGAATTAGAAAATATTTTCGAACGATTTTATCGAGTTGATAAAGCGCGTAGCCGTGAAACTAGTGGTGGCACTGGACTTGGACTTTCAATAGCTAAAAATATAATTAGCTTGCATAATGGGAAGATTAATATAAAAAGTGTTGAAAATGTAGGAACGGAAATAGAGGTAGTATTTCCACTAGATGAGATTAAGAGAAAATAATCAGTACAGAGTATTGAAAATTGAGGTTTTAATATGAACGAAATCATCCATTTATTAAATGAATATGGCTATATTATCCTATTTTTATCATTAATGTTGGAATTGATTATAGTTCCTATACCGAATGAAGCATTGATGAGTTATGTAGGTGTTTTATGTTTTCATGGGAAAATGAATATTGTTTTGTCTATTATTTCTGCTGGTCTTGGAGGAATTGTTGGGGTAACGATCTCCTATTGGTTAGGATATAAACTTGGTACTCCGTTTTTTCGCAAATTTGGGCACTATATCCATATGGGTCCTGAAAAGATAGTAAAGATGTCAAAATGGTATGAAAAATATGGGAAGGTATTATTACTAGTATCTTTCTTTATTCCTGGGATTAGACATTTCGCTAGCATTATTTCTGGAATTATTAAATTACCATATCGATCCTTTGCTATTTTTTCCTATATAGGTGTATTTCTTTGGATTGGAACGTTTATTTGGTTAGGACAGGCCATGGGACCTAAATGGGATATCTATCAAGTAGAAATTAAAAAGTGGTTAGTATTAGGTAGCATATTATTAGGATTTATCGTGCTCGCTTTCTTTGTTGTTAAAGCAAATAAGGAAATAATTAAAGAGTCATTACTATTAATTTTTGAATCAAGTTTCAAGAGATTTAAAAGCTTTATGAAAATAAAATTGATCATCTTAATCTGTTTAATTTTTTTCGTAACGTTTTTTATCTTAATGGTCGGGTTAATTCAAGACACGATTAGCAATGAATTTGTTAAATTCAATTCCATATTCGAGACCATTGTTTTTAATTTGTTTAATCAAAATTGGCATGGAAGTATGAATTTTATTTATTCATTATCGACTTGGAAGGTTTTATTGACGATTTCACTTGCTACAATCTTAGTGATCCTGATAAATAACAAAAATAAATGGCTTGAATTGCTCTTTTTTATCGCTAGTTTAGCTGGGATTCTTATCCTATCTATAGGGATTCCTTGGATATTCAACTTTATGTTGGGGAGTAATGTAGGTAAGAACTTTCCAAATGAAAAGTCTATGTTGATTTTAACAGTATTAGGTTATTTCATTATTATGTTAATTCGGCACAACAAAGCTTATATGCTTAATTTGATCATGTTCTTTTGTTTTATCTTTGTTGTTGTATTATTTTCGATTAGCAGTGTCTATTTGCACCACTTATTGCCTAGTGATATTGCTGCTGGGTTTGTATTCAGTTCGGTTTGGTTAAGTGGAATTATATTTTCATTGGAGTTGTTTCGATTTGTTTCGCTTTTAAAAGAGAATATGCGTGAGGAAAAATTGTTAAAAACGTAAACTAAATAAATGATTATTATTGGAAGGAGAATCCCTGTAGTATACAGTAAAGCTGTCTACAATACGGGGATTCTTTATTTTTGAACAATTTTTTAAAGTGGTTAAACTTTAATTGTGCAGTTATCAAATTACACTAATTCAAAATGTAACGAATGCTTAGATCACGTTTTCCGTAACTTCAGAAATAGCGCGATAAAGAATGTCTAACATTTCATCAAGCTCCGATTCCTTTGAAGCTAATGGAGGCATAAATACAATAACATTTCCAAGTGGACGGGTGAGTAGCCCAAGCTCTTTTGCTCTTTTAGTTACTTTCACACCAATTCTTTCATTCCAATGGAAAGTTTCTTTAGTATCCTTTGATTTTACTAGTTCAATTCCAATCATCAAGCCACTTTGACGTATATCTCCAACATGATTTAACTCATTAAATTGCATTAGTTTCTCTTGGACATAAGTTGAGATTGTTTCGACATGTTGTAATAATTTCGTTTTATTAAATAAATCTAGATTCGCTAATGCAACAGCGCATCCAAGGGGATTACCTGTATAGCTGTGACCATGAAAGAAAGTTTTTTGTTCTACGTATGTCCCTAAAAATGCTTCATAAATTCTGTTAGTCGTTAAAGTTGCTGCTACTGGTAAATAGCCACCGGTTAACCCTTTACCGCAAGTTAAAATGTCTGGCGTAACTCCTTCTAGCTCACAAGCAAACATTTTACCGGTTCGACCAAATCCTGTTGCAACTTCATCAGCAATTAACAATACATCATACTTTATGCATAATTCCTGAATTGCTTTTAAATACCCTTTTGGCATGACAATAATACCACTTGCTCCTTGAACAATTGGTTCAATAATTAATGCCGCAATTGAATTAGCTTTTTCGATGAATAAATTTTCAACCTCTTTTACATAGGAATTAATTATTTCTTCTTCAGTTCCCACATATTTTGAACGATAAAGATGTGGATAAGAAACCTTTATGCTTGGAAACAGTAACTCATTATATGCTTGATGATATAAATCGATTGCACCTACAGATACCGCACCGATTGTATCCCCATGATAAGCTTCCTTCATCGTAACAAAAGTATTTTTATTAGATTTACCTTTGTTTCGCCAATATTGGTAGGCCATTTTAATCGCAATTTCAACTGAGGTGGCTCCCGAGTCTGAATAAAAAACTTTCTCTAAACCGTTAGGCGAAATTTCGACTAGTCTCTCTGCTAATAGAATGGCAGGTATATTAGCCATTCCTAGAAGTGTTGAATGGGCAACCTTCTCTAATTGTTCATGTATGGCTTCGTTTAATTCTTGAATATTATGACCATGAACATTTAACCAAATAGAGGATACACCGTCGTAATATTCATTGCCTAATACATCATATAGTTTTCGATCTTTACCATGTGAAATAATTAGCGGGTCTTCGTTTATATAATCCTTCATTTGAGTAAAAGGGTGCCAAAGATACTGTTTATTTTTTTTAGATAAATCTTTATAGAGTTCATGGTTCATATATGTTCCCCCTTGTTTTATATGTTAACCTATTTTAATTGTTTGGTTGACATATATTTCAATTGCATGTTAATTTAATTTTGTTAGTTTGTCAAATTTTGCTAATTTGCCAAACTTATAAACTAATAGGGGGGATACAATGCAAAATAGAACTTTATCATTAACAGTAATATCATTATTTGCCTCACTAACATCGATTGGAGCCTTTATTAAGATTCCTTTACCAGTGATTCCTTTTACGCTTCAAATTCTTTTTGTATTTTTAGCGGGCTGCCTTTTAGGAAGTAAAAAAGGAATGATGAGTCAACTACTGTATGTTGGAATTGGATTAATCGGAATACCAGTATTTGCTTCAGGTGGCGGACCTGAATATGTTTTAAAACCAACATTTGGCTATTTAATCGGTTTCATTATTGCCGCTTTTGTAATTGGATCGATCGTTGAAAAAACAAGGAAACCAACACTTAAGAATTTTATTTTTGCTAATGTAATAGGGTTAATTATTGTTTATATTTTAGGCATTACATATGTATATATTTCATTAAACACTTGGTTAGATAGTCCCGTTTCATTAAAACAAGTTCTAATGATGGGATTCGTATATAGTATTGGGCAAGATTTATTACTAGCTGTTTTTGGAGGAGTATTGGCGGTGCGCCTACATTCTCATTTTGTAAAAGCTAGAGAAAATGAAAAAAAGGTGGCTGCTTAAGATGGGAAAAGGATATTTTGTTACTGGTATCGATACGAATATTGGAAAAACCTATGTTACTGCCCAAATGGTGGATTGCTTACAGAACAAAGGAATCGATGCAATACCTTATAAACCAATACAAAGTGGAGTTGTTAATATTAACAATAGCCTCATAGGGGAAGATACAGCCTTTTATAAAGAGAAACTAGAACTAACAGAAGAGCATGATTACTACAGTACATATACAATGAAAACACCGGTCTCGCCGCATTTAGCTAGTAAACTAGAAGATGTTTATATTGATGAACAAGTTATTTTAGAAAAATATAAGCAATTAGAAAATAAGCATGATGTTGTTTTTGTTGAAGGAGCGGGTGGAGTTGCGGTTCCATTAAAAGAAAATTTTGGAACGATTGATTTAATAAAACTATTAAACTTACCTGTAATCCTTGTTACATCATTAAAGCTAGGAACAATTAATCATACTGTATTAACAACTGAATATTTAAAATCACACGAAATTAATCTAATGGGATTATTAATTAATAAAGTACCATCAGTTATGGGTGAAATGGAAAAAGATAATTTAGTCATGCTAGAAAAATTAACAGGTCATAACATTCTTGGACTTATACCGGAGCAGATGGACTTCTTTACGGAAGAATCTATTTTGGAATTTCAACAATTATTAACAAAAAATCAATGAAATGGTGAGTGATCATATGAATTGGACTAAGTTAGCGCAAGAGGTTATTTTAGGTAAAGAAATTTCAAATGAGGAAGCTTTAAGTATATTGTCATGTGAAGATGATGAATTACTTTCACTTTTACACGGTGCATTTATCATAAGGAAACATTATTATGGAAAAAAAGTCAAACTTAATATGATCATTAATGCTAAAAGTGGTTATTGTCCTGAAGATTGCGGTTATTGTTCTCAGTCTTCAATTTCTAGTGCACCGATTGAGAAATATCCTTTTCTATCTAAAGAAGAAATTCTTGATGGGGCAAAGCGTGCTTTTGAATTAAAAGCAGGTACATATTGTATTGTTGCAAGTGGGCGCGGACCAACGAATCGAGATGTAAATGTAGTAACTGATGCAGTAAAGGAAATCAAAGAATTATATGGTATGAAAGTATGTGCTTGCTTAGGGATTATTAAAGATCAACAAGCAAATGAACTGAAAGAAGCAGGTGTTGATCGATATAATCATAATTTAAATACATCAGCTGAGCACCATAATTATATTACGACAACTCATACATATCAGGATCGAATCGATACGGTTGAGAAAGTTAAACAGTCAGGTATATCTCCGTGTTCGGGAGCCATTATTGGTATGAAGGAAACAAAACATGACGTTATTTCGATCGCGAGGTCATTACATAAATTGGATGCAGATTCCATTCCGGTAAACTTTTTACATGCTATTGATGGAACGAAACTAGAAGGCGTGAATGAATTAAATCCACGTTATTGTTTAAAAGTATTAGCACTTTTCCGCTTTATAAATCCAACGAAAGAAATTCGAATTTCTGGAGGACGTGAAGTAAATTTGCGTAGTTTACAACCACTAGGACTGTATGCTGCAAATAGTATTTTTATAGGTGATTATTTGACTACGGAAGGTCAGGAGACAAATAGTGACCATGCAATGCTAGAAGATTTAGGATTTGAGATTGAGTTGGTTGGAAAACAAGAAGAGATATTCTCATAATAAAAAAACGAAAACCTAGAAAATGAAAATCAGGTTTTCGTTTTTTTATTATTAATTAATCAAAATGCTCTTTGATATTAAACTGTTAAATACTTATCAATAATACGATTAAGTTCTAATTCTTCAGTTGATGATAAAACTAGGTTAGCATGGCCTAAAATTGCAGCATCTCCAATCGCAACTGAGTACATATTAGCCGAGTTAATCGCGTCTACTCCAGCTGCCGCGTCCTCCACACCGATGCAGTTCTCAGGTTTAGCAGAAACTGCTTCGGCAGCTTTTAAAAATACTTCTGGATCTGGCTTAGAATTAATGACTGTTGCAGCGTCAACGATATGGTCAAAATAATCAATAATGCCTAAAGCTTTAACGACCATTAATGCATTTTTTGAAGCAGATGCCATTGAAATTTTAATACCAGCTTCTTTAATTTGCTTTAAAAATGATTCAATGCCGGGTAATAAGTCTTTTTCAGATATATTGCGAATTAGTTCCACATATTGTGCATTCTTTTTTGTTGCTAAATCATTTTTTTCGCTTTCAGTGAAATCATTTTGTCGGTTTCCTAATGTTAGGATTCTTTCTAATGAATCTGTTCGGCTTACACCTTTTAATGTTTCATTAAATTCACGATCAAAAGGAATTCCTAAGTCTTCACCTAACTTTTTCCACGCTAAATAATGAAATTCAGCAGTATCAGTAATTACACCGTCTAAATCAAAAATAAATGCTTCAATTTGTTTTTTCAAAATGATACCTCCATAATTTCATTCAATTTAATTTCGCTACTGATTTTCGTTCGACCAGCTTTGTTGGAACAATAATGTGCTCTGATTTTTTAGGTACATTTTTTATTCGCTTAAAAAGTAAGTCTGTAGCAATTTCACCAAGCTTCATAACAGGAATTTCAATCCCTGTTAAAGGTGGCGAGAACAATGGTGAAAAAATCCCATTATTATATCCTATAACTGATACATCTTTCGGAATGGATATTCCTAACTTTGCAGTTGTATTATAAAGTCCAATCACTTTCAGGTCATCTATTGCAAAAATTGCAGTAGGTAAATCTTTAGATTTCAATAGTGACTCTGAAGTTTCATATGCTTTTTCCATTGTATATCCACTATCAATAATACGATCAGATCGAAGTGGAATTCCGTTATCAAGTAGACATTTTTTATATCCTTCCAATCTGTCAATTGATACATGATAATCAAGTGAAGAATGAAGGCATGCAATATCTGTATGCCCTTGATTAATCAAATGTTGAACTAATTGATAACTGTCATTAAAGTTATCGGTATCTACTGAGTAAATATGTTGATAGTTTCCTTCAACTCTTCCAATAACGACTACTGGAATTTCATATTTATCTAATTCTTTAAAAAAATCCTCATTTGCAGGTGAACTCAACATTAGAATTCCTTTGATCATTCTCCCACGAATTTTTTCTATACACTTATCTAACTCATCTTTACTATTTTTTGATGTTTGTATAATCACGTCAAAATCTTCTACTTCTGATCTCGTTGAAATAGAGTGAATAATCTCAGAGAAAAAGGTATTTCCCGCGGTTGTTTTCGTGGAACGAGACATTACCAAAATGGCGTCAAATCCTGATGATGTAAGAGCTCGAGCTAATTTATTAGGTTGGTAATTTAATTCTTCAATAGCTTTCAAAACTCGGTTACGACTTTCTTCTGAAATATTATCTTTATTATTTAGTACGCGAGATACAGTGGACTTTGAAACGTTGGCTACACGAGCTATATCATAAATTGTAGGGCCCATTTGTATTCTCCTCTTCTAATTTAAAGCGATTTATGAAATTAACCGTTAACATTATATAGTTTATAAATTTTAAAAAAATATGAGGTGGAAATAAAAAAGAGTATATTGGAACGTTATTTTCACATAATAATTTAGGAGCGGTTAATCGAAAAAAATTGTTCTTAATATAAATGATAGTATCGATTTTTTTTAAAATTTGTCAAGACTGTGAACAAAGAATATGAAAAATAACTTGTTAAATAATAATACTAGGGCAATTATATGGATAATAGAAGAAAGTATCAATAGCTAAAAATAGTAAAATGATTAAATAAATAGATACTATTATGAAATAAATAAACTTTTGACAAAAAAATTTTTTTAAGTAAATTTTTTAAATTGACAGTAAGCGCTTTCTATAATATATTGAATTTGGGAGCGGTACCAAAAGTATTTTCTATATTTTTTTAATCTCTGTGGGAGCGATACCACAAGGAGGAATCTTATGAGTAAAATTAAAGAAAGATTAGCCTATATTTATGAAAACAAAGACATTGATCAACTTTATAGTGCAATCGTAAATCGCATTGAAGAAGCTAAAATAAAAATTACGAAAAAAAGAAAACAAAATTGGGACGAATCAGATGTAGTTTTAATTACTTACGGTGATCAGTTCCAAGAAGAGGGAATTCCAACATTAGAAACTTTTAAAAAGATGTTTGATGAACATTTAGTAGATAAATTTGAACTTGTTCATATTTTACCTTTTTATCCTTACACTTCTGATGATGGTTTTTCAGTAGTTGACTATAAGAAAGTAAATCCTGATTTAGGAGATTGGTCACATGTTGAAAGTTTATCGAAATCAGCAAGAATCATGTTTGATTATGTATGTAATCACATCTCAAGTAAGAGTGAATGGTTCCAAGGATACTTAAACGGTGATCCAAAATATCAAGACTATTTCATTGATATGGATCCTTCGGTTGATTTAAGCTCTGTAACTAGACCAAGAGCACTTCCATTACTATCAAAATTCAAATTAGCAACCGGTGAAGAGAAGTACATTTGGACAACCTTCAGTGACGATCAAATTGATTTGAACTTTAGCAATCCACAAGTTTTATTAGATATGATTGATGTTTTACTTTTCTACCTTGAACAAGGTGCGGAATATGTAAGACTGGATGCAGTAGGATATATGTGGAAAGAAGTTGGTACTTCATGTATCCATCTTGAAAAAACACATGAAATCGTTAAATTATTCCGTGATTTATTAGATGAAGCAGCTAAGGGTACAGTAATGATTACTGAAACGAATGTACCTCATTTAGATAATATTTCTTACTTTGGTAACGGACATGATGAAGCACATATGGTTTACCAATTTCCACTACCTCCATTAGTTTTATATTCACTTCATAAAGGGAATGGTAGTGTATTAACAAATTGGGCAAAAAATCTAGAAGGTTCTGGAGAAGATACAACTTTTTTCAACTTCTTAGCTTCACATGATGGAATTGGTTTAAATCCGATTCGTGGAATTATCCCTGAAGAAGAAATTCTTTCGTTAGTAGAAGATTTAAAGGTAGAAGGAGCATTAGTAAATTATAAGAAAAATTCAGATGGCACAGAAAGTCCATATGAAATTAATGTAACTTACTTAGATGCTTTAAATAAACAAACATCAGATGATGATATGCGCGTAAAGAAATTCCTGTTAGCACACTCAATCTTATTAACATTCCAAGGTGTACCAGCAATTTATATCCAAAGTATGCTTGGTTCTAGAAATGATTATGCAGGTGTTGAAAAAACGGGTATGAATCGCTCAATTAATCGCCAAAAATATTCACTTGTTGAAATAGAAAAAGAATTAAATGATGTAGGAACATTAAGAAATAAGATTTTCACAGGGCTTACAAATATTATTCAAGTACGTAAGGAAGAAAAACTATTTAATCCGAATGTAAAAATGGAAGTACTTGATCTGAATGAAAATGTATTCGCTATTAAACGAAAAGATGCAGATGATAGCATCGTCATTCTTCACAATCTATCAAATGAACAAACTATATGCGGTTTCCATGGAAAGTATATGAATATTTTAACTGGAGAAGTAGAAGAATTTAATGAATACATTTCTTTAGATCCATATCAATTCCTTTGGTTAAAACCAGTAAATTAGGAGGAAGAACAATGAAGAAACTTTTAAGTATGTCCTTGGTTTTAATGTTAGCTGTAGGTTTAACAGCTTGTGGTGGCGGTAAAAAAGAGAGTGGTAAAGTAACGATTGAATTTATGCATTCTTCTGTTGAACAAGAGAGATTAGCAGTAATTACTGATTTAATTTCTAAATTTGAAAAAGCAAACCCAAATATTACAGTAAAGCAAGTTCCAGTTGAGGAAGATTCTTACAATACGAAAGTTGTAACTTTGGCAAGCTCAGGCAAGCTTCCAGCGGTTATTGAAGTTGGACAAGACTATGCAAAAGTTATGGACAAGGACGAATTAATTGATAAAGATGCAGTTAAATCAATTATCTCTAAAGTTGGAGAAGATAATTATTATGAAGGTGCATTAAAACTTTTAAAAACTGAGGACGGCAAAAATTATACTGGTGTTCCAATTAGTGGTTGGGTACAAGGAATTTGGTATAACAAACAAATGCTTGCTGACAAAGGATTCGCAGAACCTAAAAATTGGGATGATGTTTTAAAGATTGCAAAGGCATTTACGAATAGTGGAAGTAAAAAATACGGTATTGCAATTCCAACTGCTGAAGGTGGTTTTTCTGAGCAAGCCTTCTCACAATTCGCTTTATCAAACAATGCAAATATGTTCGATAGCAAAGGTGATTTAACATTAAATACACCTGAAATGAAAGAAGCTTTAAACTACTATAAAGAATTATCAAAATATACAATGCCAGGTTCTAATGATGTTACAGAAGTAAAAGATGCTTTCATGAATGGATCTGCTCCAATGGCAGTTTATTCAACTTATATTCTTCCATCAGTGTATGAGGAAGGTAAAACAAACAATATTGGATTTGTAATTCCAACTGAAAAAACAAAAGCAGTTTATGGAACAGTATCTGCTTACACGATTTCTTCTGGTTTAGATGATGACCAAAAAGCTGCAGCAGAAAAATTAGTAGAGTTTATGGCAAAACCTGAAAATAATACGAAGTTAGTATTAATGTCTCCAGGTGGATCTCAACCAGTAAATAAAGAAGTAACAGAAAGCAAAGAATATAAAGAAAATAAAGTTGTAAATTCATTTGGTGAGCTTTCAACTGAAATCGCAAGCGCGTTTGATAACATTCAAGTATTTGGTCTTGTTGATAACAAGAACTTCTTAAAAATGGGTGATGTTACAAGTTCAGGAGCAGTTGCTAAGTTAATTAATGAAGTGACTGTTGGTGGAAAAAGCGTAGATTCTGCTATTAAAGAAGCGGGAGAAAAATTAAAAGGTGTAATAAAATAATTACTTTTTAATTCAATTTACCTAGTAATAATTATTTGATTCCTTAATTACTGAAAGTTGTTTGAGAAGAACGAACGCTTGAAAAGCAAGCTAAGTTGCTTTTTAAACAACTTTTCTTTTATCACCAATCTATCAAATAAGAGAATAGATTGTTTTTTAGGAGGAAGTATGAAACCGATTGTCCGAAAAAAATCTGATATAAAGCTAGCCATGGTACTACTTTTACCAAGTATTTTCCTACTATTATTACTAGTTGCTTATCCGATGTTATCTAATATTAAAATAAGTTTTTTTGATCAGCCTATTAACCCTAGATTACCAGCTAAGTTTGTTGGTTTATCTCACTACACGGATGTTATTAAAGATATTGAGTTTTATAAATCTTTAGGAATTACCATTCTATATACAGTATTAACTGTAGTTGGTAGTACTGTAGTTGGTCTTGGTGTTGCGTTATTCTTTAATCGACCATTTAAGTTTCGTAAAACTGCTCGATCTTTAATTATCTTATCTTATGTAACGCCATCTATTTCATTAGTTTTTGCTTGGAAATATATGTTTAATAACTCATATGGGATTATTAATTACTTAGGGACGGATGTTTTCCATCTATTTAAAACTGCACCACTATGGTTTGACAATCCAGTTAGTAGTTTTATAGTTGTAGTCGTTTTTGCGATTTGGAAGTATTTCCCTTATGCGTTTATTTCGTTTTTAGCAATCTTGCAAACGATTGATAAGTCATTATACGAAGCCGCTGATATTGATGGAGCTTCACTTTGGCAAAAGTTTAAAGTTGTAACTTTACCAGCGATTATGCCGGTATTACTAACTGTAGTAACTTTACGATTTATTTGGATGTTCTACATGTTTACAGATGTTTATTTATTAACAAACAAAGTAAATATTTTAGGTATTTATTTATACGAAACAGCGTTTGCTTTCAATAATTTAGGAAAAGCATCGTCAATTTCAGTAATATTATTCATCATATTATTCATTGTAATTATCGTTTCAAGAAAGAGGGTGAACTTAAATGGCAGCAGTAAGTAGCAAAAGAAACAAAATTATTAAGAAAACTGGTTTCTACATTGTGTTGATTCTAATTCTAGGAATCATGTTATTTCCATTCTTTATCATGCTAATGACGTCATTAAAAAGTTCAAAAGAAGCAATTGCAACAAATCCAACAATATTACCGCATGAATGGACTTTCCAGCATTATATTGACATTTTTAATCCAACAATTTTCCCATATTTAAACTACTTCAAAAATAGTTTAATCGTTTCAATAATAGCAGCTTCATTATCAGTTGTACTTGGAATTTTAGGAGCGTACGCATTATCGAAACTGAAATTTAAAGGAAGAGTCACAATTAATGCTAGTTTTTACACTGTATATATGTTTTCAGGGATTTTACTAGTGGTACCTTTATTCAAAATAATTTCTGGCTTTGGCTTATATGATACAAAAATGGCATTGATCATTACGATGATTGTGCAGACTCTTCCAACAGCGATTTTTATGTTAAGGAGTTATTTCGATACAATTCCTGAAGATTTAGAAGAAGCGGCTATGATTGATGGTCTTAGTCGATTAAAAATAATCTTCTATATTATTATTCCTTTATCAATATCGGGAATCGTTTCTGTTTTCGTATATGCATTTATGATTGCATGGAATGATTATTTATTTGCATCAATTTTCTTATCAAGTTCAGAAAACTTTACGTTACCAATCGGTTTAAATACTTTATTTAGTACACCAGATTATGTGTGGGGCCGTATGATGGCTGCATCTTTAGTTACTGCTTTACCAGTAGTCATTATGTATGCATTATCCGAGCACTTTATTAAAGGGAACTTAACTGAAGGTGGAGTAAAAGGTTAATTCGAAACAATTTTTTACTGAAAGGATGAAATAAAATGAAAAAATTAGTAGCAGTTGAACCAAGAGTTGCAGCATTAGTCGAGTACGAAGATCGCCCAGTACAATCAAATGAAGTAAAAATTAAAGTAGAATTTGCTTCACCAAAGCATGGTACGGAAGTAGTTGATTTTAGAGGACTTAGCCCATTTATTGATGAGGAGTTCAATGAAGAGTGGAAAATGTTTATGCCACGAGAAGAAGGTTCTGCACGTGGAATCGTATTTGGTGAATTTCAATTAGGAAATATGGTTGTAGGTAGCATTTGTGAAATCGGTGATGAAGTAACTGAGTATAAATTAGGAGATCAAGTTTGTACTTATGGTCCAATAATGGAAACTGTCATCGTTAATGCAGTAGATAATTATAAATTACGTAAAATGCCAGAAGGCTCTTCATGGAAGAATGCCGTTTATTATGATCCAGCACAATTTGCAATGAGCGGAGTTAGAGATGCAAATGTTAGAGCGGGTGACTATGTAGTAGTAGTAGGTCTTGGTGCAATTGGACAAATTGCTATCCAGTTAGCAAAGAAAGCTGGAGCTAGTATTGTAATTGGTGTAGATCCATTACAACATAGATGCGATATTGCGTTAAAAAATGGAGCGGATTATTGCTTCGATCCAATAAACTGCGATTTAGGATATGAAATTAAAAAAATTACTAATAAATTAGGTGCAGATTCAATCATTGAAACAAGTGGTGTATCAAGTTCACTGCAAGCAGCACTAAGAGGAATTGCATACGGTGGAACAATTTCTTATGTAGCTTTTGCTAAACCTTTCCCAGAAGGATTTAATCTTGGTCGTGAAGCACATTTTAACAATGCTAAAATTGTCTTTTCAAGAGGTAGTAGTGAACCAAACCCGGATTATCCACGTTGGTCACGTAAACGAATCGAAAATACTTGTTGGGAATTATTAATGAATGGTTATTTAAATTGTGAAGATTTAATTGAACCAGTTGTTTCATTTGAAGAAGTAGCTGAATCTTATATGGAATTTGTTGATCAAAAGCCCGAGCTAAGCATTAAGATGGGTGTTCAATTTAAAAAATAATAAGAATATCAATCATTAAAATTATGGGAGTGTATTACACTCCCTTCTGTTAGGAGTGGATTTCGTTGAAAATTGGAACACAAAATCAAGTATTTTTTCCAGAAAATATTAAAGAAAAATTTAAATACTTAAAAGAAATTGGTTTTGAAGGATTTGAAATCGATGGCAAGTTTTTAGTTGATAATTTAGAAGAAATTAAAGAAGCAATTGCTGAGACTGGTTTACCTGTAACGACAGCTTGTGGTGGTTACTATGGTTGGATCGGTGACTTTATTGAGGAGCGTCGTTTAAAAGGTTTAGCAGATATTGAAGAGATTCTAAAAGCCTTAAAAGAAGTTGGAGGAAAAGGGATCGTTGTACCAGCAGCATGGGGAATGTTTACATTCCGATTACCGCCTATGTCTTCCCCAAGAAGTCTAGATGGAGATCGTAAAGCAGTTACAGACTCACTAGTATTTCTAGATAAAGTCGCTGGTGAAACTGGAACGACTATTTACTTAGAACCTTTAAATCGCTATCAAGATCATATGATAAATACGTTAGCTGATGCACGTAAATATATTGAAGATAATCAGTTTAAAAATGTCAAAATCATTGCAGATTTTTATCACATGAATATTGAGGAAGATGGTATTTCTGAGGCACTTCACGCTAACCGTGATTTAGTTGAACATGTACACATTGCAGATAACCACCGTTTCCAACCAGGAAGCGGATCTCTAGATTTTAAAAAGCATTTTGATCAACTAAAAGAAGATGAATACGAAGGCTTTTTAACATTTGAATGTCGTGTAAGAGGAAATAACTTAGAAGATGAATACATTAAAGCATTTCATCATATAAAAGAAGCTTTAAACATAAAAGGAGAAGCATTGTGATTAAAAAGAAAGTAGCTATTATTGGCGGGGGCCAAATAGCTGAAAAAGTTCACGTTGCTTACTATAAAACTAGAGAAGATTTAGAAGTTGTTGCAGTAGTTGGTGTAAATGAGGAATCACTAAGGAGCTTTGCGGAGCGTAATAATATTCCTAACTATTACACTGACGCTACTGAAATGTATGCAAAAGAAAGTCCTGAAATTGTTAGTGTTTGTACTCCAAATAAATATCATTTTGACAGTGTTATGCAAGCATTCGAAAATAATTGTGATGTTTTTTGTGAGAAACCACCTGCTATCTTAGCTGAAGATGCTAGAAAGATGTATGAAACAGCGTTAGAGAAGGGACGCATACTTGCCTATGATTTTCATCACCGTTTTGCTGATGATGTTTCGATCGTAAAAGAAAAAATAGAGCAAGGTTTATTAGGTGAGATTTATTTTGTTAAAGTGAAGGCTTTAAGACGAAATGGCATTCCAGGTTGGGGTAACTTCACTAATAAAGAAATCCAAGGTGGAGGACCACTAATCGATTTAGGAATCCATATGCTTGATACTGCACTGTACGTTTTGGACTATCCGAAAGTTAAAAAAGTAACAGCAAAAATGTTTAAGAAAATTGGTCATAAGAAAGATGAAGGTGCATTTGGTAAATGGGATCCTTCAAAATTTGAAGTAGAAGATTCTTTATTTTCTTATATTGAATTAGAGAATGGATGCTTAATTCAATTAGAAACATCCTTTGCATTGAATATAAAAGAAAAATCAGAAATGAATGTAGAACTTTGTGGGGATCAAGCTGGTGCTGTAATGTATCCAGCGGAAATCTATACAGATGAAAAAGGAGAGCTTGTAACTCTTTTAAAGAGAGAAGAGGCTGATCCTGACCGTCATTCGAAAAGCATGGCTGCTTTTGTTGATCGTTGTTTAGGGAAGAATGTCATGTTAGCAGATGGAAAACAAGGTTATGCTATCCAACAACTTGTTGAAGCGATCTATCAATCAGCTGAAAAAGGTGAGAGTATATCTTTATGAAAGAAGTAAATGTAATTAACGAAAATAAATTTGATTTACAATCTATCAATAAATACGCAACGATTATGGCTTTAGGAAATGGCTATTTAGGTTTACGAGCAAGTCATGAAGAAAACTATTCAGAACAAACTCGGGGAATGTACGTAGCAGGAGTTTATAATAAATTCACATCAAATGATGTTACAGAAATCGTAAATTTACCAGATCTAATTGGTATGAAAATTGAAATAAATGGTGAGATTTTTTCTGTCCTCACAGGTGAAATCCTTTCTTATGAGCGCATTTTAAATATGCAAAAAGGTGAACTAACAAGAGAAGTCGTATGGAAAAACAAAGATGGTAATCGTTTTTGTTTAAAATTTCAACGGTTTGTTTCAAAAGATAATTTACATTTACTTGCATCAAAAATTACTGTGACTACTTTGGATTGTGATGCATCAATTAAAATAACTACTGGTATTGATGCACAGACCTCTAATTTTGGAAAGCAACACCTTTTAGAAGAAAACATTCGTGTAATCGATAAAAAAGTAATGCATGCTGTATATACAACAACGGAAAGTAATCATACAATCGCTTTAGCAACAACTTGTAATGTGCCAAGTACTAGTGATGTTTCTTTTGTGGCAAAGAATCGTCAACTTATGGCAATCATTAAACAAGATATAACCGTTGATCAGCCATTCGAATTAGAAAAAATAAGTGCAATCTATACTTCAATTGATAAAGTAGAAGAAGAGCCTGCACAAGCTAGTATTCAAGCTGTTCAAGAAAATAGATCAGCTGGATACGATCGTCTACTAGAAAGTTCAGTTAATAAGTGGAGTCATTTTTGGGAACAAAAGCGCGTTAGCATTACTTCAAAGGAAGAGATTGATCAAATCGCAATAGACTTTTCACTTTATCATATTGAAATAATGACACCATCACATGATGAACGTTTTAGTGTAGGAGCAAAGGGTTTAACTGGTGAAGGTTATAAAGGACATGTATTTTGGGATACAGAAATTTTTATTGCACCTTTTCATTTATTTACCGAACCAGAAGTAGCAAGAAAATTATTAACATATCGATATCTTCATATAAAAGAAGCAAAAGATAAGGCTACTAAAAATGGTTATGAGGGAGCTCTTTTCCCTTGGGAAAGTGCATACTCTGGAATGGAAGAAACTCCTGAATATGCAGCTATTAATATATTAACTGGTACCCGTCAAAAGGTTGCTTCAGCTATAGCTGAGCATCATATTGTTGCTGACATTGCTTTTGCAGTATGTCAATACTATGAAAATACACTTGATGAAGTATTTATGGCAAATGAAGGTTTAGAATTGTTAAAGGAAACTGCACGTTTTTGGATTAGTCGTACGACTGATGAAAATGAAGTACTTTCAATTAATGATGTTATTGGACCTGATGAATATACAGAACATATTAACAACAATGCTTATACGAACTATATGGCTTATTATAATGTTCAACAAGCATTATGTTATATGGAAAAATATAATAAAATTGAAGAAGACCTAGTAAAGAGCGGAAATGACTTTTTAAATCGACTTTACTTACCAAAACCAAACGAAGACAAAATTATTCAACAGGATGATACATTTTTATCAAAACCTGAGATTGATTTATCAATTTATAAACAGACACAAGGTAGCCAGGCAATTCTCTTTGATTATTCAAGACAAGAAGTAAATGAGATGCAGATTTTAAAACAGGCTGATGTAGTTATGTTACTATATCTATTCCCAAATTTATTTGAAGAAGATGTAGTCAAAAAGAATTTGCATTATTATGAGGAGCATACAATTCATGATTCATCACTTAGTAAAGCGATTCATGCAATTGTTGCTGCAAGATGTGGCGAAAAAGAAAATGCTTATCGACTTTTTCAAGAAGCTTGTTTAATCGATTTAGGACCTAATCCGAAGTCATCAGATGAAGGAATTCATGCAGCATCATTAGGTGCTAATTGGTTAGCAACAATCTTTGGTTTTGCAAACATAACGGTGGAAGCAAATAAGTTAAAGATTAATCCAAACTTACCTAAAAATTGGGACAAACTTTCTTTCCCGTTCCATTGGCAAGGTACAAATCTTGAGATTTCAATTACGCAAGAATCTGTAACGGTGACTAAAGATACTGATACAGAAGTTGCGATTGAAATTAATGGTGAATTATTTAACTTAATAAATCAAATTACCGCTTCACTTTGAGGAGGACAAATGAAAGTAGTAATATTACCTGATTCCTTTAAAGAAAGCTTGGATGCATCGAATGTAGCTAAAGCCATTCAGAAAGGCTTTCATTCCGTATTCCCGAATGCAGAGTATCATTTATTACCATTGGCCGACGGGGGAGAGGGCACTGTTCAAGCTTTAATCGCATCAAATGGTGGAGAAGTAGAAATCATTAATGTAACAGGCCCTCTTAATGAAACTGTTCAAGCTAAAATTGCATTTTCTAAGGATAATAAAACGGCATTTATAGAAATGGCTGAAGCTTGTGGTTTACATCTTGTACCGCTTGAAAAACGTGATCCATTACAAACTACTTCATTTGGTGTTGGCGAATTAATTCTTTATGCTATTGAGCGTGGAGCTTCTGAGCTTATTGTTGGTGTTGGAGGTAGCTCAACAAATGATGGTGGGATTGGGATGGCTCAAGCGTTAGGTTACCAATTCTTCGATCAAAATGGTAGGGAAATTGAATGCAATGGTGAGGCATTGCTAAAAGTAGCTTCTATTTCTAATGAAAACAAGTCACCACTATTAGATAAAGTGAAAATCACTATTGCGGCAGATGTTGTTAATCCATTGACTGGTAGAAATGGAGCAACCTATATATTTGGACCACAGAAAGGACTTTCTGCGGATCAATTAGCTACAATGGATGAAGCAATGGGAAATTTCTATCAGATTACTGAGCATTATCTAAATAAATCCGTCTCAGAGATCCCCGGAAGTGGAGCTGGTGGGGGCATGGGTGCAGGCCTAATGTTATTCGCAAATGCTTCAATAAAAAAAGGGATTGAACTGGTTCTTGAACAATTAAATGTTAAAGAAGTATGTAAGGATGCTGACATCGTAATTGTAGGAGAAGGCAGAATGGATGGACAAACAATTTATGGTAAAGCACCTGTTGGGGCGGCTGCTTGTGCCCCAGCTAATGCGAAAGTAATTGCAATTTGTGGTAGTATTGGTGATGGGATAGAGGAATTGTATAAACACGGAATCGATGCCATTTTTCCTACGATTCCTGCAATCTTACCAATTGAAGATGTGATGAAAAACGCATTTGAAAATATTGAAAGAACTGCAAGAAATATTGCTATATTATTAAAATAATTGAAAATAAAAAAGCAGAAAAACATTGTATGAGTTTTTCTGCTTTTTTTATTGGATTTGCCCTTCTTAGAAAATGGCGAGGTGTTGTTCTCCTAAAGTTTGAACAGATATATTCAAATTCTAGATAAAATTTCCCCACTAATTGCTCCTACAAGTACAATAACCCAAGGTGGTAATTTTATAATTACTAACATACTAAATAAGACCGCTACGATTAGAAAGTCAACAATCGAAAATACAGAGCTTATCCATATTGGATTAAAAAAAGCTGAAATTAAGATCCCAACTACTGCTGCGTTTACCCCTAATAAAGCTCTCCTTAATTTCGAACTACGACGCATACTAGACCAAAATGGGAGAGTACCTAAAATAAGAAGGAAAGCAGGTAAAAAGATGGCAATCGTTGCAATTAAACCTCCTCGCCAGCCCATCATTACAGTTCCTAAATAGGATGCAAACGTAAATAATGGTCCAGGTACAGCCTGCGTGACACCATATCCTGCCAAAAATGTTTCTTTATTTAGCCATCCAGTAGGAACAAACTCACGTTCAAGTAGAGGGAGAACAACATGGCCTCCTCCAAATACCATCGATCCTGCTCTGTAAAAACTGTCGAATATAGAAATCCATTTTGAAGATGTAAATGAACTAATTAAGGGTAATAAAACTAATAATATAAAAAATATAGCCAAACAAATGATGGAAATTTTTTTTGATATATTCGTAACTAATGTAGTTTTATCACTATTTTCATTATCCTGATATAGAAAATATCCGCAAATTGAAGATATTAAAATAACAGCAATTTGAGTGAAAGTCGTTTGCCATATTAGTGTAGCAATCATTGCAAACAAAGCAAGAGCTTTCCTTTTTAAATCAGGCGTCAAGTTCTTTACCATACCTAAAATAGCCTGTGCAACAATCGGTACTGCAACTAGTTTTAGTCCATGGATCCAACCTGAATTTTTTATATCCAAGTCTTGTAGTAATAATGCAAATAATATAAGTGCAATGACTGATGGTAATGTAAATCCAATAAACGAGACAATGCCACCTAAGACACCTGCACGTATTACCCCAATACCAATGCCAACCTGGCTGCTTGCTGGTCCAGGTAAAAATTGTGACAAAGCTACTAAGTCAGCATAATTTTGATCGTCAATCCACTTTTTCCTTCTTACATATTCTTCACGAAAATAACCTAAATGAGCGATCGGTCCACCAAAAGAAGTTAAGCCTAGTTTAGTAGAAACAATAAGTATTTCTAACAAAAGAGATAACTTATTATTTTTATGATTAGGATCCATATTTCCCTCCAACAACTGATACATAGAAATAGTATAGTTTGAAACAAAATTCAAACCAATCTCTTTTGATGGGAATTTACAAAAGATTAACAATCAAAGTTATTCTAAAAACTCTATTTGAAAACAATATTACTGACCTAGTGATAATATCTGATAAACTACATATAAACTGTTTAAGTCTAGGAGGAATATAGATGGAAAGAATTGATATACAGGCATATATAGAAAAGTATCCAATCCTAAAAAAACTGATGAACTTTGAGGAATACCTTTGGTTGAACCCAAATGTTGAGACGTTTCAAAAAGCAATGAAAATGTCACCACTTACCCAAGATGATGTAAACGACGCAGATGAACGATTAAAAAGGTTTGCCCCATATATATCAAAGGTTTTTCCAGAAACAAAAGATACAAATGGCATTATTGAGTCTCCTTTAGTACAAATTCCTTCTATGAAACAATCTTTAGAGAAAAATTTCCAACAAACTATAGTAGGAGAATTATTTTTAAAATGTGATAGTCATTTACCAATATCAGGGTCAATTAAAGCAAGAGGTGGCATTTATGAAATATTAAAGCATGCCGAAAGCCTTGCTATAAAGCATCAGCTATTAACGATTGAAGATGATTACTCAAAAATAGATAGTGATATTTTTAGAGATTTTTTCTCTAACTACTCAATTGCTGTAGGGTCCACTGGAAATTTAGGTATGAGCATTGGAATTATTAGTGCAAAGTTAGGTTTTAAAGTAACGGTACATATGTCAGCGGATGCAAAGCAATGGAAAAAAGATTTGCTTAGAAGTAAAAACGTAAATGTTATTGAGTACGAGGCGGATTATAGTAAGGCAGTAGAAGAAGGACGAATTCAAGCAGAAGCAGATCCTAATTGTTATTTTGTAGACGATGAAAATTCAAAAGATTTATTTTTAGGATATGCAGTAGCAGCTTCACGTTTAAAAAAGCAGTTTGAAGAATTAGACATGACAATTGATGAAAATCATCCATTATTTGTTTATTTACCTTGCGGAGTTGGAGGAGGACCTGGTGGTGTCGCATTTGGTCTTAAACTATTATTTAAAGATAATGTTCATATCTTTTTTGCCGAGCCAACTCATTCTCCTTGTATGTTGATTGGATTAATGACAGGACTTCACGATCAAGTTTCTGTACAAGATTTTGGCATTGATAATAAAACGGATGCAGATGGCCTAGCTGTAGGGAGACCATCTGGCTTTGTAGGAAAAATTATTGAGCCTTTTTTAAGCGGTAGCTACACAATAAGTGATGAAAAACTATATACCATGTTAAAAGATTTAGTTGATACTGAGGATCTTTATTTAGAACCGTCAGCACTAGCTGGTATGATCGGTCCGATGATATTATTTAAAGAGGGCAAAGATTACTTATTAAAAAATAATTTAATGAAAAAAATGGCAAATAGTACCCATGTCATTTGGGCTACAGGTGGTAGTATGGTCCCGGAAAAAATGATGAAAGAGTACTATCAAAAAGGATCTCTTTTTAAATAAAATAGATAGTGTAAAATTTTACTAATATTTTAAAAGTGAAAAAATTCTTTCAATACAGAATAATTTGACATATATTTGTATATGTAAATAAGTTTTCTATTTAGATTTTGACGCAAGATATTTTCTTTTTAATTGGTTCTGTTTAAAAATTGATAAATTACTTTAAAAAAGCCATTCCGTCATGAGCGGACTGGCTTCAGTGCATTTTTTGTAATACCCAATAGGGTATTGGAATACTCGGTTTTATTTAATTACCTTAAACAGAGACTTCCTATTAAAAAGCACAAACCATATTCTCATTAGGAGCGATAAAATTGAATTTAGAAAAGTATTTTTCACAATTTAGAAAAGAGATTATTGGAAATGAAAAAACATTCTTATCGCCATTTGGTGAAAAGAAAATTATTTATTTAGATTGGGCTGCGAGCGGTAGGTTATATGGACCAGTTGAAGAAAAACTACTTTCAACTTTTGGGCCGTATGTTGCAAATACGCATACGGAATCAAATATAACTGGAAGCACGATGACGAATTGTTATCATGAAGCATTACAGATCATAAAAGAGCATGTTAATGCAAGCGCTTCCGACACAATCATAACTGATGGATCAGGAATGACTGGCGTTATGAATAAGTTTCAACGCATTTTAGGGCTAAAAATACATGAAAATTTCCACTTCCGTTTAAGTATACCTGAGGAAGAAAGACCAGTTGTTTTTATAACAAGTATGGAGCATCATAGCAATCATACTTCGTGGTTGGAAACGATTTGTGACGTAGAAGTTGTACCTAATTGTTCTAATAATGTAATTGATTTAAATTATTTAAGAAATCGACTTGAGTTTTATAAAAATAAACGAAAATTAATTGGATCTTTCAGTGCTTGTTCTAATGTATCTGGATTAATTACACCTTATCATAAGCTAGCTAGACTAATGCATGAATATAATGGCGTTTGTTTTGTCGATTTCTCAGCTTCTGCGCCATATGTTGACATTGATATGCATCCTAGTGATCCGATGGAAAAACTTGATGCAATTCTGTTTTCTCCACACAAGTTTTTAGGAGGACCTGGTAGTAGTGGAGTTTTGATATTTGACTCTTCAATGTATCAAAATAAAATTCCAGATCATCCAGGCGGAGGAACTGTTGAATGGACAAATCCATGGGGTGAGAAAAAGTACATTAACAATATTCGTGAAAGAGAAGATGGTGGTACTCCAGGATTTCTGCAAACAATTAGAACAGCTCTTGCAATTAAGGTGAAAAATGCAATGGGTACAACGAATATCCTAAATCGTGAAGAAGAATTGGCACACATCGTTTTAGATGAGCTTCGAACAATTGAAAATGTAGTGTTACTCGAAGATTCAAGTAATCCACGATTAGGTTTTTATTCTTTTTATTTAAAAGATATTCATCATAATTTAGTAGTTAGATTATTAAATGATCGTTATGGAATTCAAGTACGAGGTGGTTGTTCATGTGCGGGTACTTATGGACATATGCTACTGAATATTACAAGAGAAATGTCTAAAGCAATCACAGATGAAATCGATAATGGCAATATTAGCGTAAAGCCTGGCTGGATTCGCATGAGTGTCCATCCAACGACCACGAATGAAGAAGTAGTCATATTCACAAACGCTTTAAAAGATATTATTCAAAACATCGGCGAATGGTCTAAAGACTATATTTATCTTAAAGAGAAAAATGACTTTATTCATAAAGACGAAGCTGTTATGGAAGTAGGTACTTATTTTGAGATGGGTATGGCTGTAAAATCTTAAAATTTTAAGGTAACGCGAAAAAAGATCACATTATTGTGATCTTTTTTCAGAGTGCTGAAATATATTGTGGTCAATATAAAAAATACAAACGATAAATGATTTTCGATGATATTATAATATTTTTAAATATGATGATCTATCTATCGTCTCTTACCTGAGAGACAATTGATTGATAATATTTTTTTAACTAACTTGCAAAAGTTCAACATAATTAACGTCATTATTATTATAAATTTCTTTTTTGAGGATCACTATTAATAATGATTTGTAAGTCGTGGATTACCTATCACTTAAAATTAGATTAATAAAGGGAAATTCATTCGTTTGATAGAATATTCTTTTGTTTTAAAGATTATTCTATTTTTATTAAGAAGCTGATTGGAACGAAAGGGTGCTCGACTCCTATGGGATTAGCGGGAAGGCTAAAGACCCCACAGGCCGGGCCGAGGAGGCTCAGGTCTCGCCCCATGGAAAAAGAGCACCCTGTAGTGGAAATCATACGACACAACTTATTTATTTATCAGTGAAAAAATTAATTGACAAAGGCCATTTTCAACAGCATAAAAAAGATTACATTATTGTGATCTTTTTTTACATATCTACTTTTAACTTACTAAATGAAGACTTATTTATATAAAATTAAATGATTGACATTATACCCATAGGGGTATATATTACAAGTAAGAATATGACACATATATTCTAAAAAAATGGTTAAGCTTAGTTTTATAAGTTAGGGGTGATTTAATGAAATATGATGATCCAGTAAAAAATAGAATAAAGCGAATTGAGGGACAGATTCGTGGAATTTTAAAAATGATGGAAGAAGACAAAGACTGTAAAGATGTCATTACACAGTTATCAGCAGTTAAATCAGCTTTGGATCGTACGATTGGCGTAATAGTAAGCTCAAACTTAGTTGATTGTGTCCGAAATGCGAATGAAAACGGGCAAAATGCCGAAGATTTAGTGAAAGAAGCAGTAAATTTACTTGTAAAAAGTAGATAATATAAGGTTTGACACAATTTTTTATTTTTAATATCATATACCCATAGGGGTAATAGTATATATAAGATATATTTTTTTGTTTTGTAATATACCCTAATGGGTATAAGAAACGATAAGGAGAAAGAATATGACAACTAAGAAAACAAATATCATTTTATTTAGTGGAGATTATGATAAAGCAATGGCCGCCTACATTATTGCGAACGGTGCAGCAGCTTTTGATCATGAAGTAACTATTTTTCATACATTTTGGGGATTAAATGCTTTACGAAAAGGTGAACATGTAGCAACTAAAAAAGGTTTTATTGAAAAGATGTTTGGAAAGATGATGCCTAGAGGCGCGGATAAAATGGGACTTTCTAAAATGAATTTTGCTGGTTTTGGACCAAAGATGATTAAGGATATTATTAAAAAGCATAATGCATTGCCTTTACCACAATTAATTGAAATGGCCCAAGAACAAGATATAAATTTAGTAGCATGTACAATGACAATGGACCTGTTAGGTCTACAAACCGAAGAGTTATTAGAGAATATTCAGTATGCTGGTGTTGCAGCTTACATTGGTGAAGCAGAGGAAGGTCAAGTTAACTTATTTATTTAATTAGAAAGGATTGAATAACATGAAAGAAATTACTGCGATCGAGCTTGAAAATGAATTAAAAACTGAAAAAGAAGTAAATATTATCGATGTTCGTGAGGTCGATGAAGTTGCAGCTGGGAAAATTCGAGAAGCCATTCATATTCCTCTTGGATTAATCGAATTTCGATTACACGAATTAGATAAATCAAAAGAATATATTATGGTTTGTCGTTCAGGTGCTAGAAGTGGCCGTGCAACAGAATTCCTTCAATCTCAAGGGTTCAACGTTAAAAACATGGTAGGCGGAATGCTTTCTTGGGAAGGGAATGTAGAATAATTTTTTTGATTAAATAAATACCCCAAGTGGTATTCTAAGTGCGGAGGTCATAATATGGAGTTCATTAAAACAAACATGAAATTAGATGCAAAAGGATTAGCTTGTCCAATGCCGATTGTAAAGACTAGAAAAGCAATGAAGGATTTAGATAATGGGCAAGTAATCGAGGTTCAAGCGACTGATAAAGGTTCAAAAGCAGACATTAAAGCTTGGGCGGAAAGCACTGGAAATCAATACTTAGGAACAATCGAAAATGGAGAAGTATTACTTCATTATTTAAGAAAATCTTCAGATGAAAATGCAATTGAAAAAAGATTTGAAAACGTCATTTCAAACGATCAATTAAGTCAAAAGCTACAAAACGAAAATATAATCGTTTTAGATGTAAGAGAAGAAGCAGAATTTGTATTTAATCATATACCAAATGCGGTATCAATCCCTTTAGGTGAATTGGAGAACCGTATGACAGAATTAAATAAAAAAAATGAAATATATATCGTTTGCAGAACTGGAAACCGCAGTGATCTTGCTGCTCAATTACTAGTTTCTAGCGGCTTTACTAACGTGTTTAATGTCATACCTGGAATGACTGAGTGGTCTGGGGAAACAACGAGCATAAAAGGTTAATCTAATTTTTTTTGAATGAAAATATACTATGGGGGGTATAAAAGATGGCAGTCACATCAATGTCTGCAAAAGAGATTACAAAAAAAATATTTGATAAAGAAGAACTATTTATTCTAGATGTTAGAAATACTGATGATTATAATGATTGGAAAATAGAAGGTTCAAATTTTGAACATTTAAATAAACCTTATTTTGATTTACTTGATGGAGTTGAAGACATTTTAGATAAGATTCCTACAAGTACAGATGTTTTAGTTGTGTGTGCTAAAGAAGGATCTTCTATCATGATTGCAGAGATGCTTTCAGACGAGGGACTAGACGTAGCTTATCTTAAAGGCGGAATGAAAGAGTGGAGTGAACATCTCGAACCAGTAAAAATTGCAGATTTGAAAAATGGTGGAGAGCTGTATCAATTTGTCAGAATCGGTAAGGGATGTTTATCCTACATGGTTATCTCAAATAATGAGGCTGCTATAATAGATTCTACTCGAATGACGGATTTCTATATTGATTTTGCAAATACAAAGAGCGCAAAAATTACAAATGTATTTGATACTCACCTACATGCAGACCATATTTCTGGTGGAAGAAAAATTGCAGAGATTTCTGGAGCAACATACTGGTTACCGCCAAAGGATGCTAAAGAGCTTACTTTTGAATATAGTCCATTAGAAGATGGTAATAAGGTAATGATTGGTGAAACAGCAATCAGCATTGAGGCTTTTTATTCACCAGGACATACAATTGGATCAACTTCATTTGTTGTTGATGAAAAGTTCTTACTTTCTGGTGATATTTTATTTATCGATTCAATTGGAAGACCTGATCTTGCTGGTATGGCAGAGGATTGGGTAGGGGACTTACGCGAAACCCTTTATAAAAAATACCGAAATTTATCGCTTGAATTAATCGTGCTTCCATCACATTTTATGGTGATTAGTGAATTGAACGAAGATGGAAGTGTTTATAAAAAACTAGGATATTTATTTGATCAGAATCATGGATTGAACATTGAAAGTGAAAGTGAGTTTAGAAAGTTAGTAACTGAAAACTTACCACCACAACCAAACTCATATCAAGAAATCCGTGAAGTTAATATGGGCAAAATTAAATTAAATGAAGAAAAACAGAGAGAAATGGAAATTGGTCCAAATCGCTGTGCAGTACGATAATAAGACTTGGAGGAGAATAGAATGGAAGCTACAAAATTATTAGATGCAAAAGGCTTAGCATGTCCAATTCCAATTGTAAAAACAAGAAAAGCAATTGCAGAGATTGAAGTAGGAGAAGTATTAGAAATTCATGTCACTGATAAAGGTGCTAAAAACGACCTTGCAGCTTGGGCTAAATCAGGTGGACACGAATTATTAAATTATACCGAAGAAGACAATGTTTTAAAGTTTTGGATTAAAAAAGGTTAAGCTAATAGATTAATAGGAAAAGGAGAGTTAAGAGTCGCATCTCCTTTTCTATTATAGGAGGACTTTAAATGGAGTGGACCTTAATTTTAGTACTTTTCTTAGTTGGTTTTTTTGGGTCCTTTATTTCAGGAATGGTAGGAATTGGTGGAGCGATTATAAATTATCCAATGCTCCTATTTATTCCTCCATTATTAGGATTTGCTGCTTTCACACCACATCAAGTTTCAGGTATAAGTGCCGTCCAAGTAGTATTTGCGACTTTAGGTGGAGTATTAAGCTATCGTAAAAGCGGTTATTTAAACAAAAAAGTAATATTAAGTATGGGAATAAGTGTACTAATAGGAAGTTTTCTTGGTGGATTTGGTTCAAATCTACTTTCAGAACATGGGATTAACCTTGTTTATGGTATTTTAGCAATGATAGCGGTCGTTTTAATGTTTATTCCTCGAAAAAACGTCGAGATGTCAACAGATGGTCAAATTTCAATTAATGTATGGCTTGCGGCAGGCCTAGCATTTGTTGTGGGCACTAGTGCAGGGATTGTTGGTGCAGGAGGAGCATTTCTGTTAGTACCAATCATGTTAACAATCTTAAAAATACCAACTCGTGTGACAATCGCTTCTTCACTTGCCATAACATTTATCTCTTCAATTGGTGTAACGATCGGAAAAATCTCTACTGGTCAAGTTGAAGTATTGCCTACTATTATTGTTGTTATTGCAAGCTTAATCGCTTCACCATTAGGTGCAAAAATAGGCAAAAAAACAAAAACACAGGTTTTACGAGGGATTCTGGCAGTATTAATCGGTTTTACTGCTTTGAAAATTTGGTTTACGATTATAAAATCATGGATTAGCTGAATGAGGACTAACTGTAAAAAAAAACAGAAAAACTATTTTGGGAGTTTTTCTGTTTTTTTATTGGTCTTTATTATGGTGCTACATGTAAGGTCCTTTTTCTCTGCTTCTTATTGCAATATTTTTAAATAAAATTTGCTTATTTTGTACTAATTTAATTAAAATGGAACTAGTCGTTTTTTTTAATTGCCTTTACTACAAAATTAAATTGAAATGGAGAATGATTTAAATGACAAATCAGAATGAAACGAACGCTTTACCGCCAAAAACATGTACGATTGAACGCCTTGTTACGCTTCAAGAGGATGTTGAAAAGGTATTGGCAGGGCAAAAAACTGCTACTCGCCGAAACGGAAGATATGCAGATGTTGGGGAAGTTATGACCCTTCAAAATAATCAGTATGTTGTTGAAAAAGTTTACTCTCAAGCCCTTGGTGAATTGACAGATGAGGATGCTAAGCAGGAAGGCTATTCGACTGTAGAAGAGTATAAGCAATCGATCCTGTCAATCCATCCTGGAATGCCTTGGCTGCCAAAAATGAGGGTATGGGTTCATGAGTTCCGTCTCATCCAAGATTAATTTACATGCTGTATAGACTGCTTCTTTACATACATATTGCTAGTGTAATCTTATCAATTGGTCCTTTTTTTGTATTGATTCCGATACTCAAAAAGCTGCATACTACAAAGTCCGCGATACAACAGAGCTATTTGGATGTATTCCGGTTTGCTGTCAGATTGGCAAAGCATGCTGGGCATGTACTGGTTGGATCAGGGGTATTGTTGGTACTAGCGGGCCATTGGTCGTGGAAGACATCTTGGATTGTGATGACTATTCTTCTTTTGGTGAGCTCATTATTCTTCCTAGCTAGAGCTTTTTCACCGACCATTCGGAAATTCAGTGAACCAACCTATGACCATAGAATGTTGATTCAGAAGCTTCGTCGCTCTATCTGGATTTACATCGTTCTTTTGATGGTTATGCTATGGTTTATGGTTGTAAAGCCTGGATTATGGTAGGCACAATACAAATATGCAGACAGGTTTCTTTTATCGAAGCCTAGTCTGCTTTTTTGTACTTCTCTTCAATGAAATACTAATAAAATACAAAAAAATAAGTATATAGACCTATTCCAAAGGGTTTGTGAAATAGGTTTTTTGATTTGAATATGAAGGACCTGAGACCTGCGTCAAACAGTGCTCGTAAAAAAAATGCTATTTCAAAACACAATTTTTACTAAAAAATTTAAAAATAATTCTTGACGGATTATAAAAAGAGAGATAACATGAACTCAATAATTTAAAAACTTAATAAATTCTATTACTTATCCAGAGAGGTGGAGGGACTGGCCCTGCGATACCTCGGCAACGGGTTTGTTGTTTCGTAACAAATACCGTGCTAATTCCTGCAAATCGTTCAAGCGATTTGAAAGATAAGAAGTAAAGTGGCTTATATATTATAACCCCTCTTCTTATCTGTCTTATTGGATAAGAAGGGGGGTTTTTTGATGAGGTGCCATAGGAGAAAAAGGGGGAAATATAGATATAAATCCTAGTTTTCAAATGTGTTTACTTGGTTATTGTGATTGGAATAACTTGCATGGGGGGAAGGAATTTGATTGAGATTAAAAATGTCTCGAAGGTTTATCCTGGAAGGCCACCAATTAAAGCTTTAAATAATATTAATATGAAAATTGAGAAAGGGGAAATCTTTGGAATCATTGGTTTTTCCGGAGCAGGAAAAAGTACATTGATCCGTTGTTTAAATAGACTTGAAGAGCCAACAGAAGGATCAGTTCTCATTGATGGATTGGACCTAATGACATTAAAAGATGAAGAGTTACGTAAGACACGTAGAAAAATTGGTGTCATCTTCCAACACTTTAATCTACTTTCTGCCAAAACGGTGTTTGATAATATAGCAATGCCGCTATACCTTGAAGGAAAAAAGAAACGGGATGTTCAGGAAAAGGTAATGGAATTAATTGAATTTGTTGGACTTACAGGGAAGCAAGATGTATTTCCGGGGCACTTGTCGGGAGGACAAAAGCAAAGAGTGGGAATAGCAAGGGCACTCGTAACAGATCCAGATCTTCTACTATGTGATGAAGCTACATCTGCATTGGACCCCGAAACAACAAAGAATGTATTAGAGCTTTTAAGGAAAGTAAATAAATCCTATAATCTTACAATTTTCCTTATTACCCATGAAATGAGTGTAATTCGTGATTTATGTGATAAAGTGGCCGTCATTGATAATGGTGAAATTGTTGAAGAAGGTAATGTTTACGACGTATTTACGAATCCACAAAAAAGTATTACAAAGAATTTTGTTAACACAGTATTACAAAATGAGGTGCCATCTAAGTTATCGAAATCATTATCAAAGGGAAAATATTATCAATTAGTCTTCCGAGGTGAAAAGGCGGCCAATCCATTATTATCAGAGGTTCTTAAAAAATTCGATATTCATTTAAATATTCTTTATGGATCGATCACAGAGCTACAAGAAAGACCTTATGGGAATTTGCTTGTGGCACTAGAAGGAACAAAAGAGGAAAGCGCAAAAGCTATTAAATTTATTTCGGAAAAGGGGATAGAAGTAAGGGAGGTTGAGTTAAATGGAGCTTAATTGGGAATTCTTTTGGCCGCAGTTTTTGCAGGCAACTCAAGATACATTTCTAACTGTTTTAGGGTCATTTATTTTTGGCACAATCATAGGATTGCCTCTAGGTATTATCCTAGTTGTAACAAGGCCAGGTCATATAATGGAAAACAAACCTTTATTTACGTTGTTAAATACCATTATTAATATTGTTCGATCTGTACCATTTATTATTTTGCTAGTTGCCATTATTCCATTTACTAGATTATTGACGGGAACGTCCATTGGCGTAGTAGCAGCAATTGTTCCGCTTTCGATCTTTGTAGGACCTTATTTGGCTAGATTGATTGAGAACTCCATGCTAGAAGTAGATAAGGGAGTGCTGGAAACAGCCTATTCAATGGGAGCAACAAAGTTTCAAATTATCGTGAAGTTTATTTTGCCTGAAGCGATTCCATCGTTGATTCTTTCATTTACAACAGCAACGATTGGATTGATTGGATCAACTGCGGCAGCTGGTGCTGTTGGTGCTGGTGGATTAGGTGACTTAGCTATTACATATGGTTATCAGCGCTTTGAAACATTGGTTATTATCATTACTGTTGTATTACTAGTAGTCATAGTTCAAATAATACAAAGTTTAGGAAATACGTGGTCAAGATACGTAAGGAGGAAAAGAGGATGAAAAAGTTTTTTACTATTTTTGCAGCATTATTATTAACGGTTTCGGTATTATCAGCATGTGGTTCTAATGCATCATCAGGTAATGGAAAGGAGAGAACAGTTAAGATTGGTATTAACGGTGATGACTATGAACTTTGGAATATTGTACAAAAACAAGTAAAAAGTGAAGGCATTAAATTGAAAATTATTTCATTTTCAGATTATGTTCAGCCTAACACAGCACTTAATGACAGTAGTCTTGATTTAAATGCTTTTCAAACGATTACTTATATGAACCAATTTAAAGGTGATCATAATTTAGATATTTCTGCGATTGGCTCGACGGTGATTGCGCCAATGGGTATTTACTCACATAAATTTAAAAAGCTAAGTGATATTCCAGATGGAGCAACTATTACAATACCAAATGATGTTACGAACGCAGGCCGTGCACTTAAACTATTACAATCTTCAAAGTTAATTAGTTTAGTAGATAATTTTGATCCTAAAGGAAGTATTGAACAAATTAAAGAAAATCCTAAGCATCTAAAAATCAAACCGATTGCTGCAGGGCAAACAGCTAGATCATTGGATGATGTGGCAGCGGCTATCATCAATAATGGATTCGCCGTTCAAGCGGGCTTAGACCCTGCAAAGGATCCACTTTATAAAGAAGATCCTAATGATAAAGCAGCTATGCCGTATATCAATGTTATTGCATCTCGTACGAAGAATAAAAATGACAAGGACTTTGCAAAGATTGTAAAGGCTTATCAATCAAAAGAAGTTCATGATTACATTATTAAACGTGACAAAGGTGCTACAGTTCCAGTAGTCATTTCAATTGATAAAATTAAAAATCTATAAAGCTAGTTCATACTTATTTAAAAGAATGGAAGGGAGAAAAGTTTAAATGACAGTCAAAATTGAAACACAAAGAGAACAAATTGTGAAAAGTATTGAGGAATCGAAGGAAGTCTATCTTGAAATTAGCCACAAAATTCATGAGAAACCTGAAATTGGTAATCAAGAATTTTTTGCATCTGAAACACATACTAAAATTCTAGTAGAAGCTGGTTTCGATGTAACACGTAATATTGCTGGCCACGAAACAGGCTTTGTAGCAAGGAAAACGTCATCTAAGCAAGGTCCAACCATCGCTTTTTTAGCAGAATATGACGCATTACCTAGTCTTGGTCATGCATGCGGACATAATATTATTGGAACGACAAGTGTAGCAGCAGGAATCGCTCTTGCTGAAGTCATTTCTGAGACTGGCGGAGAGGTTATCATATTTGGAACACCTGCAGAAGAGGGTGGACCAAACGGAAGTGCGAAGGGGAGTTTCGTAAAAAATGGTTTACTAGAAGGTGTTGATGCAGCTCTTATGCTCCACCCAAGTGGCAAAACAGGTTTGTCGAGTCCATCATTGGCAGTAGATCCATTAGACTTCCATTTTTATGGAAGAGCAGCCCATGCTGCTGGGTCACCAGAACATGGAATCAATGCCTTAGATGCAGTAATCCAGTTATTCAATGGCATTAATGCCCTTCGTCAGCAGCTTTCTAGTGATGTTCGCATACACGGAATTATCACTCATGGAGGCGATGCACCAAATATTATTCCAGAGTATGCTTCAGCGAGATTTTTCATCCGTGCTAGTACTTGGAAGCGTACGGAGGAAGTATCTACTAAGATTCGTAATATTGCCGAAGGAGCAGCACTTGCAACTGGTAGTACTGTGAAAATTGAAAGATTCCAAAATGAAGTCCATGATTTTATTATCAATCAATCTCTTGATGAGATTGTCGGTGAAGAACTAAGCCTATTGGGTGAAGTAGTGAATGGCAAAAGCGGCGGGCTTGGATCTACTGATGCCGGAAACGTAAGCCATGTTGTTCCAACTTCTCACGCATATATTAAAATAGGACCTAATGATTTAATTGCTCATACGAATGAATTCCGTGAAGCTGCGAGATCGCCGCTTGGTGATCATGCCTTAGTAACGGGGGCAAAAGCATTGGCTCTAACGGGCTATCGTTTAATTACCGATAAAAACCTTTTGAAAAAGGTTCAAAAAGAATTTCAACAAACAGAAAAATAGTTAGATTGAACGGTCAGAAAGATGGACGGAATTACCATCTTTTTGACCGTTTTATTTTTGAAAGCTAAGTCTAATGACATTATTTGTTCTATTTATATAGTAGTCTTCTGTTAATTTCTCCTTCCGCTAATTTCGAAGTAAAAAATATAGGTTTACATTACCCCATTCAATTTTTAACAAAACGTAATCCCAATTTTACTAAATCTTAAATCTTAAAGATTAAACTAAAACTTAGATATAACAAGTTTATCATTCTATAAATCTTTGATAGGGGTAATTTAATATGGTTTCTTTAAGTAAAGTAAAAGATTTATCAGATGAAAGTGTTAAATATGCACAACAGCATCTAGCAAACGAAAGGACATATTTAGCATGGTTGCGAACTGCAATCTCAATTACTGGTGTAGGATTTTTAACAACATCACTACATTTTACAATTAAAATTAGTGATAACCAGTTCATCAATACATTAGCAATTTTTCTTGGCATATATGCATGTGTTGTTGGTTTAATTTCTGGGGTATTAGCTACTATTCAGTACAGTAAAAAGCGGAAAGAAATTCAAAATGGAAAATTTATACCAGCACATAATTCAATTATTCTTGTATCAATTCTATTTTCTTTTTTAATATCTATGATTGTGCTGTATTTGTCTTTATTATTATTTAATTAAACCCGAATAGTTCATTTTTTTCACAGTTATTTTAATAGGGATATTTTTATAAAAATCGAATATTACATAAAGTGGACACTAAAATGAATGGAGTGATTGACATTTTTTATCCTGAGTCTCGGTTTGAATCGATTAATGGAATGGAGCTTCATTTTACAGAATGGGGAGAAAGAAAAAATCCAACAGTTGTTTGCTGGCATGGTTTAACCAGGAATGGTAGGGATTTTGATATTTTAGCTCGTCATTTAGCTAAGGATTACCATGTAATTTGTCCAGATACGATTGGGCGAGGGTTAAGTCAGTGGAGTACTTCTCCTGAGCAAGATTACTGTTTTGAATACTATGTAAATCTAGCGATTGGTTTATTAGACCGTTTAGAAATTGAACAAGTTCGTTGGGTAGGGACTTCGATGGGTGGAGCAATTGGAATGCGACTTGCTGGCACACCGAAACATCTTAACCGTATTTCTCATTTAGTATTAAATGATATTGGGGCAGGAGCTTCAGAAAACCAGCCACAAGATATTGAAGGAATTAAAAGAATTATTAGCTATGTTGGTACACCACCTCAATTTAAAACATTTACTGAATTGAAGAATTACTATAAGTTCATTTATTATTCATTTGGTGTTTCAAGCGAAGAAGAATGGAATGATTTTACACAAAATTCTTGCCGTAGAAGAGATGAGGGTGGAATTGGCCCTGATTATGATCCTAAAATTGCATTGCAATTTCAGCATACAGAAGATTTAACTTTGTGGAATTACTGGGAGGCTATTCGGTCCAAGATTTTACTTATTCGAGGAGAAGTTTCAGATGTCTTGCCACTTGATGTAGCATTAAAAATGAAGGAAACACAGAAGTTTCAAATGGAAACAATACCTAAAGTCGGTCATGCACCTGCTTTAAATACAAATGAGCAAATCTCAATTATTGATAAATTTTTAAAGGAAGTTTAGATTTTATTTGATCTATTTGAAATTGTAGGTTTTTCCATATGTCGGTTTAACTGACTAAGGAGCGGCCTTTTTTATAATTGATGAACTATGTTGATTTAGCAGTGGGGGGATCATAGCTGCACTTTTAGTTTCTAGATGGAATGATTGCCCTTTTTTATAAATTTTTTAGGTCAAGCCACTATTATTGTG
>NZ_NUHI01000002.1:0-75825 GCF_002575105.1 Bacillus sp. AFS053548 | reverse complement strand
TTTTAAAACCATTTGGGTATGGTGATTTGACAGTTTCGTTCATATCAGTTGAATAAGGAATGTTATAATTACTTGATATATCAACCGGATGGGGGAAGTTGAAATTGTTTGTAAAAATTGAATTTGAATACGAAAAGGATACAGTTTATTTAAGATGTCCTGCAAAAGTGGGAAGAAATATCCGTCAACTGCAACAAGATTTTTTTAGATGGTTAAATGATAGAAATAATGACCATCCTTTCTGGGTATCTTTTGGTGTTGATGAGGACGGCAATGAGGAATTTGGACTGAGTTATAATGAAGATGCGTTTATTTATTGGCTTAATAATGTAAGGTTTAACAAAGGGAAGAAAGTTGCAGTTCTGATAAAGAACCCAAAATTTTTACCAAAGAAGACAATAAGTTTTTAAATTCTTATTGAACTAACGCATTGCGTTAGTTGTATAAGAGTTTCTAAAGGTTGTCTAATTAGACAACCTTTTTTAGTTCAAAAATCATCAATTAAATTTAATAGAGCCTTGCGTAAATGGAAAATATTATTCGGGTTTATTTGGAAATAGAAGAGAATGTTCTCTTGCGTAATGGGTTTAGAATTATGTGTTGTTATAATAATGAACCTTTAGGTAAAACCATTTTTGTGGCATAGTACAAAAAAGAGTTTCAAGATCCGTTTTCACTGTGATTTTATACCAATGATCTGTTGAATTTTTTATTTCGCTTAATCGAATCCTTAACATGGAATGTACTTCTATTGGAAAGGTTGTTGATAATTCTCCATTTAATATAGCAGACACTTTCTCACAAAAAATTCCTGTATTGATGGTAAATTCCACTTGATTTTTTGTATTCCATTTATTCAATTGAATGTTGACGGTCCATGAAATATGTGAATTTTTCATCCATCGCTTGCAATTTATTTTCCATTGACTGCATTCTTTGGTCTAATGATTTGATTGCCATTAAAATCACTTGCGTTGATTCATCATTCATTTTGACTTCATCCTTTCGATTCGAACGATAATCGATCGGTCATTTCTGGTTTGTGTAAAAAAGGAAAGATATCATTTTAGTTTGGTTGAATGTGTAAAAATGTTACCATTCAAAAATGAAAAAGTCATGACATAAAATATGGATGGACTGGTTGACCTAATGGATAGCGTCCGGGTAGTTACGAGTAGAGGGCGATAAGATAAAAAAGCATCCTTACTGGATGCTCTTGATTTGTGTCACAATTTCGTTGTGTTCGGTGATTAATCTTTTCAACTGTTCTTCGAGATGAGGGTCGTTTTTCTTCGCTAAGATGATCTTGACGATATCGATCGCTTCGCGCGTCTTTATTAATTCTTTTTGCAATTTTTCGACTGCATTCAATTTTCCCATGTTTTACCCTCTTCTTCATTCAGTTTAGTGGATCCGGTCCAAAACTGTCCGTTAAGCATACCAAATAAAGCGGATAAATGCACACTTTAATAGCCATGAGTTATTAATTCGAAAAGAAAAAGTATCGAACGATGGTTAGAATAACTGGAATGAAGATGATCCAGCAAATGGATACGTTGATACCAGCTCTTGCAATGGATTTGATGTTTGCTTGTAATAATTCGTTGGTGTGCACGTCGAGAACAATTGCTTTGTTCTTTTCAACGAGTGAACGAAGAAGTTGACTGAGATGCCACTTAGAACGGTTTACTATTTATTTTGATATTGTTTGTACTGTTGGCAATGACGAGCGTATATAGTCCCTTTTGTTGATTAAATTAAAAAGTTATTCAACTAACGCATGCGATAGTTGAACAAGAAGGGCTGCTTTGGCAGCTCTATTTTTATTCAACAAAATGGCAGTTTAGTTGAACAAGAATTTGTGAGTTTCGATATAGAAATATAATTATAAGTAATACATAAGATAAAAATTTAAATAGAATGGGTGATTATTTGTACAAATATTCAATTACGAAGTACAATCCTTCTTTTAGAAATGATAAAGGTGCTTATTTGAAAGAGGATTGGATAGCAATTAGTGATATAGGTGAATACTTCGATGGACAACAATTGACAAATGAGAGTTACAAAAAAGTAGAGGATAATTATATAAAGGCTATTCATATAATAATGGATTACTTAGCTATACCTTATTTAAATATAAAAAATGTAATGGAGAGCTTTTCCTTAGAATTTTTTAAGAATAAAATGAAAAAATATCCTGAACTTTATAATAAAGAGACGCTTGATCTTTATACAAATGTAAAAGGTTATAAGGATTTAAACAAAGAGAATATTGATTTATTTTGTAGACTTTTACTGAGGGAGGACTTAGGATCAGATATTTTTTATCCAAGAAGAATGAAAGTATTCATAAATTATGACTATTTAATGGGAGTTCATACATCAAAATGTCTAGCCCCAATTATTACCTATATTGAAGAACTAGGTCTGTATGTAGAGGAATTTTAAATAAAAAGATCTTTTCCTTGTTCAACTAACGCAATGCATTAGTTATTTAAACAGCAAAAAAGGATCAATAACTTAGATCCTTTTTTTAGTACCAATAAACCCTTTTATATAAACAAACGTGAAGCAGCTCTTACATACAATCTAACATAAAACTGGTCTCTATATATCTCATCATATATACAGTTTGAACTACTCCCACTTACGATTTAATTAGCACTAATAAAAAAAAGAGTGTCCCTAAAAAGTCACCCCTTTAAGACACCCTATGCTTTATCAAAAATTCCTAACCGAGCCCACGAACCGATAATCCACCATCACTAGAAATGACCTCACCAGTGATCGCACGTGACTGGTCAGATGCTAAAAGTACATATGCTGCAACATGATCTTCAGGCATTTGTGCAAGTTGAAGTGGATTTCTTCTTTTTATATTGCTTGCTTTTGTATCATTATCCACGGACTTAGTAAAAGTACGTAAAGGTGGGATGACAGTTAGTGCTGTTAAAGTCCCTCCTGGCGCTACTGCATTTACTCGTATATTTGGTGCTAGTTCAAAAGCAAGCTGACGCATTAATCCGATTTGAGCATGCTTACTAGCCGTGTACCAAACTCCACCACCGTCTGGGTAGAAGCTCGCACCAGATACAGTAAAGATAATGTTACCATTTGTCTTTTGTAATTCCTCTAAAGCTGCTTTTGCACCAAAAAATGATCCTTTTACGTTTATATTTAAAAGGTAATCATATGCATCTGATAGGGCATCGGGTGTCACATCAGCGAATTTTGCAAATCCATCGAAAACGCCTGCATTCGCAATAAATACATCTAGTTTACCAAACTGTTTAACTGTCGCTTTTACAGCTCGTTCATTGTCTTCATATTTGCTTACGTCACCTTGTATTATAAGGAGATTGTCATTAAATTCTTCTTTCATTTGCTCTAGTGTTTCAAGTGATCGACCAATAATACTCACCTTTGCTCCCTCTTGAATGAATCGTCTTGTAACGGCTGCTCCTATTCCAGATGCGCCTCCTGTAATTAACACTACTTTATCTTTTAATAACATTACTTGACCTCCTTTTTCTTCTATTAAACAAAGATTGCAAGATTTCTAGTATTAATTGTTGTTTGATCTACAATAAATACCCTCTTGGAAAGCTTCCACTTCCCACCTTCATATGTAAACTCGTCATGACGTTCTCCAGAAATTAGATCATGGTGAATATCTGTGCTACGGCTACGATAGATCAATAAATAACTATTAACTACTGCCTTCTCTTCTTTAACTAGCTCTTTTACGCTAACATTACTTACAAAACGTCGGGTTCTTGATGGAGGAATTTCAGCCCATGCATAGTCAGTTTTCAATCGATCTACTCGAAGCTTTAATAATTCTATATCATCATTAAAAGTAAACATCTCAGTAGAATAGTCTGGGCGCTCAGTTCCTTCTTTATTTACGCGTACAGGCATTTGATAGATTAAATTCGAATGCATTAAACTAAACCAATCATCAAATTCAATATCATCAAGTAATTTTGCTTCATCAATTAACCACTGTTCAAATTCTAATTTTGCTAATAATTTTTCAACATTCATTTTCTTCCTCCCCCCTTTGTTACTTTGTCATTAATTCAAGCCAGTACTGATAAAAATTACGTTGACTCGCTTCTGTAAATTTATCATCATAGGCTACCCCAGGTCCGATAAAATCAACAGGTTCACGATGTAGTCCCATTGTATAGTTATACGTTAAATTCTTTTGAAATGGCATTGGACCTTGAGCTGCTTCCGTTATGTCTGTGAATACTTCAGTATCATCTTGTTCAAAAATACCAGATGGACTAAACGTTAGGATAAAGGAATCTCTTGATCGATTCTTCCATTCCTGAGAAGCATTTTTTTCTACTAGCATCCATGCAATTACTTCCATTTTATTGTGACTAATCGGTCTCCACATTCTAATTGAAGTATTCGAAATTAATACGCCTTTAACTTTTGTGTGAGATATTAAAAATGACATATTCGGAAAAGCGTTTCCAATCATATTTTTTAAGTTCGATAGAACTTCATATTGTTCTTCTGACAAGTTACTTTTATACTCATCTTTCAATTCTTCAGGAAAAGCAAAGTCTGGATTTGGTGTTCCAAGGTTTAATCCGTGTCCGTTTTCAGTATGAATTTGAAAACCGCGCTTCGAATATGTTGCATTTGGGACCATGCCTAATTTTGCAATTGAACCGTGAGTAACCATCGTATGGTATGAATCACCTACAAAGTTATCAGAACCGACCTTCCAGTTTGATTTAACAATAAAACGTTGCGGAGCTCCAATTACTTCCATCTCAGCACGCCCTACTACGATATCTAAATACCACTTAAAATCGCCGAGAAACTCTTCAAGAGGCTCTGCATTTTCGTCCCAATTTCCGAATAAAAGTCCTTTATATGATTCTAGCTTCACTTGGTGAAGACCCATTTTTGATCGGTCAAGTCTCTCGCCATAAATATCTTTTTGAAGTGGTACTCCAACAAGTTCACCTGTATTTTTAAAGTTAAATCCGTGATATGGACATGTAAATAAAGTCTTGTTTCCTTTATCAGCACGGCACAGCTTCATGCCACGATGTGTACACATATTGTAAAATGCATTGATTTCTCCCATACTTTCGCGTGAGATAATGATTGAATATCCTGCAAGCTCACGAGTCATAAAGTCCCCTGAATTTGGAATTTCGGATTCATGTCCAAGAAAAACCCATGTTTTTAAAAATACTTTTTCATGTTCTAATTCGTAAACGGCTTTATCACCTAGAAGATATGCAGGAATGACTCCTTCATCTGGTTTGACGGTTTCATTTAAGTAATTTACTAGTTGCTCTTTTGATAATTCATCTAAAGTTTTTTCTGTTTTAATCATGCACAGCACTCTCCCTTCATGTTTTGACTCTCTACCCAACTTGTACATATTTATCTTTGTTTTGTAACTTTGCCAAAACACTTAACGCTGCTAAATAACTTGTTTTAGGATTATTTGGCATTGGATCATTTTCAATCTCGAGTTTTAGTTTCCCGAACGCACCAGATGCTTCAATTAAATGACTATTTTTTATCGCAATTGGATCAGCAATAATTTTCACTTTCGTATTGTTAGCACCAAGTCCAGCTAAGGATAAGACAATTGCGACATTAATATTTCTTGGGTATAGCTTAATTGCTTCAGCCGCAGAGCCTTCAAACAAAATCGTTTCTTTATCTAATGCTTCTTTCGATAATGCTCCAGGTGGTTTTCTAGTTGTAATTGAAACAGTATCTAGACCACCTACAGCTTTTGCTGATTTTAAAATATCCAACCCACCGATTGCTCCTGAAGGTAAGAAAACATTTACACCTTTTCTTGTACAAACCTCTCGAATTTCTTCTTCAAAAGTGGAATCAGCCATGACCCCGATGCTGCTTAACAATAAGTCTTTCCCACCTTCAAGAACTTTTATAGCGTACTCCTTTGCAGCTTCAACTGTTGCAGCTTCAATGACTAAATCTACATCTGAAAGAAGTAGCGCATCTACACTTTGATAAGTTTCCGTTTCAAATTCTTTAGCAAGTTGAACGCCTGATTCTTCGCAACGCGTATATATTGAAACAATCTTTCCGCCTGGTAACATCCCATCTTTATTAATTGCTTGAAGAAGGAATTGGCCAATATTCCCACAGCCGATTAGTCCTAGTTTCATGCTTATTCACCATCCTTAATTTGCAAATCCGAATGAATCTGCAAAAAATTCCAATCCACAGTGTCTTGTTTCTCTTGAAACACCACTCTCTTTTAACCCTGGAAAATCCAATGCTAAATCACTAAAGATGGTATGATTATTATGAAAAACTGCGCCTGCTTCTAATCGATCTGCCATTTCAACTGCTAATTCTTCATTTTCCGTCCAAACAGAAGCCCTTAAGCCAAATTCACTATCATTTGCTAGTTTGATAACTTCGTCAATAGTTGAAAAAGGTAGAATAGGAATTACTGGTCCAAATTGTTCTGCACGAACAATCTCACTTTGTTGGTCAACTCCTGTTACGATTGTTGGTAAGATGTAGTATCCTTGATCCCACATTTCAGGATTCAGTTGAATTCCGGCTGTTATTACATTTGCACCTGCTTTTTCAGTACGCTCGATTAATCCGTTAACATAGTCATACTGAGCTTTATTATTTAATGGACCCATTGTTACATCTGGTTGAATACCATCACCTACAACAATATGCTCAAATTCTTTCTTTAATTTTTTTACTAATTCAACATATCTAGATTCTTGCACATATACGCGTTTAATAGCCGAACAGACTTGGCCAGCCGCTTTTAAAATACTCATTCTTAATCGTTTAATAGCTTCTTCATTTAAGTTTGCATCTTCTAAAATGATTGCAGGGTCATTCCCACCTAGCTCCATATATACTTTTTGAAGATTTCCTGAAGACTTTTTCATAATCTCTTTACCTGTTTGTGTACTTCCGACAAAAGCAATCGTACGAACACGTGAGTCAGAACAAAGCTTGTCACCAATCATTTTCCCTGAACCTGTTACAATATTAATTACACCAGGCGGAAAATGTGCAGCCACTACTTTTAAACAAGCCATAATGGTAAGTGGACAATTTGTCGCAGGTTTCACAACAACTGTATTACCTGCTAAAACAGCAGGAATCACTCGCTTAAATGTTAAAATCATTGGAGAATTCCATGGAGTAATTACTGCAGTAACCCCTCTAGCTCTTCTTCTTACTTGAACTTTTTGATTTCCTGGAAGTAATTCTGGGTTCCACCATTTTAGCAGTTCATCCGCTCCACCACTCATTACTTCAACGCAGCGTAATAAGTCTTTTTTAGCTTCTACTAGTGTTTTTCCATTTTCACGCACAAATAATGAAACATGTTCTTCAATTATTTTAGAAAGTTCCTGCGCTGCTGCCTTCATTCTTTCTACACGTTCCTGGATCTCACTCTGTGACCAAAGTTTAAATGCAATCGATGCAGCATTAATTGCTTCGTTTACGATTTCCTCAGTACATAATGCAACTTTGCCGATTACTTCCGACTTATTTGCAGGATTAATAATATTTGATGTTTCATTACTTTCTTTCCATTCACCATTTATGAGATATCTTCCTGATACAACTGGATATGTCGAAATCATATTGAATCTCCTTTATAATTTTTTTGGCTTAAAGCTTTCAGCTGCTCCTGGAGGTCCACCAAAAGGTTTTGCCATAGGTCCAACTGCTTCCATATCTACAACGATCATTGTTGGCATTCTTCTTTCAGTTGCCTTCTTTAGTTCATTAACAAATTCGTCCCCTGATCCAATACGTGCTGCTTCAAAATGCATTGACTCAGCTAGTTTTACAAAATCGGGACTTAATAAATTCACTGCTACTTGACGACCGTATGCCGCTTCTTGAATATTACGAAGAACCCCATAGCCAGAATCATCAAATAACACAACAATAATAGGAAGATTTTCTTCAGCTGCAGTCACCATTTCACCTACATTAACCATAAACCCACCATCTCCAGCCATTAATACGACCGTTTGATGAGGGCAACCCAATTGAGCTCCTATAGCTGTAGGAAGACCCTGACCGATTCCTCCACCGGATGCGTGAATAGATGTTCTTGGTTCGTAAATGTCGAATATTCTGCTACCCCAGACATTTGCTTGTACTGTCACATCTCGAACTAAAATCGTATCTCGCGGTAAAATCTCTCTCATTCCATCTACAAATTGTTCAAATGGACCAAGTGTTTTACGAAGTTGTCCTCGCACTTCATTTCTTAATGAACGTACTTCTTCTTTATAAGAAGGTAAAACCGAAATAGATTTTTCGTCGATTTTATTAATTAGAGCCGACAAAATATCTTTTGCATCTCCGACTAACCCAACTGTTGCTTTATAATTACGATTAATTGCATTAAAATCTGCATCAATCGAAATATGTTCTTCTGGGACAGGAACTTTCCAGTTAGAAGTTTCATTTCCTCTGAAGCGTACACCTACACTAATCAATAAATCTGCATTTCTCAAAAACTCTTTTGTAGATTCATTGGCTGCAAAATGACCTATACATTGCTCATGATCTTCTGGTATCGAACCTTTTCCAGATTGACTTGTAATGACAGCAGCTCCAAGAATTTCTGCTAAATTTGTTAACTCTTTTGAGGCATTGGCAGAAATTACACCGCCACCAGCCCAAATAACTGGACGACGCGCTTCCAAAATTTTTGAAATTGCGATTTCAGGTATAACGGTAGTTAGTTGTGGTTTAACAACATCTACCTGTACCTTATCGATTGAAACGTCCTCGATAATTGCTGATTGAAAGTCAATTGGAATCTCTAAGCTAACTGGTCCTGTTGGAGCAGTTAATGCTTCTTCAATTGCTTTTCTTACTACACCAGCTGTTTGTTCCGGTTTTCTAAGTCTTACGGCATTTTTACAAGCACCACTCATCATTGAAAGCTGGTCTTTACATTCATGTATGTACCCTTTACCTGTACCAAGATATGGTGATGCTACTTCTCCAGTCAGATGAAGTAGTGGTACTCCTGCTGCCCAAGCTTCTACTAATGAACCAGCAGCGTTTCCTGCTCCTGTTCCTGTACTAGTAATAACAACACCTAATTTTCCGGTAGCACGTGCATAGCCATCTGCCATATTTACTGCTCCACTTTCACCACGTGAACAGATTAGTTTGATACTACCATCCCTTAAAATCGCGTCATAGATGGGCATATTGTGAATACTTACGATTCCAAAAGCGACTTCTACTCCTGCTTGAACTAATTCTTTTACAACGGCATCCGCAGTAGTAAATACGATTTCTTCTTGATTTTTCATCTTGGTATCCTACCTTTGTCTAATAGTTTATTTAAAGTGCTTTACCGATTGCACCTGCAGTTTCAATTGTAGAACCAGCTACATAACTCGCTTTGTCTGAAGCAAGAAAAACAATTACACTAGCAACTTCTTCCGCTTCACCTACACGACCTAAAGGAATATTTCTTTTTATCGCAAGATCTCTATAATATTCTTCGGGATCCATATCAGGTGCATTTTTTAGTCTTCTACGTTCCCATTGATCGGTCCGAATTAATCCAAGACTTACTGAATTTACTAAAATATTGTCTGATGCTAATTCTTGGGACAACGTTTTACTTAAATTTAAAAGTCCTGCACGTGTTGCTGCTGTTGCTACCATGTGACGCTCAGGTTCTTTGGCTAGAGTTGCATTTATATTAATAATTCTGCCCCCTCCTCTTTTCACTAAATAAGGATGAACTGCACGAACTGCATAAATAATTGCGAAATACTTTAACTGAATTTGTTCCTGCCACTGTTCATCCGTAATATCGAAAAAATGCCCCATAACACTTTGACCAGCTGCATTCACAAGCGTATCAATTCCACCAAACTTTTCTGCTGTTTGTTGAATAAACGAGTTAACTTCCTCTTTTGATGTAACATCACAGGTCGTCGCAAATAGATCTTCGCTTTTGCCAAATGAGAGTAAATGATTTAGTGCTTTATCAGCGCGCTCTTTGCTTCTTCCGCAAATTGCTACTTTAGCACCTTCTCCTAAAAATAATTCTGCCGTCTTCAGCCCAACACCAGAGGTGCCACCCATAATTACTGCAACTTTTCCTTTTAACCCAAGATCCATCCCGTCACCCCTTATTAAAGCTTTCATGTTATTCGTATTACTTAAAACATTTTTATTTAAACTTTTTAACGTACTTTAACCGTTGTATCTACCCAACCAGTATCCGGCTCTCCGCCCATAGCTTTACGAGCTTCAGGTTTTGGTGGACCTGCAATTCCCCATTGATCCATCAAATGTGGCACACGTTTCCAAACTCGTGCTCTCCATTCAGCCTCATCTTCAATTGTTTCAAGATAACATGTGTATTCCATGACAAATCCACCGAGATCTTGAAAATAACAAAAGATATTATTACCAGGACCATGTCGACCAGGGCCCCATAACTCACTTAGTCCGGCTTTCCTAACATTACTAATGCCTCGCATCAGCTCATCCACCGAATCAACCTCGTAAGCAATATGATTAACTGAAGCGTGTGCATCTTGGTTAAATGCAATCGAGTGATGTTTTCGATTGCACCTTAAGAAGGACATTTGGTGCTCACTCCAATCAGTCACTTTGAATCCAAGCACATCAGTATAAAACTCCACGATCATATCTAAATCTTTCGTGTTCATCACGACATGATTTAATTTCACCGGATCCACGTTTTTATTAGTCCATATTGATGTTTGAACCTCTACCCAAGCAGAAAGTTCAATTACACGGTTTTCTGGATCAACAAATCGAAGTCCATATCCTCCTCCTGCTTCATCTAAATAACCTGGCTCTTCAACAATCTGTACACCTTTTGAATGTAAGATTTCCGCTGCTCGATCCACTGCATTTTTATCAACCATTCCAAATGCGATATGGTGTAAACCGCATTTATCTCCGTTTCGAAGGCTTAGTATATGATGCTCCGGACCTGCCCCTCGAAAATATGCTATATTGTCATCTGAAACATTTACACGATCTAATCCCCAAACCTTTTCGTAAAAATTCACTTGTTCTTCAAAGTTTGGTGTGATCAAACTTATATGTCTTAAATGAGTAATTCCTAGCATCAATAATCCCTCCCATTTATCTATTTAAAGCGCTTTCTTTTGTTAACTCTATTGAAAAAGGCAGCTGCAATTTATTTAAAATGCAGCTGACCCTTTTTAATTAACCTTTGATGATCGCTTCTCTTTCTTTAGCACGTTGTTTACGAAGATCTTCAAGTGCGCTACCTACTGGATAAGTTGGAAGGTTTGGTTTCACTGCGCCAAGCATAACTAACATACGTGCTTCAGTATCTCCATCATTTCTAATGCCTCGATGAACGCCAGGAGGAGAACTGATACAATCTCTAGCTTTTAATTTAATTTCATGTACTTCATCTTTACCAACTTCTTGAATTAAAGCAGTAACTTCTCCCTCAAGAATGAAAAATACTTCTTCTACATCATCGTGTAGATGCAAAGGTCCAATGCAGCCAGGAGGTAGAACCATTGTACTTAATGTAAAATGTTCTGCTGCAACTACATTTGAGTCATTGTTCGCTGTCGCACCGCGTCCAATATAACGCATTTGAGCACGCTTATATCTCGGATCAATTTCCTCTTGAAACTTTAATACATTCCAATCTAACGTACGGTCTTCTAAGCGAGCCACGTATTTTTTTTCAAATTCCTTAACTGAAAACGTTTCATTTGTCATTTTAAAAATCCTCCCTGTATTGTTGGTCTTTTTTTTACAAAATGTTTTGTATTTATCACTCAACTTGTTTTATATACAAAACAGTGTTTTATCTATAAAATAATTCTAGAATGAATTATCCTTTGTGTCAACATAGTTTTTAGAAAATTTAGATATGTCATGAAAATTAAACTTAATAAACTATTGTAATTTGAGGGTTTATAACTAGTTTTTTTTGCAAAAAAAATATGGATTCCCATTGTGTAGGAACCCATATTTTTAACTTGATCTATTTTACCTGATTTGAAACTCTGCCATTGTAACCCATATAGTTTGATAGTAAAACAGAGACATCTAGAAGTTTAGGCAACGCAACTTTATTCATGAAATCTTCCTGATAAGATAATTCAGTCGCTACGATATTCAGTGCTGCCAATACTTTTCCTGTTCTACCGTAAATAGGTGCAGCGATTGAATGAATACCTTGATGAAACTCTCCACTAGTCATTGAATAGCCATTTTGACGTATTTTATCTAATTGATCCATGAACTCGCCAGGAGTGGTCAACGTCTTATCTGTATATGGCGTTAAATTTGTAACTTGGAACAGTTGCATAAGACTTTCCTTAGGCTCGTATGCAAGAAGTAGCTTTCCGTTTGCAGTTGCATGAGCTGGTAGTCTTAAACCAATATTGACATTGACTGCTGATACTCCTCTAACCGGAGCACTCCCTACATAAACTACTTCATGCCCATCTAAAATTGACAAATGACAAGAAGCACCTATTTCATCACGTAATGATTCCATGTAAGGTTGTGCAATTTCAGGTATTTTCAAGCTGTTTATATAACTAAAACCTAATTCCAGAACCTTTGGAGTTAACGAATATTGTTTCGTATTTTCATCCTGTGTTAAGTATCCGATTGACTGCAGTGTATAAAGTAATCGATAAGGTACTGTCCTGCTTACCCCTAATTTTTTGGCAATCTCTGAAAGTGACAAACTAGGATGTTCCTCATTAAAAAGCTTAATAATTTCTAAACCTCTTACTAAAGAATTGGCGCTATATTTTTCTTTTTCTACATTATCCATCGAGCAAACCTCTCCTAATACATAGATTCAATTCTATTTTTGACCTATCAGTTGTTTCTTTAAAAAGTTTAACACGGATTGATTAAATAGTTTAGGATCTTCTTGATAGCATAAATGTCCCGTATTTGGAACGATAACAAATTCTGAATTTGGAATCAAATCGTGAAATATTTGTGATTCACTTACCGGAGTTACTTGATCTAACTCCCCACACATGACAAGCGTTGGAACAGATATTGAAGACAGAATCTCCATTTGGTTCAAGTTTGATAAAGAGTAGGAAACAGAACGATAACCAGATAAACGCACTTGTGACATTATACGCTCAGCCTCTTTTATAACCTCAGCTGATGCATTCGGAGCAAGTAATGCTTTTACTCTTTTTCTAGCTAGTTCACTTGGATGTAGATTTTCAATGGAGTTTAATCTATTTTGAAGTTTTTTCTCGTTTTCTTCTCTACTTAATCCAGCTGCTCCACGTGTTGCATCTGAAATAATTAATGCATCTACCATTTGTGGAAAACGACTCGTAAAATCAATTGCAATTGCCGAGCCCATTGAATGACCTAGTAAATAGATAGAATCTAGCCCTAGACTATCTAAAAACTCTTTAAGTACATTAGCAAACTCGGAAAAATCCCGAAACTCCTCTTTTAGATCGGAACTCCCACCATAACCTGGAGCATCCCAAACGATTACTCTAAAATGTTCCTTCAATTCACTTAATTGATGCTTCCATGACTGAGAATTGTTTCCCAAGCCATGTAAAATTACAAGGGCTTGTCCTTCACCAGATTCTTGATAATGAATCGATAACTCTTTTAAATGACTAATTGGCATCCACAGTACCTCCACTCTATTTTCTTTACCCAAACTCTACTAACCTGACTATCGCATAACGATTCAAAAACATAATGTTTCATATAAAAAACATGTTTTTCAACTTGAATTATAGATTTGTCAGAATTTAATGTCAATAACTCTATTTTTTCACTGGATGGACAAATGATATATAAGTGATATTTGAAAATAAAAACTGGAAAATATTTCTGTAAAATCACAATTGACAAACTTTTCTAATTATTTTATCTTTAAAAGAGTTTCATTATTAAAATATGAAACAGTGTTTTACATTTAAAACATTTATACTTTTATCGAAAGGAGTGGATTGTTCAAGTTGAGCCAAAATTAAAACTTGAAGTATCAAAACAGATTATTTGAACTTCAATATCTATTAGGTAAACGTAGTTCCTGCTTTTTCCTTCCAAATTTTAAACGCAATTACTTGATTTTAAAAGGAGAGAGAATTTTAATGCTACATAGACAAAAAAGATGGATTTTAATCGCTTTACCAATCTTTTTCTTTTGGTTCTTCGGACAAATTGATAAAGTTGGCATTTCTGTCATACAAACAGATCCAGAGTTTTTGAAGGCACTCGGAATGACTGGTATTGATAAAAATGCAAAAATTGGTCTTCTTTCATTTGTTTTTACAATTGCTTATGGAGTTTCGAATCTATTTTGGGGATTCATTATTGATAAATTTGGTGCAAGAAAAACAGCAATAGCTGGATTATTTGTTTGGTCTCTTACTATGTTTTCGTCTGGCCTCTCCACTACATATGAAGCATTTATTATCAGTCGAATTATTCTTGGATTTGGAGAAGGGATGATGATTCCTGTTTCAGGGAAATTTATTTCTGCTTGGTTCAACAAACGAGAGCTAGGGCGAGCTCAAGCTTCTTGGCTTACAGGTAACTATTTAGGACCAGCAATTGGGGCGGTCATATTAGTACTTGTTATTTCGTCACTTCATTGGCAAGCAGCTTTCTTTCTACTCGCTGGATTTAACTTTTTAATTAATATTCCTATGTTTATTTTTCTTACAAGAAATACACCTGGTGAACACCCGTGGGTTAGTAAAGAAGAGTTGGAACTAATTCACCGTCCGGTAGAATCAATAGAAGATCAAGTAAGTAGTTCCAATGATAATAAAAGTTTTATTCAAGATTATCGTTTCTGGATTGTATGGTTTGGTATGTTAGTCTGTTCTTTCCTTTTCTTTGGAATAAGCATTTGGCTGCCAACATACTTGATTGAGGCAAAAGGTTTTGATCGGGAAGGTATGACAGGTATCACTTCTTTATCGTGGTTATTTGCACTTGGATTTGTTCTCGCATGTGGCTTTCTTGCCGATAAAACAAGACGCCCAAGCTTAATGGCAACAATATTATTTTCACTGACTGCTATATTTTTAACAACGGCAGTTTTTGTTCCAAATCCAGTATTAGCAGGTGTTTGCATGGGACTTGCTATGGGATGTCAAGGTGGTGTCTTCCATCTTAGTAATATGTTCTTAGTAAAATATTCAACACAAGAGACTGCAGGCCGTGCAGCAGGTTTAATCGGATTTACAAACCTAATGGGTGGCTTTTCAAGTTATATTATGGGCTGGTTACGCGATTCATCAGGAGGCAATTTCACTACCTCAATTATTATGTTAATCATTACGGCTCTCTTGGGATTAATCGCTTATTTATTTTCTATTAAAGAAGAAGCAACCGAACTACGTGCTATTCCCCTACCTCCACAAAAAATTAATGCTTAATCAATTTAATTTTTGAAAACGCTTTTATAGAAGAGGAGCATCCCTAAAGTATAACTTTAAATGGGTAGCTCCTTTTTTATAATGGCGAATCGCAAATAAGAAGTCCAATTATGCAAATAAATACTGAAGAGTTGCAAAAAAGTATGAACTGCAATTAATATCTGGAAATACCAATTAATTCAGTAAAACTACAATTAAAATTAAGAAAATCGCAATTAAAATTAATAATTACCTATACCAGCCGGGGTATTATGACATAAAAATTGTTCTATAGTAGATAACTTGAATTGGAAAACTAGCATAGATATACTAACTCTTACTAAATCGAATAAAACTCTTCTAAATATCTATGAAAAAAGAGCCATTTTTTCATCTAAAATGAAAAGTACTGTTGAGATCCCCCTACTACTTTGACTAAATACTATTTTCACATTAAAAAAAGGCGTCTCGTGTCAGTTAATCTGACTTTTTGAGACGCCTCCTTTTTTACCTTTACTTCTAGGGAAACAAATAGACGAAGTAAAATGAATTTTCTTCAGTGATCGTCTATTGTATTACTTATCTAAATCTATTTTAGTTCCAGGGCGGACAGTCCAGGAAGGATTTTCCCCTACCTTATCCCCTTCTTTTACCCCTTTAAGAATGGCAACATATTTCCCTTGTTTTTGGCCAGTTTTTACATTTTGTTTATAAATAGTTCCTTTTTTAAGTACATACACATATTTTGATTTTCCTGATCCTTTAACGCTCGTCTCAGGTATTGCTAACAGATCCTTTGATTGTACTACTACTTCAAGATTTGTTTCATAGCCAGGATATAGATTCTCTTGTGAATCTAGCGTTGCTCTAAAAGTGTAATATGGTATAGCTTCTTTTTTGGCATTCTTATCTTGGTTGGTGGATTGATCATTCATAGGATAGTTACTTACCTCTGAAATACTTCCCTTCCAGCTCTTATCGGCAACAACCTTTGAACTGACTTTAATTGTTTGGCCTGGCTCAACTTTTGCTTTCTCTTCTTCTGTTAGCTTTCCTTCAATTTGAAATGGTTCATTTGAAGCGATTTGCATAATTGGGATTTGCTGTTTATCTGTTGCTTTAAAACCTTGACCGATACTTTTGTTCAAATTAAGTACTACTCCATCATTATTACTCTTAACAGTTAATGATTCTTGTTGTGCTTTCAGCTTTTCTGCTTCAAGTGTATATTGTTCTACTTTTAGCTGTGCAGCATTAAGCTCTTCCTTTGCAGTATTAAGTTGAGCTTGAAGCGATTGAATCTCTGGTGTATTTGGTGTATTTGTTGTATTTGTTGTATTTGTTGCATTTTTATCTGTATTATTTGCATCAGTTGTATTAGATGTTGATGTTGACGCTGAAATAGCATTTTGAATGTCTTTCTCTAATGATGCAATTTGGTCGTTTTTCTGCGTAACAGTTGTTTCTGCTAGCTTTTTATTTACTTCTGCTTGTCCCATTTCAGCTGCTATAGTAGTATCTTCATAAGAAAAAAGTTTTTGCCCTTTAGTGACAGTATCTCCTTCTTTAACAAAAACCTCATTTATAGAACCTTTAGTTGGATTTACGTAAATTGTTTCAGTATGACTTTGTACTACACGACCAGACACTGTTTCAGTTTTCGTAAAACTTTTTACCGTTGGACTGATAAACTGTAATGTTTTAGATTTACTTTTTTTAATTTCTACCACCGCTACGCTAAGAACCACAGAAACGATTAAAAGAACAATGATCCCCATTAAAATAAATTTCTTATTACGTGGTGTAATTACTTTTACTTGTTCTTTTTCTTCGTCAATTCTTTTCGCCGTTTCCATAACTATACCTATACCCCTTCCTTATCTTGCCAAAAACTTAATACGTCTTCTCCTATATCTATTGTCTATTGTTTTAAAATGCGTTTCAAGGAGATTTTTTAGAAAATGATAAATATTTGATATGTTTTTTTTAATAAACCATTTATTTGTCCTTTTGAATGGATTATTAGATTGATTTAGGCAGATTTATATTATTTCAGAATATTCAAATTTTAATTTCAAAAAAATAATTTTATCGTTTATGTTTTAATTTTTACCAGAAAGAACGAATAAGTAGTGTCTACTAAAAAAGTCACAGAACCCCTTGATGCATCTATGTATTTTCGCATATACTTTCATTAATTTAATTAAAATTTAGATTCTATTAGATTAAACTATAATATTTAAAACATTCATACTATTATTGCGTAGTATTATTGAACTATGTTACAATACAAAAAATATCTTTGTAGAAAAGGATATTTCTTCCAATATATGGGTCTACTAAAAGTATTCCGTATTCGCACTAGAAAACGCTTACGAAAATTTCGAGGAATTAAAAGTCCTTCCTCTTTCAATTATGGGAATTAATACAACTCTCCCGTACAAAATGATTAGTTACTACGCACTCTTTTAAGCGGTGTGTATTTATTTACTAAAAATACAGATTATTCACAAAAAGGGGGAGTCTTTGGATGAATGCTTTTTTCAGGAAAAAGTCGATTGAACAGCTTCAACAGGATGGGGCTAAAAATACCGGACTTAAGCGCGTTCTAGGTTTATGGCAACTGACTGCCATCGGTTTAGGCGGTATCATAGGTGTTGGTATCTTCGTATTAACTGGTGTAGCAGCGGCTGATCACGCTGGTCCGGCAGTTCTCTTATCGTTTATTATTGCTGGTTTAGCTAGCGCAGCAGCAGCATTGTGTTATGCTGAATTTGCTGGCCTAATACCGGTAGCCGGAAGTGCCTATACTTACAGCTATGCTGTTTTAGGAGAAGGTACAGCTTGGTTAATCGGGTGGGATTTGTTACTCGAGTATGCCTTAGTTGTTGCAGTAGTAGCCATTGGATGGTCTGGCTACATGCAAGAGTTTTTATTACAAATGGGCGTTCACATTCCTGTATGGGCACAAGGCGCGCCTGGTACTGGAGCAGGTCACAAAGTTGACTTAATTGCCGTTTTAGTTAGTCTTGGAATTGCCGGCTTACTTACATTAGGAACTGAAATGGGTTCTAAATTTAATTCATTAATGGTTATCATCAAATTAGGCATTATTCTTTTAGTTATTGGCGTTGGAAGTTTTCACATTAATACAGCTAACTGGCACCCATTCATGCCTTTTGGTTTTCATGGTGTAATGAGCGGAGCAGCTCTAGTATTCTTTGCTGTATTCGGATATGACACATTAACGACAGCAGCAGAAGAAGCAAAAAGACCGCAACGCGATTTACCACTTGCAGTTATCATATCATTAGCTGTCGCTTTATGTTTGTATGTTGCAATGTCACTTATTATTACAGGGATGGCTCCTTATGAAACACTTAATAATGCAGCACCCGTAGCAAAAGCATTTAGTAATATCGGAATGAAGTGGATCACATTAATCATTTCTGCCGCTGCTATTACAGGTATTCTATCAGTATTGTTCTCATTTATGCTTGCTGGATCACGTATTTGGTTCTCAATGAGTAGAGATGGTCTATTGCCAAACTGGTTTACAAAATTACATCCTAAGTATAAAACTCCTTATCGTCCTACTTTGATAATTGGTTTAATTACTGCTTTTGTAGCTGGTTTTACTCCAATTAACGAAGTTGCCGAATTAGTTAATATCGGAACGTTAACAGCATTTATTTTAATTTGTTCTTCTATTATTGTATTACGTGTAAAACGTCCTGACTTAAAAAGAGGATTTAAAACTCCATTAGTTCCAATTATTCCATTAATCGGGATTGGATTCTCGGCTTATCTAATTGCAAGTCTTCCAGGCATTACATTTATTCGTTTTATTGTATGGATGGCTATAGGACTTGTTGTGTATGGATTATATGGTAAGAAAAGAAGTAAGCTGGGGACGGCGAACAACAATAATAAAACAAAAATAAGCTAGAGTAGCATTAAAAGCCACAAGGAAATTGATTTTCCTTGTGGCTTTTCTGCGTTAGTACATCCTTAACTAAACAAAAAGCATGTATCCGATTTCGTATCGAATACATGCCCAAGATTAAATCTCAAAAATTACTTTCTTGCTCCGTCTTTTCCAACTTTATATTTACCTACTTTAGTATTAACAGCCATTACACCTGATTTGTTGAAGTAATAGTATTTACCACTGATTTTTTTCCAGCCATTATTAAATCTTGATCCATCACTGTTTAAGTAGTACTTTTTACCACTTACTGTTAACCAACCAGTTTTTACTACACCGTTTTTATCGAAGTAGTAGTATTTACCACTGATTGATTTCCAGCCATTGCTAAATCTTGATCCATCGTTGTTTAAGTAATACTTCTTGCCATTTACTGTTAACCAACCAGTTTTTACTACACCGTTTTTATCGAAATAGTAGTTTTTACCACTAATTGATTTCCAGCCATTGCTAACTCTTGATCCATCGTTGTTTAAGTAATACTTTTTACCACTTACTGTTAACCAACCAGTTTTTACTACACCGTTTTTATCAAAGTAGTAGTATTTACCACTAATTGATTTCCAACCATTACTAAATCTTGATCCATCGCTGTTTAAGTAATACTTCTTACCACTTACTGTTAACCAACCAGCTTTTGCTTTCACACCAGTTGAATTAAAGTAGTAAGTTTTCCCTCCGATTACATTCCAGCCATATACTTTTTCACCTTTACTATTTAAATAGTAAGTGTCTTTACCATCGTTTAACCAACCAGTTTGCATGTAGCCATCTTTATTAAAGAAGTACCACTTGCCACTATTATTTAACCAGCCAATGTGTAAAGTACCATCTTTGTCTGCATAAACCATTTTAGTACCAACTTGTTTCCAAGCGCTGCGTAATAAACCAGATTTAGCATCAAAGTACGCTTTGTCACCGAATAAATTAAAGATACCAGATTGTGCTACACCTTTTGAATCAAAGTAGAAGTACGTGTTGTTTTCTGGAACAAACGTGATGTCTGTTGCCATTACTCCGCCTTCTTGGTCAAAGTAGTAACGTTTTCCACTTAAATCTAACCAACCTCTATGCATTTCACCAGTTGCTGGGTCAAAATAGAATGTTGATGTCCAAGTGTAATCTTCTTCCGTTTGTTTAAGTTCTAAGAAGCCTTTGTGCATTTTACCATCTTCATCGTAGTAGTATACTTTATTATCGTCATTTACTACCCAACCAGTTGTTAACGGAGCATCTGCACGATTAATTACTACTTCCTTCACTGTTTCATTACCAGCAAGGTCAGTCGCTCTTAAAGTAATTTTGTTTTCTCCCTCTTTTAAAGGAACCGTTACTTTATAATCTTTGTTTAGTGGTTTTACAACATCAACAGGGCTAATTAATGGCACTTCAAATTCGTGGTTTTCACCAACGTAGAAGTTTAAGTAGCTATAGTTATCTTTTAAGTTTACATTAAATGTTACTTGATCTACATTTTTGTCCACTCGATCAGGAGCATTTACGTTAATTTCTGCTGCATGAGTATCTACATAGACATGTCGAGCAACAGAGAAGCTCTTATTAGCAAAGTCTGTAGCTTCAACTTGTACAGTGTAAGGACCATCTTGGTCAAACGTTACAGTTGTTGAATAGTTGTAGTGCCCAGTCTTTGCATCAAAATCAACTGGAACTTCTTTTCCATTTACTTTAACTGTTTTAATACCAATTTCATCTGTTACGAAACCTTTAACAGGAACTTTATTATCATTATAAGCTCCCCATGGTTCTGGTGAGTTAGGAATATATTCACCGTTTTTATCTTTTGAGCCATCAGTGATATATACTAGCGGAAGATCAACGTCACCAATTGCTGCAGTATCTTCTGCTGCATTACCTGCATAGTCCATAGCAACTACTTCTACTACTGATTTACCTGGAGCTGAAGATAAATCAAATGAAGATTTTGTATTGTCAGTTTTTCCGACTAGAGTTCCATTTACGAAGATACCATAAACTTGAACTCCAGTTCCATCATCTGAACCTTCCCAAGTTACTACTTTTTTATCTGGATCATAAGTAGCTTTAATGTTTGGAGCGTGAGTATCTACATAAACAGGAATTTTCTTAGATTGCCACTGCGCACCTTCATAACCAATTACAGACTTAATCTCGTAATTGTATAATCCGTCTGGAACAACTTCACCGTTTACTTTACCATCCCAAATAGTTGACATGCTATCCTTCACGATACTGCCTTTACCACTGTCATAGGTATTTTTTGTCACATCAGATTGAGCACTTAAGCGGCGAAGGAATTTACCGTCTTTGTCTAGGATGTTATATTGTACTTCTTCTGCATTTCTTAAGAATGATGGAAGTGCATTAATATTATCAGCAAATTTATCCCCATTTGGTGATACTGCATAAAAGTTCTTTCCAGGAACAGAACCCCAGTAAGTTTTATCTCCATCAACTTTCATGTCATGTGCTTTACTATCAAGCCATGTTAAATCAAAAAAACGAGTCTCACCAAGATCTTTAAATCCATCAACGATTGGCAAACTGTCCCATTTACCATAGAAACCTACATATGGAGCTGTTAAGTTGGGATTACCAAGGGTACCGATAAGGTTTACAGATCCTTCAACGAAAATATTGTTATGAAGATCCACAGAAATCTCTTTTCCAGCCTTATCGAATCCTGGAATTTTTGCATTAGTTAGATCAATCTTTACAGTGAAATCAACAGATTTACCCGCAGGTACCATAATTGAATCTGGTGCATCTATTTTCGCACCTTCTAATGCGCCTGTTTGAAGAGCGTTATGGTCGACATCATTAGTTTGATAGAATTCATCTGTTAGTGCAGTAGTATCTACTTTATAAAACGCATCTTTATCAGAAATATTTTTAGCTGTATAAGTCATTGAAACTTGCTTAGATTGGAAATCCTTCAATTCGTATTTTGCTTCACCTGTTGACTTGTTATAGAAGTAAACTGGTGTTGTAACAGCGTTTTCAATTTGCATCATGCCAGCACCTTGACGGCGAGGAGAGTACGGATGACCATCTAAATCATTAATTACCTTTGAAGTATTCATTAATAATACTTTCGCTAAATGAGTTCGTTCGCTAACACTTAAAGAACTGAAACGCTTATCATTTTTCAAGTATTCTTGTACTAATGCAGAACCACCAGCTACATGTGGAGCTGCCATTGAAGTACCACTCATTACCTCATATTGATTATTATTAACTGTTGAATAGATATTCCCACCAGGAGCTGTAATTTCAGGCTTCAATTCAAGACTTGGTGTAACTCCCCATGAAGTAAAGCTTGTCATTCGGCCCATTTCAGGACTTTCATTTTTCGCAGTTTGAGCAACATGTATAGTTCCTGAACCATTAATGGCATTCGCTAACGCTTCACCATCTGCTTTTGAGTTAACAAGCATCATTGGAACATCCCAACCGCCCTGGTTATCGTATTGAACTCCGTTTGTTGCATTCCATACGATGATACCAGCTGCTCCGGCTTGTGCAGCATACTTCGTCTTATCAGCAAAAGTATATGTTCCACGAGCTACTAATACGATTTTTCCTTTTACATCTACACCTTTATAATCATCTGGTCCACCTAATTTATAGCTTCCATCAGTAGCGTTTTTACCAAGGTTTACAACTGGAATATTTCCACCAAATTTATCTGATAGATTTTTCCAACCATCAATACCTTTACCTAAGACACTTAAGCTATTATTTCCATCAACGGTGATCGCATGTTCATAAAGATAAGCTTCATTTCCAGAAGCAGCTACTGAGATTGTATCTTTATTAAGACCAGGTGCACCTGTTACACCGATATCAGGATTTTGTGATAGAGGATCATCCCATCCAGAACCAATTTGATTCGAGTTACCTGAAGAAACAGCACAAACAATACCATTGTCAACTGCACGAGTAATTGCAAGATCTTCTGCGCTATTAGGTTCATAAGAAGATGCTACAGAACCAAGACTCATGTTTAGTACATCTGCACCTAGTTTAATAGAATCGTCGATCGCTGCAAGATAAATATCAGACCATGTAGATGGATAACTTGGGTCATTACTGAATACCTTCATCGCAAGAACTTGCGCTTCTGGTGCAACCCCTTTAATACCACCGTTTGCTTCGTCACCGTTAGCAGCCGTAATACCTGCTACGTGCATACCGTGCATTGAAGCACCAGGTCCAAGGTCCGTTACGATACTGTTTTGGTCATAATAGTTATAACCATAAGGAACTTTATCAGTGTAGAATTTACCTGGTAAAGCTTTATCTTTTACAATTTGAGCTACTGAATCTTTAGTTAAGTCTTCTTTTGAAGGGTCAGTTAATTTGAAATCACGGTGTGTTGGGTCAATTCCTGTATCAATAATAGAGATAACCATTCCTTTACCGTCGTAGCCAGTGTCTTTCCAAGTTTCTTTAGACTGGATAAATTGATGACTCTTCGTCATATCAGGAGTAGATGGCTCAGCTGTAGGACGATTGTATTCATTTGCTAAATATACATTTTTCACACCTGAAGTAGCTTCAATTTTTGCTACATCACCAAACTCAACTACACCACTGAAACCGTTAAATGCAGTTGAAAATTGTTTCTTATAATTAATATTAATTCCTTTTGATTGTAACTTAGATTTAACTGAGTTTTGTTGGCTTTCTACATTAGCATAAAGACTAGATTTTTGACTTTCAGATAAGTCCTTAAATAATTTCCCTTGTTTTGTTGCGTATTCAATTGGTGACTGTCCGTCTACTTCAACGATGACGCGAACTTTATCTGATGCTTTTAAATTTGCTTTCGCATCAGATACATTGTTTTTATTTTGTAGTTCTTTTGCTTCCTGAGTTTGTCTAATTTGTTCCAACTTTGATGCTAAATCACCAGGTCGGTAAGAAGCAGCAGATGTTGGTGACACAAATGCCAAGTTAGAAAGAGCAAGAGCAGATGCTAAAGCATATGTAGATATTTTGCGATTTTTTTTGTTATTCATATCTCAGTTCCTCTCAATAATTTTCAAGTGAAAAATAAAATAGATTAGTACAAAACCTTCCTAAAAAACTTCCCCTGTTTTTTACGGTCATTCGAGGAATATCGACAGATTCATTGCCTTATTTCTCAATAAAGAACATGCCAAATTACCTCTAACACTTTCTTCCAGAAAATCCCCTAATATCTCCTTTCATCGTTATGAATCTATTAATGCCTATACAGTCTTACATAATTTTTTAATAAAATTAATTTTTAAGGAATAATAGATAAATTAAATAATTCTTTTTTTGAGTCAAAACTCCTTTATAAAATTTACAATTTTTTTAAAATTTTTACATTATTTTGTATTTTTAATAAAAACATGTAATTTTTTGTACTAATTTACCGATTTGAAGCAGTTTTTTATAGATTTAAAGTTCTAGATATATTTATACCCCTAGGTAAATATTCACAAATTTTTAATAAATGTAAAAGCAGATCATAGGACTTCTGTGGTAAATTTAGGAGTAAAAATTTCAAAATTAAAGTAAGTTTTGCTGGCCGAAGATGGCAAGAGAAGATTAGATTAACAATACAAAAAGGAATAAAAAATAAAAAAGACAGCAACCCCATCAGGTTTGCTGTCTTACTATTTTTATTTAAAAAACCTTGGTAAATACTCTTTATGAGCTTCTAGCATTTCGTCAACGATCGCTACAGCTAATTTATCATTTGCTACAAGCGGATTAATCGTCAAGGCAAGTATTGCTTTTTCGCGACTTCCTTCTACAGCAGCCTCAATTGCTGTTTGTTCGAAAGATTTAATCGTTTGAATTAATCCTCGAACTGGAACTGGTAATTCCCCGATTGTCAGTGGAATTGGACCATCTTTTGTGATGACACAACTTACTTCTACTGCTCCGTCATATGGTAAGCCTGAAATAGCTCCTTTGTTCATCGTGTTTAATGGTTGGATATCTCTCGTATCATTATAAATAGATGAAATTAAACGACAAGCCGCATCAGAATAGTAAGCTCCACCACGTTTTTCTAACTCAGGTGGTTTTATATCTAGCGCTTCATCTTTATATTTTTCAAAAAGAGAAGCTTCAATTTTTTGCACGACTTCTGCACGAGTTTCATTCGATTCAAAATCTTTTAATGCTCTTTCAAGCATTTCAGATGTTTTGTAATAGTAATGGTGATAAGAACAAGGTATGACATTGACTGCTTTTAGGAATTCAGGTGCCCATTCTTCCGCATCTATATTTTTTACAAAACTAGCATTAGCAGGGTCCATAATCATTTCAAGTACTTGCTCTTTTACACTAACTCCGTCTAAATAAACCTCTGTACCATATACCATATGATTTAGACCTGCAAAATCAATACGTACACGTGAATGATCTACGTTTAATAATTTTGCAACACCCATTTCCATTCCGATCGGTATATTACAAAGACCAATGAATCTCTTAATATTTGAATATCTTAATGCTGCTTCTGTAACCATACCTGCAGGGTTTGTAAAGTTAAGGATCCAAGCATTTGGACATAGCTCTTCAACTTCTTTACAAATATCCAGAATAACAGGAATTGTACGTAATGCTTTAAACAATCCACCTGCACCGTTTGTTTCTTGACCGATTACCCCATGTTTAAGTGGAATTCTTTCATCAAGTGCACGTGCAGCTAGTTGTCCAACGCGAAGCTGTGTTGTAACAAAATCAGCATCTTTTAAGGCCTCACGACGATCATACGAAAGATGAATCTCCATTGGTACTCCAGCTTTTTTGACCATTCGCCTTGCTAGTGCACCAACTGTTTCTAACTTTTCACGGCCAGCTTCTACATCAACAAGCCACAGCTCAGTTACTGGGATTTGTTCATAGCGCTTAATAATTCCTTCAACCAATTCTGGCGTATAACTTGAGCCCCCACCAATTGTCACGATTTTAAATTTTGACATTACTTTAGGCCCCTTTCATACATGTCAACGAACTCTTTTGCCAAGTCTTTTACAGTCATTGCATTCATTAAATGATCTTGAGCATGAATCATTAAAAGTGAAATCTCCGTTGGAGTGCCACCAATCTCTGATTGAATAAGCGTTGTTTGAATATGGTGTGCCTCATTTAAAGCATCACCTGATTCTTTCAATTTCTTGCGAGCTAAATCGAAGTCTTGTTTTTTTGCTGCTTGAATCGCTTCCATTGCAGCACTTCGACCATTTCCACCATGAAGAATCAGTGTAAAAATTTCTGTTTCATTTTTCACCATAAAACTGACCTCCTCTCTTTATTAATAAAATTTTTTTATCGTCATAACCCCGCGGTTATTAATTTCAAAGTTATAAACCTAAAAGGTATTCATCGTATTTTTCTTGAGTAAAGATCAGAAAAGTCATTTCTCAACAATTACTACTTATTTTCAATTAAATTGATAGCTTGCTCTAAGATCGCTTCACCATCACACATGCCGTAATTCATCATATTAATTACTTCAACTGGAATGTTTTTCTCTTCACAGATTTCTTCCATTTCTCCTAAAAGGAAACGTACTTGTGGACCTAACAATAACACATCAGCTTCATCGATTTCTGAGCGAACAACTGATTCAGAAACTGCCCAAATGCGTGCTGAAATCCCTTTTGAATCAGCAACTTTTTCCATTTTAGAAACGATTAGACTTGTTGACATGCCTGCAGCACAGCAAAGTAAGATATTCATGATGATTTCCTCTTTCTTTAGTAAGTTTTTTATATTTCATTCTTATTTATAACGACAAATCGACCAATTCGATCATGAACAGCTAATGATTTTTTATTGGCAAACATGCTAATAACGGATAAGAAGAAAGGGAGACCTTGAAAAATAAACATCGTCAAAAACTTAAAGAAACTTCTAACAATCACTAGCAATACATAAGGAAGTATTCCCTTTTTATTATTAATGCGTGTTAACTTCAATCGAAAGATCTTCTTTCCAATTGTCGATCCTCTTAACAATAAGGTTGTTAAGACGTCATAACAAAAATAGATTATAAGCGATTGAAGAAATGCTTCATTAAAAAGAGCCATTACCTTTACAGCTGCATCTTGACTAGCAGTTGATTTTTGAAGCTCAATCATATTTGCCAGAACTCCTGGAAAGTTTGGAAGTCCCGTGATTCGATACACAATTGACAAGATGATTGAAACAATTATTGCATCTATGGCAAAGGCACCGATTCTTTTTAATCGAAACGAAGTTATAATTTTTTGTCGATTTTCCATAAGATTTAGTCCCTTCTTCTAATCAATTATCCATCTATTTGCTTTGGAGAATTATTTACTAGCTTTCTCCATTTCTAAATTTTTCTTATCCCAAATTCGAATGAATGGGAACCAAATGATCGAAGCCACTGCAAAAGCTACCAATTGCATGACTACACCCATAATCTTACCACCCGTCATTAGATAACCACTTATGAAATAAGGTGTTGTCCACGGGATGATTGTTCCAGTTGTATGCGGGAAAATTCCCATTGCCGTACCAAAGTACGTTATTGTTAATACTGCTACTGGAGCTAGAATATAAGGAATCATTAAAAATGGATTTAAAACAATTGGAACACCAAACATAATTGGCTCATTAACGTTAAAGATAGATGGCCCAATTGCTAGACGTCCTACCTTCTTAAGAAGTTTTGACTTAGCTAAAAATGTCATATAGATTGCAACTGGTAAAGTAGCACCAGATCCACCCATCCAAATTCCATTCTCATAGAATGTATACGTAATGATATGTGGTAACGTTTTACCTGCTTTAAGTGCTTCTAAGTTTGCATCTGCATTTGTAATCCAAATTGGTTCCATAACAGAAGTGATGATTGATGAACCGTGGATACCAAAACTCCATAAAAGGTGTTCCATTAAACATGCGACAAGTGTACCAACATAAGTTGAACCTAAAATCGTAAATGGCTGTGTCACAACTTTATGAACAAACGTTGCAAAATCTCCCCAGCCTGTATGACTAAATCCGTATCGAACTAGTAAGAAGAAAAGGATAATCACAAAGCCAGGAATAAGAGCCGTAAATGAGCGTGACACTGTTGGCGGCACTGTATCTGGTAAAGTGATGATAATCTTCTTTTGTAAGAAGTAACGATAAATTTCAGCAGTAATAATTGCAATGATTAATCCAACAAACAAGTATTGTGCACCAAAAAGATCAGGTGACCATGCAGATACAGTTTCCTTACCATCTTTGAAAGTGCTCATAATATTAACAATTAAATAACTTGCTAATGCTAATACCCCAGCTGGAACTCCATCAATATTCTTTTTATCTACCTTATAACTACTTGCTAAGGAATACGCTACGCCAAATACTGCAACTAATGCGATAATCCCCATTGAACCGTTATAAACGATGTCTCCAAAAGCATTCCAATTTTCGCCAAATACTTTTGCCATGAAGTTTTGATACCAATCTGCTTCTAACCAAGCTACGATAATGAAAAATGAACCAATAATCATTAGTGGCATGGCAAACATAATACCATCACGCAAAGCAAGTAAGTGTCTTTGATTACCTATTTTCGAAGCGATCGGTAAGAATTTTTTTTCAAAAAAGCTGCTGTTCATTTCTTTATCCCCTCTCTAGGAATTAGGATCTTGGTAAATCAGTAATTCCCCATATACCAAGATCCCTTTTAGAATTTATTTCTTTTTTAAAATTAAGATTTAAAGTTTGAATTTAATAACAGTTGTGTAACTACCGTAAACTTTAACTTTTCCATCAAGAGTGAAAGCACGAACTTTAAAGTAGTAAGTTTTACCTTTAACTAATCCTGTTGCAGTATATGTTCCAGTTGTAGTTGTTTTTGTTGTTTGATCAGAGAAATCGCTTTTTGTAGCACGAACGATTTCATAACCAGAAACACCACTTACTCCAGTCCAATTTACTTTAATTGAAGTAGTACTTGCTTTTGTTGCTTTTAGCCCTGTTGCTTTAGCAACATCCCATTTTGCGTAAAGCGTTGTATTTGCTGTTACTTTATCAGTTGCAAAGTTCCATGCAGATTTAAGTCCTGCATCTTTGTACCATCCAGCAAAGACAAATCCTTTTTTCGTTGGGTTAGCTGGTTTTGCAATGATAGAATCATAGTTTCCTGTTAAAGTTGCTACGTTAGATCCACCTTTACTGTTAAATGTTACTGTGTATTTACCAATACCCCATTTAGCGTAAAGTGTAGTAGATGCTGTTACTTTATCAGTTGCAAAGTTCCATGCTTGAGTACATGAAGCATCTTTATACCAACCAAGGAATGTATAACCTGTTTTTGTTGGTGTTGGAGATGTAATCGCTTCATTGTAAGTTGCAGTTATTGGATCTACTGCAGATCCACCTTGTGAATTAAATGAAACTGTTTGTTTTGCATCTTTAGATACTGTGCGTACAAAAGTCATCACGTGGCTATCATTTGCAAATTGCGCTTCTCCGTTCAATGTCATTCCAGAGTATACAACCGTTGCAGTGATGTTAGCTGGTTTATCAGTGTTGTACGTTACTTTTCCATCCGCATCAACAGCAACATCGTCTGGTGAAGATGATTCGTAGCTAACTTCTACATATTTATTTCCATCTGTATTTAATCCTTTTTCAGCCATTGCATCTTTTAACCAAGTTGGGTAAGCAAATGAGTTCTTGTCAAGCCCAGTAGGTGCAATTTTTTCAGCTGATTTCATCGGATCAACAACTTTGATTGTGTAAGTGATTTTTTTCGGTGTTCTAAAGAATCCGTCGATCACATAGCCCGTAACTGTACTAGTTCCTGGTCTTAAAGCAGTTGCGTATGAACCATAGTGCACACCATCTACACTAATTCCTGCTGCACTTACATTACCAACTTCACCGTAAGCTGCTAATGTTCTTAAATCAAGAACTTGAGATACATTTGAATCAGCATTGATTTGCGTTGGTAATCCATTGCTATATCCAGCTAAATCCCAAGAATTCGTTAACCACGCTACATTGTTCGTATATCCTGTAGTTTTAGCATCCAATTTAACTGAGTCACCAACATTAATCGTAAATGTATGTGTGTCTTCGTTATATTTAGCGTTTGGATTCATAGCTGCTACATTCGTTGGATAATTAATACTTTCTGTTCCGTTATTTACTGGCGCAGTAACTTTTGATCCTAAATCTTCTACATACGCAGCATCCTCAGGGTTTTGAGTTAACCAATAAGGCATAGATGTTACAGTTGAAGATTCCATTGATAAGCTGTTACCAGAATCAATTGTTCTTCGGTCCATCGTTCCGAAAATATTTGTATTGTATTTAGACATCATTACTTCATCACGTGGGATTAATTGATCAACCATTAAATCAGGTGTCACGTGTGTTACGTCATTTCTGTTTGCAGATAGAACATCCCAGTTCATGAAGTTATTTGGTATACGAGTCATTTGCCATGTTGAGCCTGCAAGGTCAACCGTTGAACTTCCGATACTAAATCCTTTTTCTTTCATTGCACCTAGAGAAGCTGCATAGAAAGTTGACATAAATGGATTTTTCTCTCTCTTTTCATTGAACCACCATTGGTTCATGCCATCTAAGATCCCTTTAGCATTCATTTTCTCTGCATGGTGAGATAGTGTGTAATATGCTAGTGAAGCTTCTTCTTCATCAGAATAGTTCATGTATGATTCATAAGATACACCACTTACGCCAATATCGTCTCCGTTATGAGCAGAGATACCAAAGTATCTAGAGTGGTATTGTAATGACATATCAAGTAATGAAGTTGAGTTATAAGACTTTGGATATCTTGTTTCATAATCATTGTGCTCTGAAGCTGTTGTAGATGCTTTCACACCATTCATTACTTTGTATTCATTTGCAAAATCAAGCGGAGAAATTACTGCAACACCTTGTGCTTCAAGTGCAGCTTTTTCTGCTGGCGTATAACCGCCCATATCTCTTGCAGCTACAAGCATCTGTAATGCCAATGTTGCATTTAATGGACCATCTTCGTAGTCATTTCTATCCCATGCATTTGATACACCATCAAGGAATTCTGGATTTAAATTAGCCCACTTAGTTGGAGCTGAAGGAGCATTTAATCCATCTCCAGGTGCTGTTCCGTTGAAACGAGATTCAATTGGGTTCTCCCCAGTAACACTTACTTGATAATAGTTGTTTAAAACCATTGCATTTGTATGGTTAATTAAATCATTTTTCACAAGAGCCGCTAACTCAGGATCACTATCTTTAAACGTGTTATAAGCTAGGTCTAATGTAAAGTAATGACCTACTAATTCGTCTGTAGATGTAGTTGCTTTATAAAAGACTTTGTTAGAGTCTAAAGCTTTTGTTGCATCATCTAAATTAGGATTTTGTTCATTTACAATATTCGTTAAACGTGGCGGTACCGCAACAGTGTCATAAGCCTTGATTCCAGCAGTTCCTCCACTGATTTTACCTGGAACAGAATATTTAACTGTATTCCCGTTTACATCTTTAGTAGTTCCTGCACTTTTTTGAAGCCAAGCTTGATCCCATGATTTGCTTTCTGCAGTCGTAGAGCCATTGTTGCTGCCTTCTACTTTATATGATCTAGCAAAGAAGCCAGCAGAAGCAGGTTTTCCTGTTGTGTCTAACGTATAATTCCCATCATTATCAACGAATACTGGTTTACCTTCGTTATCTGCAAGCCACTTCTTACCTTCATCAATCGTCGTTACTTTGCCACCTAGTGCTGTAACAACATAAACAACATCGTTAACATTGTCTTTTGAAGGTACCTTTAACTGCGTTCCAGATACATAACCAAGCGTTACAATAGCTTCAACAGCGCGAATAGCAGAAGCTTTAGCATCTATTGTCCTAGCATCTTTTTCACCAAAGTTTTCTTTCATGTAGTTGTATCTCCAAATTTCACCTGAAGCGTACATTGTTGTCCATAATCCATCATTATCCGTATCAGAAATTGAGCTTATAGCATCTTTATCTGCGGTCATAAGAGCTTTAATCATATTATCCTTATTAGCAAAGCTCATAGAACCAGATTGGAATCCAAATCGATCTGCATAGTTTCTAGAAATTTCTTCTTGAACTAATGATTTGCCCATTAGAGACATTTTTTTTCTTACAATATGAGTAGCATTTCCTTTTTCGCCTAGAATCCAAAGACCATTATTTCCATCAGACATAATGTTTGTAATTACTTCTTTGGCGTTAAATTGAGTCGGGTTTCCGTTTTTATCGACTCCTGAACCTGAATTTTCACCAGTTTGAGGAATATATCTTCCACCTTGTAAATATTGAATTTGATCAGCCGGAGCTAAGTTTGGATCATATAGAGTAATTGCATCGGATACGATACCAGTAGTGATAGGATGATCTTTCTCTTCACCAAAATTAACGTTACCATTTGACTTAATTAAAGTATCCTTTGAAACTAACCATTTTACGCCATTTTCTCCATTAACATAGCCAACATAGTTTTTTGAAGGAAACTTAGTTCCTGATGGAGCAGTTGGAATATTTGTTGTTTGCAAATTAGATGATGAAAGAGCAGAAGGAATTTTTGAATCTCCCGCATTGTAATAGTAAACTACCTTTTCAAGATTAGTAGATGCCTGCGTCTCAATTACAGAAACCGTAATATTCACAGTAGCTGCATTACCACTTAAATCTACTCCAGTACCTGTGATGATTGCAGATCCGCCAGATACACCTAAAATCTTTCCGCTGTAATCACCTTTTGCGTTACCAATCGTGTCAACATATGCAACGTATGGATCAGAAGTTGTCCATTTTACTGGCTTTGTTGTATCTAATCCACTTGGTTTTGCATGAGTGATTTGTGTAGTATTCATAAAAATCTTATTGCCAGTTGAAATCGGCGCTACTGATTGAGTTGAAATAGTTGGTGCCGCTTTTGCAACAACGCCACTAAATGGAGTTGCAAACATTGATGCCGCTAGTACAGAAGCTGGAAGTGCTCTACCTAAAAACCATTTATTTCTTTTCATTTATCTTCCTCCAAAATAATTTTTTTAATTAATTTTCTAATCGAAGATCCTTTTTTTTACAAGTAACCGTTTTCAAGATTATCTAAAAAGGACAAATGATAACATGAAGTTGATTCGTTTCTATTAGCGATCATCCTACGTATTTTATTTCGAATGATCGCTAAACCGTTACGAACCGTATTGAAACAAGATTTTTGAAATTTCATATTGAAAATCGTTGAAATTATTTGATTTTAATACTTTTTGCTTCGTCTCGGGGTGATCCATTAAGTGTAGAAATAATCGACTTAACTCTTTGTGTAAAAACAAATCTCCGGCACGAAGATTAATTAAAAATAGGATTTGTACAACTTTCCCAACGATTGTTGGTGGATTTTTAAAAATCACCACACTGATTGAATCCTGAATCGCAACCATTTTTAATGCATGTGGCGCAGCAATTCCATTTTGCAGTATCGTCGAAATTTTTTCTTCACGGTCGACAACTAAAGCTGGATAGTTAGGTGCTGCAAATCCTAGTTCAACAACACTTTTTGCCTTTTCTTTAATAAAGGCTTTGTAGTCAAACGACTCTTTGCTTTCTTCTATATAAAACAAATCTGTATGAAATAAAGATAAAAGTGTTGGTACATCTTCTTTAACTTTATTAGCCGGGTATCTTGTAAGCGTACGACGAATTCTTTGGACATCCGTTTCAGTTAGTATTGGTGCTACTTGAATATATGGAATCGAAATATTGTCAAATGGAATCGAAGTCGATGAAACTAATAAGTCATAATCTTCTAAATTTAACAATTGAAGCTCACTATACAAAACGACGTCAATGATTGCCCCTTGGAAAAGTGTCTCAAGTTTCATTTTCATTAATTCAGCCGAACCTGCTCCTAATCCGTAAGATAGTAGAATTTTTTTGTAGGAACTCAATTGTTTTTGCTTCTCCCTTTCTACGTGAGCTGCTAAATGCATTGTAATATAACCCATTTCGTCACTAGAAAGTTCGAACCCCCATATTTCCTTTATCATTTCAGAAAAATTTAAAGCAATCATAAACACATCTGAATACCTACTATAAACATCATCTATTAATGGATTCGTAAGCTTTAAATTAAAATATAATCTTCTTAACAATGGATACATATGCATGATCATCGTATTTAAAAGTTGCTGATCACCTGAAAACTGTGTTAAGAATGTTTGATCTAATCTTTCTAAACAATTCTTTAGTTTTTGTTTTAAGTCATTTTTTTCATATTCCTCAATATCGTCTACACTCGATTTACCACTTATATGAGCAGCTAAATAGATGATTTCACTCTCTGGTAATACGACATGATATAGTTCAGAAAGAATTTCACAAATTCTTTTTGCTATATTCATAAACGATGGTTTGATTAGAGAAACATCTAACTTTTTTTCTTGATTAGGCAAGATAAAGTTGTGTTGAGTTACTCGAAACGAGAGTACTTGGATATGCACTAAAATATTCTCAAGTGCAAAATAACTTAATTTCAGTTGATTATTCTGTACTTCTTCACTCAAAACAGCTCGAATTTCCTCAAACGGAAACGCTTTCTCAAAAGTTTGATAATTTGACTTCTTTAATAATCCCGTTTCTTTTTGACTTAGGAAGTAGGAAAACGCTCTTCTAAAATTCGTCTCATCCCCAAGTAAACGAACTCCGTAACGTGATTTTGTTTCTACTTTTAAATCAAAAATCCTTACTTGCTTTTCAACTTCAATCATGTCGGTAAAAACTGTCGATCTGCTAATCATTAGACTATCAGCAAACATATCGATTGTTTGAAACTCAGTCGTTTGAAGCAAAAGCATAATAATATTATTCACTCGAACGCGAGGTAAATCTGGTGCTAATGCCCCGTCTATTTCTTTCATATATGTTTGAACCAGTTCTTGGTTTTCTACATGAAGTAAATAGCCTTCACCACGTTTTTTCTGAATCACAAATCCGGACTTTTCTCCAATCGCGTTTAATTCTTTCAATTCATTTCGCAAGGTACGATTTGAAATGGCGAATTCAGATTCAAGTTCCTGTGAAGTAAGTGATTTTCCTTTTTGGTACAAATATTGCAAAATTAGATCTCTCCGCATACATCACCTCACCAACCTAGATGCCTAATCTAGTATTTTAAGTTTACTTTCCAGTAAATCTATTTAACAGTTTGAATTTTTCCAAAATAGTTCGCAATTTGTAACAAAAACATTTAGTTCATATGTCTTATGTCCTTCTACAGCTATAATACGACCAAAGTCCTATCTTAAAATACAGGAACATTTTACTAGTACAAATCAATTGTTTTTATTTTGTATACAAAAAAAACCTTAACATTGCTTTAAAAGCACTAAGATCAAGGAGTTATAGCTTTTTATTGTTTTAAGCATTTCTTAACAACGTATTAGAAATTTTGTAAGACAGGGTTAACACTTGAATCCGTTCAAACACGAAAAAGCGCTCCCATAAACTGGGAACGCAAAAGCGAGTCAATAATTAAGATAAATTTTTCAGGGGTTTTAATGATATTTGATTAATGATTAAACACCATAATACTTAGCAAACAACTCTTTATTCCATTCATCTCCACCATCTACATTAGAACTTTTAAACACAGGTGGTTTTAATCCAGCTTGATGATATTTTTTAGCTAATAATATAGAAATTGATTGAGCAACAAAGGCTCCAGCCATTGTTGAAGTTGCCCCCATACCTGTATTTGCTTCTTCTACATAAAAGGCAGCATCTCCAGGTCCAGTGCAATTATCTATAACTACATCACTAAAATCGCAAAGATATTTTCCGCTACTATGTCTTGATTTTGAGCCTTCTGGATGATTTGGATTTGTAAAAGCAATTACCTTTGCACCGCATTCCTGTGTCATTTTTGCCAGTTCAACAGTCATTCCATTTCTTCCCGAATTGGAAGCAATCACAAGAATATCCTTTGAGCTTATTTTGTATAAATCAAAAATCACCTTTGCATAAGCTTCTATTCGTTCGATCACAGTACTTTTTAATGGATGGTCATGTAAAAAAAACTCATTAGGCAAAATTGGAGAGACCCCCGCAAATCCACCCGCTCTTACATAAAATTCTTCTGCAAACATATGTGAATGACCCGAACCAGTAACAAGGAAGCGACCACCATTTTGAATGGCTTCAAAAATACAAGTTGCTGCATAGTCAATATTTTGATTCTGTGTCGTATATAGTTTTTCGAGATTTGCCATCACATACTTAAAATAATTCTCCATAAATAAATACCTTCTTTTATTGATTTAATAAAATTACCAACCGTACTTCTTTTCACTCCATTTTTTTATAACTAAATCTTGTTTTACGAAAACAAGACTATTTTGTTCAATATCTTTATCGATGATTGCACCTGCTCCGAGCACACTATAAGCACCTATTTTACATCCAGGCATAATAATCGTATTCACACCAGTTCTACAATAATCACCAAGATAAGCTGCATTTGAAAAATGTAAAGGTATTTCTTTTCGTCCATTTACAACGTGCTCAGTTTCACCATCATCAAAGCGTAATGTTCCACAAACTGTTGCAGCACCGATATCCGTATGACTACCTATTGCGCCATAAAACTCGCCATAGTGGTAAAGATATACCTTATCCATTACCATTCCACCAAGGAACTCTGCACAATGATCGAATATACAATGTGTTCCAATTGAAACTCCATCATAAATCATACAATAATTACGTATGGCAGTATGATCGCCAATAATTGCATTACCATTGAAAATCGCACCATTATCTATGATTGTATTATCACCTACAATTAGGTTACCGTGAATGACAACTCGATCACCAATTGAGGAATTCTTACCAAGCTTTACGTGACCATGAATGGTTGCATTTTCAGAAATCGTCGCCCCTTCTGCTAGTTCGTTCTCTTTTATTGCATTACAAAAATGATTCACCATATATTCATTCGCTTCTAACATATGCCAAGGCTTATCTATATCAAAAAAATAGCCATTACACTCAATCGCTTGTAATTTTGTTTTCTCAAGTGAATTTAGAAGTGCAGCCTCGATGTATCGTTCTTTCGGAACACCCACTCCGACTTTTACATTCGGAAAATAATCGGGCGTTCTTTTCACTTCATCTAGTAATGACTCTTCAAAAAGAAATCCTGCGAATTGATGGGTAATACTTTCACCACGGTAATGAGCACCGATTGACTGAACAAATCCATCCTTTATACTCGCACCAATCCAATTCCTTGATGACTCTTCTAATTTTTTCAACAAAACAGTAGGTTTGTTCGAATTAGCTAATTGCTCAAGATTCTTTTGTTCGATGATCGTATCGCCGTAAAGAACTAGAAACTCATTAGTACTTGAAAGTCTCTCAACTCCCTTTACTAAACTTTCTGCACTTCCTAAATTAGATTGATCAATTACAAACTGTACATTATCTATGTCGAATAGAAGATTCTCTATCTCCCTTTGATGTTCCTCATTAACGACAACAATAATCTCTTCTATTCCCATTGCTACAATGGATTCAATATTATAACGTATTAATGGTTTACCAGCGATTTTTATTGCTGTTTTGGAGCGAACTGCGTTGAAAGGATTCATTTTACTCCCTTTGCCTGCCGCAAGAATTACTGCACTTTTTACCATACTAATACCTCGACTATAAATTTTTTTACTTATATTCAACTAATCGAAATTTATTTTTGCCTGCTAAAAGATACGGCATTAAATCGTATGCAAAAGGATGAACAAATCCAATGACATTATGTTCAACGGATTGTCCTAAATCTTTTAATGAAATTTGTACCTCTCCCTCATATTGTGCACTTCGATTATTTAATATAGAAACTGTATATTTCTCTCTTGGAGCACAATAGCAATGAGGTACTTCCATTCCTCTTGTATCAGTTGCACGAATGAGATTTGCTGGTTGATCAACTCTTGAAATAAGAACCTGCTCGCTAATTTTCACCTTTGTCTGCTCGGGAACAAACTGATTAAAAACAACTGGAATTTCAATATAATCTTGTTTGTAACATCTAGCCATTTCTGTGAGCTCTGAAAAATCTGCAAATGAGTCACCAATTAACACATCATTAAAACCATTTGCAAATAACTCTAGCATGGCAATATGGCTAGGCAAAAAGCGGTGTTTTTCAATTGTACAAACTCCATGCCCTAAATGGTGTAAATCTTTAGGAGAAAGCTGCGAAGCAACAAACCCACCGACTGGCACACCGAATAAAGCAAACATATTGTTAATTGAGCGTATGTCTTCTAAAGACAATGCTGTATCTGGTAGAGGAAAGAAATTATGACAAGCTGTTAGTTGTCCGATATTTCCTTCTCGTTCTATTGTTTCTAAAAACTCACGACACTCGCGTAAAGCGTTTCCATTTTGATTATTAGAAGAAGACATTGAAGCATTTACTTCTATTTGAATTCCCTGTTTATTTTTTGAAAGGACCGCAACTTCTTCACTCGTAAACCCACCATCGATGCGGAGCCTTGTGATACCCATATTCTGTAATGCTGAAAGGTCGGTTAATGCACAACCCAACTCACTGAAAACTTCATCATTCATATCAGCTGACACAGTCATATTAAGTTCCTTGCAATAACCAAATAATTCATTCCAAGTGTCCGCATTTACATTTATTGCACCTTCAAAACCATGATTATTTAAAATAAGTGAAACAAATACCTTTTTAAAGCCTAATGATTTAGCCTTCTCTAAATAATCTTTGATTTGATCTAAAGGATAAAAGTTGGGATACACACTAATTCCTATTTCACGCATATTCGATCCCCATTCCTTACTATTTTTATTTTGAATTAAATGTATTTCTCACCAATAATGATGGCCCCAAAAACTGGATCATAAAGAGGTGCAGAAAGTTCAACTTGGGGTAAAGCAACACTTAACTTCTCCTTTAGCGTATCGAAATACTCAGCTGATTTCGTCAACAAACTTCCTGCCACAGATAGGCGGAATTTAATTGAACCCATTTGTCGGCTGATTCCAATGACTAAACGAACCAACTTGTTTAGTTCTCCTTCAACAATTGTACGAGCAGCTTCGTCACCTTTTACCCATGCTTCTAAAACGATTGGCGTACATGAAGCTACCTTATCTACGGGAATTGTATCTTCCAAGTATAATAAATCCATAAAATCTTCCGGGGAATTCAACTTAAAATGAGCGAGCAATTTTTCGGTAAATGAAGTTGGAGCAATTACTTTGTCGTACTCATTCATAACAGCCGCGATTGCATGTAAACCGATTTGGAAACCGCCACCCTCATCACTTATTAATCCGCCCCATCCGCCTGAGCGTATAGTATTTCCTTTTGAGTCTACTCCCATAACAATGGAGCCAGTTCCAGCAATCATCAAAGCATCTTTTCGATCTCCATTCCCACCAACAAGAGCAATTTCTGCATCATTCACTACTTCTAACTGGCAAGTAAAACCACTTTCTTTTAATGCATTCAAATAAATATCAATATCTTTCGGTCGATCTACTCCTGCAGAGCCTAGTACAAGAATCGCATTTTGTAAACGCTCTCCAAAATAAGAAACAAGCGATTCATATATTTCACTAAATACTGGTCTAAGCCCTTCTACACCGATGTTGTTATAATTTGACATTCCAAAATTTTGATCAAATAACGTTTCTCCATCTAGGCGTTCTTTGACCATAACTCTCGTTTTCGTTCCTCCGCCATCCATTCCGATTATCAATCTATTCATTATTTGTTGACCATCCTTTCGTTAAGCTAATAAATTATCGTATCAATCTACTTATACATATATCTTTAATTTCATTCTTTTTCGTTTCTTATTTCATCTTAATTTTCAAATTTGTTATGAATGTATAGTTGCATTAATTGTAATGTAAACATTTCTCATTTACTAGGTGGATATTTTCTTCATGTAAAGGAAAAAAACCACTTATTCAATGTGAACTACGCGTCAAAGTTCAGACTTGGAGATTGTATAATGAAAACAAAAAAAGTACCCTATAGCTAGACTTTTAAAGTGTCTACTCTAGAGAGTACTTTTAAACTTTATTTATGTGTGCAGAATGTAATTGCCAACACAAGGCTGACACTTTTACAGTTCCAATATTCCATCAAGATACTTTGACTCAAAGTTATCAATCATTGCACGTACTTCATCTGTTGATTTCGTGTTCATCAATTGATTTCTTAATTCACCAGCTCCGCGGAATCCTTTGACATAAATTTTGAAAAAGCGATGAAGCCCTGTGATTGAACGTGGCAATACATCCGCATATTGATCTTGAAGATCAAGCTGCAGTCTTAAAAGATCAAGATGTTCTTTACTGCTATGCTCTTTTGGCTCTTTTTCAAAAGCAAAAGGATTTTTAAAAATGCCTCGGCCGATCATAACCCCATCAATACCATATTTTTCGGCAAGCTGTAGTCCAATTTGACGGTCAGGAATGTCTCCATTGATTGTTAGAAGCGTATTTGGTGCGATGCGGTCACGTAATTTTTTAATTTCTGGAATAAGCTCCCAATGCGCATCTACTTGGCTCATTTCGTCTCTTGTACGTAAATGAATAGAAAGGTTGGCGATATCTTGTTTTAAAATATGCGTTAACCACTCCTCCCACTCATTTACCTCCTTAAAACCGAGTCGCGTTTTCACGCTGACAGGAAGTCCGCCTGCTTTTGCTGCTTGAATAAGTTCCGCAGCAACGTCTGGGCGCAGAATAAGACCGCTCCCCTTCCCTCTTGATGCCACATTCGGTACAGGGCAACCCATATTAATATCGATTCCTTTAAATCCTAGTTCTGCCATACCAATACTCATTTGACGGAAATATTCAGGATTATCCCCCCAGATATGTGCCACCATTGGCTGTTCATCTTCTGTAAAAATCAAACGGCCACGCACACTTTTCATACCCTCAGGGTGACAATAGCTATCCGAATTTGTAAACTCTGTGAAAAATACATCCGGTCTACCCGCTTTACTCACCACATGGCGAAAAACAACGTCTGTCACATCTTCCATCGGTGCAAGCACAAAAAATGGTCGTGGTAAATCACGCCAAAAATTATCTTTCATATTAATTTTCAAATCCTCTCATTATGGGATTCTTAGTCCAATTTCCTATCCCAAAATTATAAAGCAAGATGCCCTTGCTTACACTTGTATCGTTATTCACTTATTATCTTCATGCCATCAACCGGCAATCCAGTAATCTTAGTTAATAAAAGTTTTGCTAAAAAACTGAAGAACTTTAGAAGAACACTAGGTTCAAAAACTTAGTGTTAGTTCCCTTCCTTAAGTACTAATTTCGCGACAGCTTCTACGTGACTAGTATGTGGGAACATATCCACTGGCTGTATTTCTACTGTTTTATAACCACCGTCTTCAAGTACTCGTAAATCTCTTGCTAATGTAGCAGGATTACATGATACATAAACTACTTTGCTTGGCTTCATATCAATGATTGTATTTAATAAAGCCTCGTCACAACCTTTTCTTGGTGGGTCTACAACTAATACTTCCGCTGTAATTCCTTGCTTGTACCAATTAGGTATAACTTCTTCGGCTTTCCCTACTTCAAATTCAACATTTGTCATCTCGTTAATCCTAGCATTTCGTTTCGCATCTTCAATCGCTTCTGGTACAATTTCTACACCATAAACCTTTTTAGCCTTTTGAGCTAAAAATAAAGATATTGAACCGATTCCACAGTATGCATCAATAACTGTTTCACTACCGTTTAAGTTTGTATACTCGAGTGCTTTATCATATAAAACCTTAGTTTGTGTAGGGTTTACTTGATAAAATGATCGAGCTGATATTTCAAAAGTAATATCACCAATTTTATCTTTGATTGTTTCACTTCCGTATAATACAATTGTTTGATTTCCAAGAATCACATTTGTTTTTTCATTATTTACGTTTTGAATAATGCTGGTAATTGTTGGATATTTCTCAACAATTCTAGCTATTAATTCGTCTTTTTGAGCAAAGTTCACTTTATTAGTAACAAGAACTAGCATAGATTCATTTGTATAGTATCCATAGCGTGCCATAATATGACGCAATAGTCCTTTGTGGCCAACTTCATCGTATGGCTCGATTTTTAATTCTTCACAAAGATCTTTCACAGCTTGTATCATTTCATCATTTTCTTTTCCTTGAATGTAGCATTCATTCATTGGAATAATTTCATGGCTTCTCTTTTGATAGAAACCAACAACTAATCCACCTTCTAGTTCCCCTACTGGAACTTGTGCTTTGTTACGGTAACTCCATGGATTTTCCATTCCTAACACTGGATGGACTACTACGTCATCAAGTTTCCCAATTCGTTTTACAACTTCTACTACTTGTTTATGTTTCGCCTCAAGTTGGCCTTCATAGCTCATATGTTGAGTTTGACAACCACCACATTGATTGTAAATCGAACAAATCGGTTCAACTCGTACATCACTTTCTTTTTGGAATTCTATAATTTTACCGAACCCAAAGCCTTTGCTTGTTTTTAGCACCTTAATTTGTGCTTTTTCACCTGGAAGTCCATTTGGTACAAAGATCGGATATCCTTCTACCTTTGCAACTCCATGTCCCTCATGTGTTAAATCGATAAATTCAACATCTATAAATTGATTCTTTTCTACAGGTAACACTCTTTTCGACAAGTCCCTTACCTACCTTTCAACCTTTTATTAAACCATTTCATTATACAAAATAAATAACCACGTTAACTACCGTGGTTACTTTTTCTAGTATTTGCTACTATTTCACTTATTATGGTACATAGATTTCTAGGTGGTTGTAAAGCATATCGACAGTACATGGTGTTTCTCCACCATACTCACCATCAATATTTAATAGTAGTTTATCCTCAGACATAATTTTCAAGTGGCTTGCTCTAGTATAAAGAACATGTTCATTTTGTACATGCTGGCCACTTAATAGCTGAGCACATACTCTGATGATTTCAGCTATATTTGATTTCTTTAAGACTAATAAGTCAAATTGTCCATCATTAATACTTGCTTCAGGTGCAATTTTTTCAAATCCACCAACAGAATTTGTATTCGATAATAAGAACAAAAATGCTTCTTCATCAAATACTTTTCCGTCATACTCAATTTTTAATCGTGTAGGCTTAACTCTTGGTAACATTTCAATACCTTTTAAATAATATGCCAGTTGTCCTAACATTGTTTTTAGTTTACTAGGTACTTCATATGTTAATTCTGTAATTTTACCGGCAGCTAAAATATTTACAAAATATTTATCATCGACTCTTCCAATATCAAGGGGGACAGTTTGCCCATTTGTTATGACTTCAGCCGCTTCCATAATTGAAACATTCACACCAATTGCTCTAGCAAAATCATTTGTTGTCCCAACCGGGATTAATCCTAACTTTGGTCGATATTCTTGTTCTGCCATACCACTAATGACTTCATTAAGTGTTCCATCTCCACCGCAAGCTACAACTAAATCAAATTTTCGTTCACATGCTTCTCTTGCTGCGATTGTCGCATCACCTGCACCGGTTGTTGCATGACAAGAGGTTTCATAACCCGCTTGCTCGAACAATTGCAACACATCGGGAAGCTTTTTCTTAAAAATTTCACGACCAGAAGTAGGGTTGTAGATAATTCTTGCACGTTTCATCATTAACCATCCTACTTATTTATTTAAGTTCTCTAACTTATATCCTAACCTAAAAAGTTTTTGTAGTAAACTTTTTCCATTTACTTATCTATTTTTACCTTTCTAAAGCATGTTCAAACCCATATTGAAAAGCATTATTATATTATATTATATTAAATTTATATTACATTCGTTTCTTTGCTATAATTTTCTATCGTTTTGAACAACTTAATCATTATAGTACATATTGATGATAAATACATTAAAGTAGAATTAAGGATTGATAATGAGATGGATAACAAACCGTTCGTGAATGTAGAGTATTTTGCTCTAAAAAAATTAAAAATTTACCGAGATAGTGTTTTACGTTTTTTATTAAGAGCAATAATGGCTAGTATGTTTATAGGCTTCGGAGTTATAGTAGCATTTAAATCAGGTCATTTCTTTCATGCTGCGTATACACCTTTTGCCTACCCAATGGCTGCTATAACAATTACTGTCGCCATTCTTCTAATTGCATATGGTGGTGCTGATCTATTTATAGGAAACATATTTTATTTTGCTTATACTGCAATTAGAGGAAAGATGAATTGGCCAGAGGTGTTGCATCTATGGCTTATAACTTACATCGGAAATATACTAGGTGCTGGTTGTTTTTCTTTATTAATTCATATAACAGGATTGTATAATGACCCAACAGTAAAGTGGATATCCTTTTGTATGCACCAACAAGCCAACCATATTATTGAGTCATTTTGACCCTAAACAGTACAAAAAAACTACGGAGCTTATAGCCCGTAGTTTTTTGCATTGAAAAACCTTATCTTTTTTGAATTTCTTCCATTAAGATCTTATTTAACAGTGGTGGATTCGCTTGGCCTTTAGTCGCTTTCATCATTTGACCAACAAGGAAACCAATAGCACGGTCCTTACCATTTTTAAAGTCTTCAATAGATTGTGGGTTAGCATCAAGAGTTTCAATAACGATTTTACGAAGAGCGCCTTCATCAGATAATTGTACTAAACCTTTCGCTTTTACAATTTCATTTGCGTCTCCGCCGTTTTCGATTAACTCCGTGAATACTTTTTTCGCAATCTTAGAAGAGATTGTACCGTCTGTAATTAACTTAAGCATACTTGATAAGTTTTCAGGCGTTAAAGCAACTTCATGCAGTTCTTTTTGTGATTTATTTAAATATGCCGAAACTTCACCCATTAACCAGTTAGATGCTAACTTTTCATCTGCACCATTGTTTACAGTGTCATCGAAGAAATCAGACATTTCTTTTGTTAAAGTTAATACCATTGCATCATATGCTGGTAAACCTAATTGCTCTACATAGCGTTTTTGACGAGCATCTGGAAGCTCCGGAATACTTTGGCGAACACGTTCTTTCCACTCATCATCAATGTATAGTTCAACTAAGTCTGGTTCTGGGAAGTAACGGTAATCATCCGATCCTTCTTTTACACGCATTAAGATTGTAGTCTTTGTAGCTTCATCGTAACGACGTGTTTCTTGTTGGATTACTCCGCCAGATAATAATACTTTTTCTTGGCGAACTTGCTCATGCTCTAGTCCTTTTTGAACGAAAGCAAATGAGTTTAAGTTCTTTAATTCTGCTTTTGTACCGAATTTCTCTTGTCCAAATGGACGTAAAGAAATATTAGCATCACAACGAAGTGAGCCTTCTTCCATTTTTACATCTGATACCCCACTGAATTGAATAATTGACTTAAGTTTTTCTAAATATGCATAAGCCTCTTCAGGAGTTCTCATATCCGGCTCAGAAACGATTTCAATTAATGGAGTTCCTTGACGGTTAAAGTCTACTAATGAATATCCTTCATCTGTATGATTTAACTTTCCAGCATCCTCTTCTAAATGAACACGAGTAATACCGATACGTTTCTTTTTGCCTCCAACTTCAATTTCAATCCATCCATTTTCACCAATTGGCTTATCAAATTGAGAGATTTGGTAAGCTTTTGGATTGTCAGGGTAGAAGTAGTTTTTACGGTCAAACTTTGTTTCAGTAGCAATATCACAATTTAATGCCATTGCTGCTCTCATACCAAAGTTTACAGCTTCTTCATTTAATACTGGTAACACACCTGGATAACCTAAATCGATTACACCAGTGTTTGTATTTGGTTCTGCACCAAACGCATTAGGGCTTGGTGAGAAGATTTTTGATTTTGTTTTTAATTCTACGTGCACTTCTAAACCGATTATCGTTTCAAAATTCATCTTTCCCGCGCCTCCTTATAGTTGTGGTCTTTGTTTTGTAAAGTCAGTTGCTTGCTCGTATGCATGGGCAACTCTGTAAATTGTAGACTCATCAAAATGTTTACCGATAATTTGTAATCCTAATGGAAGACCATTATGGAAACCACAAGGAACAGAAATTGCAGGTACACCCGCTAAGTTAATAGGAATCGTTAAAATATCATTTGCGTACATTGTCATTGGATCACTTACTTTTTCGCCTACTTTAAATGCAGGAGTTGGTGTAGTTGGGCCAATAATAACATCATAGTTTTCAAATACTTTCTCGAAATCTTCTTTTATTAATGTACGTACTTGTTGAGCTTTTTTATAGTAAGCATCATAGTAACCAGAACTTAATGCATAAGTACCTAACATGATACGACGTTTTACTTCATCTCCAAAGCCTTCAGCTCTAGTTTTCTTATAAAGATCAATTAAGTTTTCTACATCGTCTGCACGATGGCCGTAGCGAATACCATCGAAACGAGCTAAGTTAGCAGATGCTTCAGATGAAGAAATTAAATAATATGTAGCTAATGCATATTTAGAGTGTGGTAATGAAACCTCTTCCCAAGTAGCACCTAAGCTTTCTAATAAATTTAAAGCAGCCATAACAGATGCACGAGCTTCTTCACCAACGCCTTCTCCTAAATATTCTTTAGGTACAGCGATACGAAGACCTTTTACATCACCTGTTAACGCCTTAGCAAATGAAGGAACTTCTACATTTGCTGAAGTTGAGTCACTTGCATCTAAACCTGAAATTGCTTGTAATAACAATGCATTATCTTCAACATTTCTAGTAATTGGGCCAATTTGGTCTAGAGAAGAAGCAAATGCTACTAAACCAGAACGAGATACACGCCCATATGTAGGTTTTAAACCAACAACTCCACAGAAAGAAGCTGGTTGACGGATTGAACCACCTGTATCAGAACCTAAAGAGAATAATACTTCTCCAGCGGCAACTGAAGCTGCTGACCCACCGCTACTTCCGCCTGGTACGTATTCAGTATTCCAAGGGTTACGAGTACCACCGAACGCAGAATTTTCATTAGATGAACCCATTGCAAATTCATCCATATTTAATTTTCCGATCGTAATGCTTTCAGCTTGTGCTAATTTCGTTACAACTGTCGCATCATAAATTGGATTGAAGTTCTCAAGAATTTTACTCGCACAAGTAGTACGAAGACCCTTTGTAACGATATTATCTTTTACACCGATTGGCATACCAGAAAGAATTCCACGAGACTCATCCCAAGGCTTTTCATCAAGTGCTTTTGCTTGTTGACGCGCTTGTTCTTCATTTAAAGTTAAAAATGATTTTACTTCACCATCAACTGCAGAAATTCGCTCATAAGATTCATTTACTAATTCTTCTACTTTAATCTCTTTTGATTTTAATTTGCTATGTAATTCTGAAACTGTATATTCAAATAATGACATTCTAATTTCCCCCCTTAATCCAATATTGACGGTACTTTAACTTGTCCATCTTTGTGGTCTGGTGCATTTTTCAGTACCTCTTCAATTAGTAAACCTTTACCTGGCTCATCTTTACGTAATACATTACGCATTTTTAGAACATGTGTAGTTGGTTTCACATTTGTTGTATCAAGTTCACCTAACTGCTCAGCAAAATCTAAAATTGTTCCAAGTTGTTTTGAAAACTTCTCTGCTTCTTCCTCAGTAACCGCTAAACGCGCTAAATGAGCAACGTGCTTAACTTGCTCCATTGTAATTTTTGACATTTATATGCACCTCCATATTATTCGCACAACATACAATATACTGATAATACCAAATTTCCCATGTGTCGGGCAACATTCCACTTAAATACTAGTAAAATAATTACAGACTGTCCGCCAAACGCTCTCTTTCTTGGTTACTTGACCTAACTATAAGCTTATTATCGTATAGGATAAATCTGCTCCTCACCAGGCTAAATGAACCTCGAAAGACATTCGCTTTCAAACAGTCTGTACATCAAATTCTTACATCTTACATATAAAATTAATCAAACGTTTGTTTAATTATGGACTAAAGTTTATTCAGCAGGGATTCTTGTTAATTCAATTCCATATTTTTTAAAATACTCAATTGAATAATCATCCGGATAGCCTACATTATAAACAACTCTAGTTATCCCCGCTCCATTTATCATTTTTGCACAAGCTCGACACGGTGCAGTTGTACAATAAATTGTCCAACTATCACCTTTCGTTTTTTGAATTCCTGATTGTACTAATTGATAAATTGCATTTTCTTCAGCGTGGAAAGCATCACAAGGATACTGATCCGAGTATTTACCACTATCTAATAACCCTTCTTGACGAGCAGCAAAGCGAGGACATCCCCCATCAATACAATGCTTAGCTCCTTTTGGATATCCATTATACCCTGAAGCAATTATTCTATTATCACTTACAATAACTGCTCCAACCCTTCTACTTCCACAAGTTGAACGAAGAGAAGTTATAAATGCCTGTCCTAAAAAATAAGAGTCCCAATCATCGCGAGTTCCTAATGGAATTGAATCTACTAATTGAATAATTCTCTGTAAAATTTGCATGAGATCCCTTCTCTCTGTTCACTATCGTTTCTTTAAAATTATAGCATAATAATATGGGGAAGGGTTTAGTTGGAAGTAAAGTATTGAGCATAACAAAAAGAGCCTAAATTTACTTACGCCCTTCAAAATACTTAATTCATTATAAAATGATGCTGATTCTAATCTGGTATATTTATTATTTAGCACCTTTTGTAAAGTGATTCACAATTTTTTTTTTAAAAACACCTAATTAAAAAAACTTTCTTTCTAAATTATTATAATGTATAACAATTTTAAAATGATAATCGAAAACAAACCAGTTGCTATGTATAGTAAAATTTTCATTCTCTTACCGAATATTTCTTTATCCATACTTCTCTCCTTCTAAATTATAGAAAATGTATCCAATATAAGAATTCCTGACTGATTGTGTTAATCCTATTAATATCATATTTGATAATAATGAACTTCCACCATAACTTAAAAATGGTAGTGTAATACCTGTTACGGGTAGCAAGCCTATTGTCATTCCTATATTCTGAAAGATTTGAAATTGTAATGAACCAATAAACGGTAACTGAAACCATGCTTGATATTGTAAGTCCAATTAAATAAAAAACACTTTGCCTTGCTACGAAACCTCCCTGATACTGACTACTTTTACTGGCCGAATAGATCGCAACAATACTAATAGACATTAAACAAAACATTAAAATTAACATTATAAAGTCGTAGGATTTTAAAAGATCTTTTTTAGGATTCATACTCAAAGTCCTCTAACATTCATTTCTTTTAACCATTATACTAATTGCTTCATTGCACTTACTACGGAACAACTTGATGTTTCGAATAAAGTTCTATTTTTAGACATACTATAGACAAAAGTAATTTTGATCTTTTGATGATAAATAAGAAATGAACTGTAATACAAAGAAAACCCCACAAAGAAATTAATTTTCCTTGTGGGGTTTCTTCTATTAAAGGATGTCAATAAAACAAACCTTTACTCTATTTATTAAAGCATTTCTGAAGTTGTTTTACCTTGCATGTGAAGAACTAGGTAGTCTGGTCCGCCTGCTTTTGAGTCAGTACCTGACATGTTGAATCCACCAAATGGTTGGTAACCAACGATTGCACCAGTACATCCACGGTTGAAGTATAAGTTACCAGCGTGGAAATCTTCACGTGCTTTTTCGATGTTTGCACGGTTGTTAGAGATTACAGCACCAGTTAAACCGTATTCAGTGTTGTTAGCAATTTCTAAAGCGTGATCGAAGTCTTTAGCTTTACAGAATGCTACAACTGGTCCAAAGATTTCTTCTTTCATTAAACGAGCATCTTCAGCAACGTCAGCAACGATTGTTGGTTTGATGAACCAACCAGTAGAATCGTCTCCTTCTCCACCTGTTACTACACGGCCTTCTTCACGTCCGATTTGTACGTAGCTCATTACTTTATTGAAAGCAGCTTGGTCATTTACTGGACCCATGTAAGTTGAACGGTCTTCTGGGTTTCCAACAGTTAATTCGTTTGTTAATTCGATTGCACGAGCAAGAACTTGATCATACACATCTTGGTGAATTACTGCACGAGAACATGCTGAACATTTTTGACCAGAGAATCCAAATGCAGATGAAACGATTGATTTAGCAGCTAATTCTAAATCAGCTTCTTTATCAATTACCATTGTGTCTTTACCGCCCATTTCAGCGATAACGCGTTTTAACCAGATTTGACCTGGGTTTACTTTTGCAGCGCGCTCATAAATACGGATACCTACTTCTTTAGAACCAGTAAAGCTGATGAAACGAGTGCGTGGGTGATCAACTAAGTAATCTCCTACTTCAGCACCGCTACCTGGTACGAAGTTTACTACTCCTGCAGGTAATCCAGCTTCTTCTAATACTTCTAAGAATTTGTAAGCAACTACTGGAGTTGTACTTGCTGGTTTTAATAGAACAGTGTTACCTGTTACTACAGCAGCTACAGTTGTTCCAGCCATGATTGCAAATGGGAAGTTCCAAGGAGAGATTACAACACCAACTCCTAATGGAATGTAGTTGAAACGGTTATATTCACCAGGACGGCTTTCAACAGGAATTCCGTCTTTTAATTGTAACATTTGACGAGCATAGAACTCTAAGAAATCAATTGCTTCAGCTGTATCAGCATCTGCTTCATTCCATGGTTTACCAGCTTCTTTAGTTAATAAAGCTGAGAATTCGTGTTTACGACGACGAATAATTGCAGCCGCACGGAATAAGATGTCAGCACGAACTTCAGGTTTCACTTTTTTCCATGTATTAAAAGTTGTATCAGCAATTTGCATAGCTTTTTCAGCTAAGTCACGGCTTGCTTTAGATACAGACCCAATAACTTCTTTATGATTTGAAGGATTTACAGATACGATCTGTTCTTCTGTAAAGATACGCTCTCCACCAATGATTAGTGGATATTTTTCACCTAAATAAGATGAAACTTTTGCTAATCCTTGATTGTATTGTTCTTGATTTTCCTCTAAGCCAAAGTTTGTAAATGGCTCATGTTTGTAAGGTATAACCATTGAATAAATCCCCCTTTAGTTTGAAAATAGCAACAACTGTAACCGTTTTTCTATCAGTGTTTTCAGTCAATTGCTAGTAGAATAACTACTGTATAAAAAACTCACATTTACATAATACAATATTCCTATATATTCTTCAAATATGAAACGCTTACAGATTCTTCCCTTACATAAAAAAAAGGAAGAGTAGTCCTCTTCCTTTTAGTTATAAATATGCACACTTGGTTCTTTAGCATCTACATCTTTTACGATGAGTGCTTCCTGTCCATTTGATGAGAATATATTCGTCTCAACCTTTAAGTATGAAGGGAAATGGTCCATCATAAGTCCCGCTACATATTGAGTAAATGCTATGACTTCTGCCTTACCATAAAATTGCATAGGTATATCAATTTTTAGTTGTATTAATTCATTATCCTTATAAAAACCAGTGCCTACAACACCCGTATAATTCGGAAAATAATTTTCTATATCTGATTTAAAGTTAACCATTTTCATTGCATCATCTCGGTAATCTGCTGTTGCAGCAGCTGAAGGGAATAAATAGTACTTCTCATTTATTTTATCCCAATTGCTAATTGAGAAGTCATTTCCAGAAACTGAAGCCATAGCAACATAGTTTCCAGGTACTACAGATGACTGACTTTGCTGACGGAAAATAGCAAATGTGATTGGTATATCTTTAAATTCGTCCATTTTTCGCACTCGCGTCAAAATTTCTTGTGCGATCGCTTTACCTTGTTTAATCATTTCATCTTGAGGAATTTTAAGCTCTCTTGGGTAGCCGTGCTCCTCTTGATAATAATAAACAGAGTTCATTGCTAAACCAATTGCTACGCCCTCAACTTTAACTTCTTTACCGTTCTTTTTTAGATAATCTTGCTCTAAAATAGAATTTAAAAAAATCGGAGCTTGTTTAGCTTTTTGATCTTCAGTAAGATTTTTTGTGTCCGTTTGAATTGGATTCAATCCATCATTTGTAATCGAATTCGGTTTTAAATTTGCCTCTTTTAGTGCATCTTGTTTTTGTTTAAATTGTGAAGGAGTATACTTCCTTTTTAGCCAAGATTCCACCGTTTTTTTACTTAATAATTGTCCTTCTTGATACAGATAATCTTTTGTTGAATATTGCTCTTGTACAATTCGCATTAAACCTAATTCAAATTCACTAATATCAAGTCTATTATCGATATTTGCAACGACAGCACCTCTTGTTTTACTCGGTTTAAAAGGAAGTATTGTCTTGTAGTAATCATTTGAAATTGAATAACGGGGTATTATTGCGTCTTCCCCTTTTTTGTTATTGCTCTCTTGTACAACCTTATCTTCATTCTTTATTGATAATGAACAGCCAGATAAGATGAGCGAAAAACAACATAGGAGCATTCCTATACGTTTTTTCATCTAACTCACACCTTCTACTTATTAAGTGAACGAACTACTATCTCACTAATCCGTCCTCTAGTTGATTGAAATATTACTGTGGTTGAAGCTCTTTAACCATTCTCTCTTCATCCCAAATCTCGATATTTAATTTACGTGCAGCATCTAATTTCGATCCAGCTGCTTCACCTGCAATGACCAGATCAGTACTTTTACTAACACTTCCTGCTACTTTTGCGCCAAGTGCTTCTAATTGCTTCTTAGCCTCACTTCTAGTCATCTGTTCTAGCTTACCAGTTAATACTACTGTTTTACCAGCAAAAAGAGAATCCATATTAATATTTTCTACTTGAATCCCTTTATATTCCGTATTCACTCCAACAGTTTTAAACGTTGAAATAAGTTCTTTTACTTCGTCTTGTGAAAAATAATCATTAATTGACTGGGCCATTTTAGAACCAATTTCATTAATTCCGGTTATTTCCTCTACCGATGCTTCCATCAATCGATCAATTGTTTGGAAATGCTGTGCTAATGTTTTTGCTGCTTTAGCTCCAACATGACGAATACCTAAACCAAATAATAATTTTTCAAGAGAATTTTCTTTAGAAGCTTGAATTGCAGAAATTAATTTACCTGCTGACTTTTCTCCAAAACGCTCTAGTGATAATAATTGTTCTTTCGTTAGAAGGTAAAGATCTGTAAATGTCTTAATCAAATTTGCATCGAATAATTGCGATACTACTCTTTCGCCTAAACCATCGATATTCATTGCATCACGAGACGCAAAATGAATTAATCCTTCACGAATTTGAGATGGACAGAAAGGATTTACACAACGTAGTGCTACTTCACCTGCTACTCTTATTAACTCATGATCACATGAAGGGCAGTGAGTTGGCATCGCAAAAGGCTGTTCATCACCAGTACGACGATCTAATAGTACATTTACTACTTCAGGAATAATATCTCCAGCCTTGCGAATAACGACTGAGTCACCAATTCGAATGTCTTTTTCTTTAATTAAATCTTCATTATGAAGCGATGCACGTTTTACTACTGTACCTGCAACACGAACAGGTTCTAAGATTGCAGTTGGTGTTACCACACCTGTACGTCCAACACTTAATTCAATATCTACTAATTTGGTTACTACCTCTTCGGCTGGGAACTTAAATGCAATAGCCCATCTTGGTACTTTTGCTGTTGATCCTAACTTTTTCTGAATACTGTATTCATCCACTTTTATGACAATTCCATCAATCTCATAAGGCAATGACGGGCGTTTTTCTTTCCATTCTTCAACGTATTCAATTACTTCTTCAATTGTATGACATGTTTTGCGGAAAGTATTTGTTTTAAATCCAAGTTTGTGAAGATAATCTAATGCTTCGCTATGCTTTTGAATTGAAAATTCCTCAGCTGTAGGGAACCCATAAACGAAGAACGATAAATCTCTCTTTGCCACAATTTTTGGGTCAAGTTGACGTAATGAACCAGCCGCTGCATTTCTTGGATTTGCAAATAATTCTTCTCCATTCTTTTCACGTGATTCATTTACCTTTTCGAAGCTAGCTTTTGGCATAAATGCTTCACCACGAGCTTCTATTGTAATTGGCTCAGAAAGTCTTAATGGAATTGCTTTAATCGTCTTTAAATTATGCGTAATATCTTCTCCAACTGTACCATCACCACGAGTTGCACCTTTGACAAACAATCCATTTTCATATTGAAGTGAAACGGCTAAACCGTCTATTTTAAGTTCACAAACATAAGATACCCCCGCAGAATCCTGTCTAATTCTTTGGTCGAAATCTCTTAAATCTCCTTCATTAAACGCATTTCCTAGGCTTAACATCGGATGACTATGAACGACTTTTTCGAACAAATCAATTGCCTGTCCACCTATACGTTGAGATGGAGAATCTGGTGTTAAAATAGTAGGATATTGTTCTTCTAATCCAATTAATTCATGTAATAGTGAGTCATACTCGGCATCTGGCACTGATGGCTGATCTAATACATAATACTCATAGTTGTATTGATTTAATTTTGTTCTTAGTTCTTCAACTTTATCAATGATTTTTTGATCCAAGAGCTCTCCATCCCTTCTATGCTTTCGTAATTGGAGCAAATTTTGCTAATAAACGCTTAATACCAACAGGACTTGGGAATGCAATATCCAACTCCATTGCTTCGCCTTCTCCTTTTACACTTACAACTGTACCAATTCCCCATTTACCATGAGAAGCTTTATCTCCAACTCGCCAACCAAGTGACTCTCCACCTGTTGTTTTCATTGCCACTGCTGGTCTAGAAACAGCACGTCGCTCAGCTACAACCTTCTTATTTGCACGATCTAATAGTTCATCAGGAATTTCATTAATAAAGCGAGATTCTTGGTTCACACTAGTGCGACCATAAAGTGTACGTGTCTGAGCATTTGTAATATATAAATCCTTTTCCGCACGTGTTATACCTACATATGCTAATCTTCTTTCTTCTTCCATTTCTTCTTCATCCATTAAAGAACGACTATGCGGGAAAATACCTTCTTCCAAACCTATTAAAAAGACTACAGGGAACTCTAGCCCTTTAGCAGAGTGAAGCGTCATAAGTATAACCTCATCTGCTTGTGATTCTTCTTTATCCGCTTGATCGATATCAGAAACTAATGCTAAATCAGTTAAAAATGAAACTAAACTTTTATCCTCACTGCTTTCTTCAAAAGCGTTTGTAACTGTTAAAAACTCTTCAATATTTTCGATTCTAGAAGCAGATTCAATAGTATTTTCATCTTTTAACACTTGGATATAGCCTGTTTTATCAAGAACTTCCTCAACAAGCTCGGTAACTGATAAATAATCCAACATTTGCTGCCAGTTTTTCGCCATAGCATGGAAATCTCCAACTGCTTTCGTGATTTTTCCACTTAATCCAACGAAATCAATTTGCTCTAACGTATCAGATAAAGATAAGTCATTCATTATGCTATAGTTAATAATTTTATCTACAGACGCCGCGCCTACACCACGTTTTGGCACATTAATAATTCTTGAAAAACTGATCTCGTCATTTGGATTGGCAATAAATCTTAAGTAAGCAAGTATATCTTTAATCTCTTTACGATCATAGAACTTTACTCCGCCGACCATTTTATAAGGAATATTAGACTTAACTAAAACTTCTTCCATTGCACGTGATTGCGCATTTGTACGGTAAAGAATAGCAACATCACCATATTGATGAACTCCTTCTTTTTTCCACTCGGCTAGCTTTCCAGCTACAAAATATCCTTCGTCCTGTTCTGAGGCAGCTCTAAAATAATGTATCGGTGTACCTTGTCCATTTTCTGTCCAAAGCTTTTTCGCTTTACGGTTTGAATTGTTCGTAATAACTGCGTTAGCAGCATCTAGAATCGTTTGAGTCGAACGGTAATTTTGTTCTAACAGAATTACTTGTGCTTTATCATAATCTTTTTCGAATGAAAGAATATTAGAAATATCTGCTCCACGCCAGCGATAAATTGATTGATCTGAATCACCAACTACACAAATATTTTTAAATTGCTCGGCAAGCAATTTTACAATTTTATACTGAGCATGGTTAGTATCTTGATACTCATCCACGTGAATATATTGAAATTTTCGTTGATAATATTGTAGTACTTCTGGAACACGTTCAAATAAATTAATTGTCATCATAATTAAATCGTCGAAGTCTAATGAATGATTTTTACGTAGTCGATCTTGATAAGATGCATAAATTTCTCCAACAACTTTTTCAAATGGAGTAAAAGCATCTCTTGAATAATCTGCAGCAGTTTGCAGTTCATTTTTTGCACTACTAATAGAACCTAGAATACTACGAGGATCAAATTTCTTTGAATCTAAGTTTTTCTCTTTCAGAATATTTTTTATGACTGTTAATTGGTCAGTTGTATCTAATATAGAAAAGCTTCTGTTAAAGCCAATTCGATCAATATCCCTACGAAGAATGCGCACACACATTGAGTGGAATGTGGAAACCCAAATATCTTCTGCATCTTTTCCAACTAGATTAAATATACGCTCTCTCATCTCTTTAGCTGCTTTATTTGTAAAGGTGATCGCAAGTATATTCCAAGGAGCGACACCTTTTTCACCTAATAAAAACGCAATTCGATGTGTTAGTACTCGAGTCTTACCTGAACCGGCTCCAGCCATAATTAATAATGGACCATCAACCGTTTTAACGGCTTCTTTTTGCATCGGATTTAAACCTTGCAATAATTCTTCTGCTGTTTTCATTACTTAGTCGCTCCTTTTTCCACAGCTTTCACAGTTAGTAAAGCCTCTTGTAAGTTATCATATATAATGTTCCCAACAACAATCGTATCAGCAAATTGCTTCATCTCAATTGCTTGTTGAGTTGATGAAATTCCCCCACCATAGAATAGTTTCGTATTGTTTAATACTTTTGAAACTTCTTCTACCACCTCGGGTGAACCATATGTGCCGCTATATTCTAAATAAAAAATCGGTAATTTTAATAATTGCTCAGAAACTTCCGCATAAGCTACAATATCTTCTATTGAAAGATCTGTCACTGCACTTGTTAGCTTTGCAGCCTTACAATCTTCATTTAATATACAATAACCTTCCATTACCAATTCTTCAGCATGAATTAAATGAGCGAATTCTTTCATTGCTTGTTGATGCATTCCAATAATCCACTTAGGATCATTACTATTTAAAACTGTCGGGATAAAATAGAAATCATAACCTGGAGTTACGGCTTCAAGATTTGATACCTCCAAAATACATGGTACTGCATAGCGCCTTATTCTAACTAGTAGAGATATCGTAGCATCTAACGTTACATCGTCCGTTCCACCAACTAAAATTGCATCCGTTCCTGACTCACAAATTTTTTCTAATTCATCATCAGAGATTTCTTTGTTTGGATCTAATTTAAATATGTGATTCCATTGTGAATAATCGTACATTTTGTCCTCCGGAATTGTTTTTTAACATTAATTTATCTATTTTATTAAGTACTTTTTATCAAAAATATAAATGTATTGTATCTTATAAAAAAGGAAAAGTAACCCTACGTCCCCATTTTAAGTAATTAATACTAATTGTTTCCTATGATATTGAAACAATTAAAGGGAAAAATGGTAAAGAGTGATGTAGTCACTGATACTTATTATAAGGGGAGTTACAGTTGAGACCAAATATTAGCATAATAAATGCACTTATACGTATAACTGCTGGCTTAACAATTTTAGCTTACGGCACAGCAAAGCTTACACGCAGAAGATGTAGTAATTCTGTAATCATTTTGATCATAATCGGTGCCATGAAAGTTGCAGAGGGAGTATTACGTTTTTGCCCAATGACTGCTCTAGGTAAGAAATGTAAGATTATGGCAGATAAACACGACGAGGGAGATACATTCGAAGATTGCATTCAACCTTCATAAAAGTAGTTTATCAAAAATGGAGTAGATTGTATAGATAAAAATAGAACATTCGTTCTTATTTTAACAAGAAATAGGGTCGTCATTGATCATAAATGACGACCCTTTCTTTCTAATTATTTACTTTAATTGCTTTATGACCTATATCGTGGCGATAGAATAAGCCATTAGATTGAATCGTATCAATTTGCTTATATACATTTTCGCAAGCTTCATTAATGGAGCTTCCTTTATGTGCAATAATTAATACTCTTCCACCATTTGTAACAAATTCATTATTTTCAAGTTTTGTACCTGCGTGGAAAGCCATCGTTTCATTACTTACATTATTTAATCCAGTTATTACAGCACCTTTTTCAGGAACTTCAGGATATCCATTTGCAGCAAGCACAACTCCAACAACGGCTTCCTCTGACCATTCTAAATGGATTTCTTCTTCATTTAATATTCCTAACAATACTTCAGCTAACTCACTCTCTAAACGAGGTAATACAACTTCAGTCTCTGGATCCCCAAATCTTGCATTAAACTCGATTACTTTAGGTCCCTGGCTTGTTAACATTAAACCTGCATATAGTATGCCAGTAAAATGTCTTCCTTCAGAAATCATTGCTTCTGCGACTGGGACTACTATTTCTTTTAGAGATTGTTCAACAACTGACTCTGAGATTTGTGGTACTGGCGAATACGCACCCATACCACCAGTATTAGGTCCTTTGTCTCCATCATAAGCACGTTTATGGTCTTGAGCGATTACCATAGGATAAACCTTATTCCCGTTAACAAACGACATTAGCGAGAATTCTTCACCCTCTAAATATTCTTCAATTACTACAGATGCACTTGCATCGCCGTACTTTTCATCAAGTAGCATGTCATGAAGGCTGATGATTGCTTCTTCCATTGTCATCGCTACAACTACACCTTTACCAGCTGCTAATCCATCAGCTTTAATAACAATCGGTGCACCAACTTTTTCAACATATGCTTTTGCTTCTTCAAAATTTGTAAATGTTTCATAAGCTGCAGTTGGAATAGCATATTTTTTCATTAAATCCTTTGTAAAGCTTTTACTTCCTTCAATAATTGCCGCTTCTTTAGTTGGACCAAATATCTTTAAATTAGCAGCTCTAAAATCATTTACAATTCCGTTCATTAAAGGAACTTCAGGACCAACGATTGTTAAATCAATTTCTTCATTTTTGGCAAATGCAATAAGTGCTTCATGGTCACTTTCATCAATATTGACAAGTGTTGCAACATCAATCATTCCATCGTTTCCTGGAGCAACAAATACGTCTGTTACATTCTCCGATTGATTTACCTTCCAAGCAATTGTATGCTCACGGCCTCCGCGACCAATGACTAATACTTTCATCTTGTCATCTCCTTATTTCTTAATGTTTAAAGTGACGAACCCCTGTAAAGACCATTGCAATTCCATATTCATCAGCTTTTTTAATTGAATCTTCATCTTTGATTGATCCGCCCGGTTGAATAATTGCTGTAATACCAGCTTTAGCCGCTGCTTCTACTGTATCATTCATAGGGAAAAATGCATCTGAAGCTAACGCCGCGCCATTTGATTTTTCGCCAGCTTGTTCAATCGCAATTTTTGCAGCTCCAACGCGATTCATTTGACCTGCACCAACACCGATTGTCATATGATCCTTCGCTAAAACAATTGCATTTGATTTAACATGTTTTACAACTTTCCAACCTAATTTTAAATTCTCCCACTCTTCTTCAGTCGGTTGACGTTTTGTAGGGACTGTAATAGTTGCATCATCTAATCCAAATGTATCCATATCTTGACGTAATAAGCCACCGTGAACTGTCGTTAATTTAGGTGCAAACGTAGGCTTAGTTTCTAAGTCTACTGTTAATAAACGTAAGTTCTTTTTACTAGTTAAGATTTCTAAAGCCTCTTCACTGAATGAAGGAGCGATAATAATTTCTAAGAATAATTCATGCAATTTCTTAGCTGTTGCAGCATCAACTTCACGGTTTGTCGCAATAATTCCTCCAAAAATTGAAACTGGATCAGCAGTATAAGCACGATCATATGCTTCTTCAATTGTAGTGCCTTCGCCTACTCCACAAGGATTCATGTGTTTTACAGCGACAACAGCTGGATTTGAGAATTCGCGTACAATATTTAATGCTTCATTAGCGTCATTAATATTGTTATAAGAAAGCTCTTTACCATGTAATTGCTCTGCATAAGCAATTGACGAAACTGTTGGCATTGGATCACGATAGAATGTCGCTTTTTGGTGAGGATTTTCACCATAACGTAAAGATTGTTTTAATTCGTAAGTAACAGTGTAGCTTTCAGGATTTTCTTCTCCTACTTGCTCTGTTAAATAATTAGAAATTAATGAATCATAAGCTGCAGTATGACGGAAAACTTTAGCAGCTAATCGACGATTCGTATCAATAGAAACCGAATTATTTCCAGCTAACTCAGCTAAAATTACTTCATAATCTGTTGGGTCCACTACTACAGATACAAATTCATGATTTTTAGCTGCTGAACGAAGCATTGTAGGGCCACCGATATCGATATTTTCAATTGCATCTTCAAATGTAACATCCTGCTTCATGATCGTTTCTTTAAACGGATATAAATTTACACAAACTAAATCAATTGGTTGAATTCCTAACTCGTTCATTTGACGCATATGTTCTTCATTTGAACGAACACCTAGTAAACCTCCGTGAATTGAAGGATGTAATGTTTTTACACGACCATCCATAATTTCTGGAAAGTTAGTTACTTCTGAAATACCAATTACATTTAATCCAGCATCTTTTAATAAATTATAAGTTCCACCTGTTGATATAACTTCAAAATCATGCTTAATTAATCCACTTACAAATTCAATAATCCCTTGTTTATCTGAAACGCTAACTAAAGCTCGTTTTTTCATGATATACATTCCCCTATCTAATCGATTTCATGCTCTATATCTAATCTAATTAACTAAACAATTTTTTTAGTGTTTGCACATATAAAACATGCTCGACACTATGAACCTTCTGCTCAAGAGACTCCTTAGAATCTCCCTTTTCAATCAGAATTTCTTCTTGCGCAATAATTGGACCAGTATCCATTCCTTCATCGACAAAATGAACCGTTACACCAGTCGATTCGACACCTGCTAGGAGAGCTTGACCAATTGCGTCTTTTCCAGGAAATAATGGTAGAAATGAAGGATGAATATTTACTATTTTCCCAGGAAATGAGTCTAAAATTGTCGGACCAATCAATCTCATATAGCCGGCTAATACGATAAATTCGACATTTAACTCTTTAAGATGGGCAATAATTTCACCTTCATATTGCTCTTTTGATTCATAGTTTTTCGCTGAAAATATAAATGATGGTATATTTGCTTGCTTTGCACGTTCGATACAAAATGCATTTGGACGATCACAAACAAGTAATTTCACTTCAGCATTCACTTCTCCGCTTAGAGTTGCATCAAGAATGGCTTGAAAGTTGCTGCCATTTCCTGAAGCAAATACGGCAATCTTCTTCATTACAGAGAACCTCCGCCAAAGGTTACACCTTCACCTGCTTTTGTTCTTCCGATAATAAATACTTTTTCTCCGTCTTCTTCTAATAGTTTAATAGTGTCATGTAAGTTCTCTTCACTAACCGCAAGAACCATACCAATACCCATATTAAAAATATTAAACATTTCTTCACGCTTCAATTCACCAATCTCTTCTAATAAATCAAAGATTGGTTGGATTGGCCATGAACCATAATCAATTTCTGCACCGATTCCTTCTGGAAGCATTCTTGGGATATTTTCAATAAACCCACCACCAGTAATATGTGCCATACCTTTTACTTCAAACTTTTTAAGGACATTTAAGATTGGTTTTACATAAATTTTAGTTGGGCGTAGTAGTTCTTCGCCTAAAGTATGACCTAATTTATCAATGTGTTGATCAAGCGTTAAGCCACCTTTTTCTAATAAAACCTTACGAACTAGAGAATATCCATTACTATGGATTCCGTTTGATGAGATTCCTAATAAAAAATCTCCTTCTTTAATGCTTTGTCCTGTTACAAGCTTCGGCTTGTCAACAATCCCAACTGCAAAACCAGCAATATCATATTCATCTTCTGGGTACATGCCAGGCATCTCTGCAGTTTCTCCACCCACTAATGAGCAACCTGCTTGAACGCAGCCATCAGATACACCTTTAACAATTTGCTCAATTCGTTCAGGTACAGCCTTGCCAACTGCTAAGTAATCTAGGAAAAATAAAGGCTCCGCTCCTTGAACCACAATATCATTCACACACATCGCGACTGCATCAATGCCAATCGTATCGTGACGGTCCATTTGGAAAGCTAATTTTAATTTTGTTCCTACTCCATCTGTCCCTGATACAAGAACTGGTTCTTTAAGATTGAATTTGGAAAGATCAAACATTCCTCCAAATCCGCCTAATCCACCAAGAACTTCTTGACGCATTGTTTTTTGAACGTGTTTCTTCATTCTGTTCACTGCTTCGTAGCCAGCTTCGATATCTACTCCAGCTTGTTTATATGCATTCGCCATGTGATGATTTCCCCTTTCAGTTCCTTATGAATAGATTCAATTGAAAAGAGGCGGCGACTTTGCTCACCGCCTCTGTTTTTTAATATTAATTATGAGAATGTACTAATTCATTTTCATCATAGATTACTGTTGGATACTTCCCTGTAAAGCAAGCAGTACATTGCCCTCTATTTGGTCCCTCATGATTTCTACCAATAGCATTTAATAATCCTTCTAAACTAATAAATTCTAATGAATCTGCACCAATTTCTTCGCAAATTTCTTCTATTGTATTAGTTGCAGCAATTAACTCTTCTCTTGTAGAAGTGTCAATACCATAATAGCAAGGATTTTTCAATGGTGGTGCGCCAATACGAACATGAACTTCACTTGCACCTGCGTCACGTAACATTTGTACGATTCGGCGGCTTGTAGTTCCACGAACGATTGAATCATCTACCATTACTACACGTTTCCCTTCAACGATCGAACGAACTGGAGAAAGTTTCATCTTAACCCCTTGCTCTCTAAGTTCTTGAGAAGGTTGAATAAATGTGCGACCTACGTAGCGATTTTTAATCAAACCAAGTTCATATGGAATACCAGATTCTTCTGCGTAACCAACTGCTGCTGAAATACTTGAATCTGGAACACCGATTACTACGTCTGCTTCAACAGGAGCTTCTTTAGCTAATACACGCCCCATGTTTTTACGTGCAGCATGAACATTGATATTATCAATATTGCTATCAGGACGAGAGAAATAAATATATTCCATACTACAAATTGTGTGATTAACTGATGAAGTAAACTGATCAGTTTCCACTCCATTGTCTGAAATAATTAGTAATTCTCCCGGATTAATATCTCGAATATATTTTGCTCCGACTACATCAAATGCACACGTCTCTGAAGCTACAACATAAGCGTCACCTAGTTTAGCTAACGCCAATGGTCTAAAGCCATTTGGATCTAGTGCGACATACATTGCATCTTTAGTTAGAACTAAGTAAGCGAAAGCTCCTTTGATCATATTTAAAGAGGCTTTAATGCTATCTTTCAATGGAGCAGAGCCATTACGTTTAATTAAATGAGCAAGCACTTCAGTATCAGAAGTAGTTTGAAAAATACTACCTTGCATCTCTAAGTCTTTACGTAATCTTGAAGCATTTACTAAATTACCATTATGAGCAAGAGCAATGCTTCCAGTATGCGATTGGAATAATAGAGGCTGAACATTTTCATAGCCGCCTCCGCCTGCAGTTGCATAACGAACATGACCAATAGCAGCTTTTCCGTGTAAATCATTTAATTGACCTTTACTGAAAACTTCTGTTATTAAACCAAGTCCTTTTGCACCTTCAAGTTCATTCCCATTCGTTACAACAATTCCAGCTCCTTCTTGGCCTCTATGTTGTAAGCTATGCAGACCATAGTAGGAGATTTGGGCAGCATCAGTATGCCCCCAAATCCCAAAAATTCCACACTCTTCGTTTAGTCCTTTTATTTCAGCAAGCATGGGATCGCCTCTTTCCAAGCTTGTTTCAGTTCCTCAACTGAAGCAAGAAGAACTGTTTCATTGTTTTCATTACGAACTGTTACTGATGTTTCTTCTGTAACTGTACCGATTAACTTTGCATCTACTAATGCTTCGAATTGTTCTTTATGTTCAGGTTTAACTGAAAGTAAGAAACGTGATTGAGTTTCGCTAAATAATGAAACAACCTCATTTCCTTCGATCGTAATAGTTGCACCAACTTCTGACGGACCAAATGTGCTTTCTGCAATCGCTACAGCTAAACCACCCTCAGAAATATCATGTGCTGAAGCAACTACACCTGCTTGAATAGCAGCAAGAATTTGCTCTTGGCGGCTAGATTCAACAGCTAAATCAATACTTGGTGCTTTACCAAAGATTTTGCCATTTAATAATTTTTGAAGCTCACTTCCACCGAATTCAGCTTCTGCTCCACCGATTACATAAATTAAATCGCCAGCAGTTTTAAAGTTTTGAGTCGTGATATGCTCGACATCTTCAATTAGACCTACCATACCAACTACAGGAGTTGGGTAAACTGCTTCACCATTTGTTTCGTTATATAATGATACGTTACCACCGATTACTGGAGTACTTAATACATTACAAGCTTCACTCATACCATCTGTTGCTTTTTCTAACTGCCAGAAAATCTCAGGTTTTTCAGGATTTCCGAAGTTTAAGCAATCTGTAATCGCAAGTGGACGAGCACCTGAACAAATTACGTTACGAGCTGCTTCTGCTACTGCAATTTTCCCACCAACTTCAGGATCTAAATATAAGTAGCGAGCATTACAGTCAGTTGTCATTGCTAGAGCTTTTTTTGTATCACGAATTCTGATTACTGCAGCATCTGAACCTGGAGCAACTACTGTATTTGTACGAACCATATAATCATACTGACCGTAAACCCACTCTTTACTTGCGATTGTAGGTTGAGAAAGTAATTGTTTTAATGTTTCTTTTGAATCACTAATTTCAGGAATATAGTTTTCCATCGCTTGGAACTCACCATAATATGCAGGTTCAGTTGATGGCTTATGATATACTGGAGCTTCTTCAGCAAGAGCATCTACAGGTAATTCAGCTACAACCTCACCATTATGAAGTAAGCGAAGCATCTTATCATCTGTAACACGTCCTACAGATACAGCATGTAGATCATACTTTTCAAATAAGTCTACGATTTCTTGCTCTCTACCTTTTTCTACAACAAGTAACATACGTTCTTGAGATTCAGATAGCATCATTTCGTAAGCTGTCATACCAGCTTCACGTTGAGGAACTAAATCAAGATTCATCTCAATTCCCATTCCTGCTTTTGAAGCCATCTCAGCAGATGAAGATGTTAATCCAGCTGCGCCCATATCTTGAATACCAACAAGAGCATCATTTTGAACAACTTCTAAACATGCTTCAAGTAATAACTTCTCCATAAATGGATCGCCTACTTGTACTGCTGGGCGTTTCTCTTCAGATGCATCAGATAACTCTTCAGAAGCAAAAGTTGCACCATGAATTCCATCACGACCAGTTGAAGCACCAACGTACATTACAGTATTTCCAGCACCATGCGCTTGACCTTTTTTAATATCTTTATGATTGATTAATCCAACACACATTGCATTTACTAAAGGGTTGCCTTCGTAACATGGATCGAAGTTTACTTCTCCACCAACTGTTGGAATACCAATACAGTTTCCATATCCAGCAATACCTGCAACAACTTCTTCAAATAAATATTTAACTCTTGGAGTTTCTAATTCACCAAATCGTAAAGAATTTAGAAGTGCAACAGGACGTGCTCCCATTGAAAATACATCACGAATAATTCCACCTACACCAGTTGCAGCACCTTGGTACGGTTCAATTGCAGAAGGATGATTATGGCTTTCGATTTTAAATACTACAGCTTGCTCATCGCCAATATCAACAATACCTGCTCCTTCACCTGGTCCTTGTAAAACATGCTCACCGCTTATTGGGAATTTACGTAATAAGGGTTTTGAGTTTTTATAACTACAATGTTCAGACCACATTACTGAGAATAATCCAAGCTCTGTATAGTTCGGATTGCGACCAATAATTGATTTGACTAATTGAAACTCTTCATCAGTTAAGCCCATAGTGGCATAAATTCTATCATTTTCAATTTGAATTGGATTTGGCTCAAGAAGTAACGACATGGTTTTCCCTCCAGTTTCTTACAATCGAACGAAATAGTTGAAGTCCGTCTGCACTACCTAATAATGCATCAACTGCACGCTCAGGGTGTGGCATCATTCCTAATACATTTCCTTTTTCATTAACAATTCCTGCGATATCATCTAAGCTACCATTCGGATTATTTTGATAACGGAAAATTATCTGATTATTACTTTTAAGTGCTTCGTATGTTTCTTGATCGCAATAGTAATTTCCCTCACCGTGTGCGATTGGAACTGTAATTACTTGACCTTTTTCATAACCAGATGTAAACATTGATTCATTGTTTTCAACAACTAACTCAACAGGCTTACACATAAATTTTAATTTCTCATTACGTCTAAGAGTACCTGGTAGTAGACCTGCTTCAGTTAGTATTTGGAATCCATTACAAACGCCAAATACTGGTTTACCTTCAGCAGCAGCTTTCTTCACGGCATCCATCACGTTTGCAAAACCTGCAATTGCGCCAGAGCGTAAGTAATCTCCATATGAGAACCCACCTGGTAATAAGATACCATCAAATTCATCTAAATTCGTTGAATCATGCCATACGTATTCTACTTCTTCGCCTAACTCATCTTTGATTGCATGATACATATCAACATCACAATTTGAGCCCGGGAACACAATTACTGCAAACTTCACTGTGCGACTACCTCCTCTACCTCATAACGGTAATCTTCAATTACGATGTTTGCTAATAACTTTTCACACATTTCTTTTACTGTAGTATCTAAATCTGCAACATTTTTATCAATTAATAATTCCATATATTTACCGATACGAACATCTTGAACTTCGCTAAAATTCATGCTATGAAGTGCATTTTTAACTGCATTTCCTTGTGGATCTAAAACACTTTCTCTTAATGTAACGAATACTCTTACTTTGAACATGATAATCCCCCTAAGCGTTTTAAAATTTCTTCGTATCCATCTGTTAAGTTACCTAAATCTCTACGGAATACATCTTTATCAAATTTCGCGTTTGTATCTTTATCCCATAATCGGCAAGTATCTGGTGAAATCTCATCTGCTAACAAAATTGTTCCATCATTTAATTTGCCAAACTCTAATTTAAAATCGACTAATCGAACATTACATGCATTAAACTGTTCTACTAGTACATCATTAACACGGAGAGCAATCTCTTTAATTGTTTCAAGATCTTCAGTTGTTGCTAGTTTAAGTGCAGCGATATGATCTTCATTAATAATTGGATCACCTAAATCATCACGTTTGTAATAAAACTCAATGATTGGCTTTTCTAACTTAACACCTTCATCTAATCCCATGCGTTTCGATAAGCTACCAGCAACGATATTTCTAACAACTACTTCAATTGGTACAATTGTTACTCGTTTTACAAGTTGTTCAAGTTCTGATGTTTTTTCTACGAAATGAGATGCAATTCCTGATTCCATTAACTTTGAAAATAGTAAACTAGTAATTGCATTATTCAAGCGACCTTTACCGGCAATCTCTGCTTTCTTTTCACCGTTAAATGCAGTTGCTGAATCTTTGTACACAACTCTTACAATTTCAGGATTCTCAGTTGAGAAAATTCTTTTTGCTTTTCCCTCATACAACATTACTTGCTCTGCCATGCTAACAATGCCTCCCATATCCTCATTTAAACACCCAATAGAATTTATGCTTTATCTGTTATTTGAATTGCTTGGCTAAGAATTTTTTTCTCTAATCTTAGCCAAACAATATTTATTAATTTAATCCTAAGCGTTCAAAAATTGTATCGACTTGACTTAAGTGGTAGCTGTAGTCAAAGCAATCATTAATTTCTTCTTGAGATAATAAAGAAGTAATTTTCTCTTCTGCTTCTACAAGCTCTTTAAACTGTACTTGAGTTTCCCAAGCTTCCATTGCTCTTGGTTGAACAGTATCATAAGCCTCTTCACGTGACATTCCTTTTTCAATTAAAGCAAGAAGTACACGTTGAGAATAAATTAGTCCGTAAGTACGGTCCATGTTACGTTTCATATTCTCAGGGAATACTGTAAGGTTTTTAATAATATTTCCAAATCGATTTAACATGTAATTTAAAAGTATTGTTGCATCTGGTAAGATGATTCTTTCTGCTGATGAATGTGAGATATCTCTTTCATGCCAAAGTGATACATTTTCATAAGCCGTAACCATATGACCTCTAATTACACGAGCTAAACCTGTCATGTTTTCAGATCCAATTGGATTACGTTTATGTGGCATTGCAGAAGAGCCTTTTTGACCTTTTGCAAAGAATTCTTCAACTTCGCGTGTTTCACTTTTTTGTAATCCACGTACTTCAGTTGCAAACTTCTCAATTGAAGTTGCAATTAGAGATAATGTTGCCATGTAGTGAGCATGACGATCACGTTGTAAAGTTTGAGTTGAAATTGGAGCTGCTTGAATTCCTAACTTTTCACAAACATATTCTTCAACAAATGGAGGAATATTTGCGTAAGTTCCAACAGCGCCTGAGATTTTGCCTACTCGAACTGTTTCAATCGCATTCTTAAATCGCTCTAAGTTACGCTTCATTTCTTCAGTCCATAATGCCAGTTTTAAACCAAAAGTAGTTGGTTCTGCATGTACACCGTGAGTACGTCCCATCATTACTGTGTACTTATGTTCTTTAGCTTTCGTTTCTAGAATTCCAATGAAATTCTCTAAATCTTTTAATAAGATATCATTTGCCTGACGTAGTAAGTATGAAAGTGCCGTGTCTACTACATCAGTTGAAGTTAAACCATAATGTACCCATTTACGTTCGTCACCTAATGTTTCAGAAACTGCACGTGTAAATGCAACTACGTCATGACGTGTTTCTTTTTCAATTTCATAAATTCGGTTTATATCGAAAGAAGCTTTTTCACGTAACACTTTTACGTCTTCTTTAGGAATATCTCCTAATTCAGCCCATGCTTCACATGCTAAGATTTCAACTTCTAACCAAGCTTTAAATTTGTTTTCTTCTGTCCAAATTGCTGCCATTTCTGGGCGTGAATAACGTTCAATCATATTTTTACCTCCACCGGGTTTTGTTTCCAAATCCCTAACTCTTGTACTTTTTGCATCGCTAGTTCTGTTGATGCTGCCATTATATTAATATGTCCCATTTTACGGCCTTTTTTGCTTTCTTCTTTACCATAAAGATGGACATTTAATGTACTATCATTTTGCATTACATTCAATACTTCTTCAACATGTTCACCTAATATATTTACCATTACAACTGGTTTAAGTAATTCCGTATTCCCTAATGGTAAATTACAAACCGCTCGAATATGCTGCTTAAACTGTGAAGTTTCAACTGCCTCCATCGTATAGTGTCCTGTATTATGTGGACGCGGAGCTAATTCATTAATATAAACCTGCTCATCTTCTGTTACAAATAACTCAATTGCTAAAACACCTACAAGATGAAATGAGCTAGCTACTTTTTTTGCATAGTTCTCTGCTGTTCCTAGTACTGATTTTGAAGTATTTGCCGGTACAGATGAAGTATGCAGAATTTGATTTATATGAACATTCTCTGCTACTGGAAACGTATTTACCTCTCCATTACTATTTCTTGCGACAATTATTGACAATTCTTTTTCAAAAGGAACCCAGCCCTCAAGAATACATTGCTGTTTTTTAACAAGTTCTAACGCTTCAACAAAGTCTTCTTCAGATTTTAAAACAACTTGCCCTTTTCCGTCATAACCACCAGTTGTCGTTTTCAAAACAGCTGGTAAACCTATTTTCGTAACTGCCTCAGAAAATTGCTCTTCATTTTCTACTAGTTGAAATGGAGCAACCTTTATACCTAAATTTTGAATAGCTGTTTTTTCAGTTAATCTATTTCTTGTAAGCTTTAATAACTCACTGCCTTGAGGTAAATAAGAATGTTCATCTAAATACTCAAGAGCGTTTACATCAATATTTTCAAATTCATATGTTATAACATCACTTACTTTCGCAAGCTGTTTAATTGCTTCTATATTAGAATATTCAGCCGTAATCTCTATATCAGATACTTGCCCACAAGGCGAGTTTGGAGTAGGATCTAAAACAGCTATTTTATAGCCCATTTCTTTCGCCGAAAGCGCCATCATTCTTCCAAGTTGGCCTCCCCCAATGATCCCTATTGTTTGTCCTGGTAGAATTACTTTGCTATTCATAGTGATTCACTGCTTTCTAGAACTTGTTTAGTAGTGTTTTCACGACGAGTTTCTAATGCTAAATAAACTTCTTGATCTTGGATACTTAATACTTGAGCTGCGAGTAAGCCTGCATTCGTCGCACCTGCTTTACCAATTGCAACAGTAGCAACAGGTACTCCACCTGGCATTTGTACAATTGATAATAATGAATCTAATCCATTTAAAGCTTTTGATTGTACTGGTACACCAATTACTGGAAGTGTCGTTTTTGCTGCTACCATTCCTGGTAAGTGAGCAGCACCGCCTGCACCTGCAATAATTACTTTAATACCACGTTCTCTAGCTGATTCCGCATACTCAAACATTAAATCTGGTGTACGATGTGCCGAAACAACTCGTTTCTCATAGTTAATATTTAACTCTTCTAACACATCACAAGCATGTTTCATTGTTGCCCAATCACTTGTACTCCCCATAATGACACCAACTACCGGTTTCATCTGCTTATCCCCCAAGTTTATTCGCTATTTTTTTATGTTTATCATAAATTTCCAACAAAAAACGCCTAAATAGTATTATCCCTCTATGGTGAGGAAAGATAATCTACTTAGGCGTATACTTAAATACGTACACGTGTGATTAACTTCCCCTCATAGTCCAGTAATTTAAGGTTACTAGGTAGAAACTTTTGGGCCATATTCCCAAACTTATATGAGGTTTGCTAAATTTCCTATCTCTATAGTATCAATTTATAACTCTTTTTTCAAGAAAATATGAATGTTTTTATCAAAAAATATTTTAATGTTCGTGTTTTACTCAGTTTTTTACATTCTATGATGTCTATTTTTATTAAATTACTGATAGCAACTGTAATTTTTTTATTTCTTATTCGGATTTCTATTATCGAATAATCAATGAAGAACAAAAAAGCTATCTATCCCTATAATAAATGGGAAAGATAGCTTTTTCAATTCTTGACTTTTATTGAAGAACCGTTACTTTAGTCGGAGTTGATGTTACTTTAAACCCATCTTTTGTCGTAACATCAGCAGAGATATAATATGTGCCGTTTGGCAGATCAGCCTTTGGAATCCATTTTGTATGAACTTCTTTTGCATTTTTGTATTCGAAAGTATCTACTACATTTCCGTTTGTATCTTTTACATTAAATTTCCAATCTACTCTGTTTTGAGCCCAGAAGTCGACTGAAGCTACTCTGTTTTTGTTAATATTTGTAGTAGGATATACGCTACCGTTCGAAAGAACCATCCATTCACTCATATATTTTGCACTTTGATCTCCCCATGTAGTAAATGAGTGATTAAACGCATTGTCAGCTCCACCTATTACAATATTCTTAGGTTCAACATTTACTAATAATGTTTGAGCTGCCCCTGGTGAATAATAATTTCCATTTACCCAGACAACTGAAGCAGCATAACCAGATTCATCATCAGTACCCTTCCAAGAAATTTCATATTTACCACCATCTTTTGGAGTAACTTTAATATCTGTAACTTTAGGTAAAATCGAATCAACTTTTACTGGCATTTTTACTTCTTGAGGTTTTGCCCCTGGATAGTCTAAAGTTGTACGAATAACATATTTATAGTCCCCGTCTGGAACAAATTGTCCTGACTCATCTGTCATATCCCAAGTATAAAGTTCATTATAGCTTGTATCACCATATGACATGACATTTTTTCTGAATTTATATGGAGTTCCATCAAATTCACTAAAATCTCCTAAATAATTAACCATTTTTCCTGATTGATCTTCAATATACATTTCAGTTTTTGCTAAATTTCGTAATGCTGTAAATGAGGAATAAATTCCATTTATATGGTAATTTGGTGAAATTGCAATTTTGCTTAGATCAAATGTACCAGTTGTAGAGTTGTATCCTTTAGGATAACGCTCTGAAGTTCCATCCCAAAGTGCAGTATAACCTAAAAATGCATCTTTTTCCCACGCTGGTGGATCGATATTTCTAGGCTCATCCCAATTACCATAGAAGCCCATATAAGGAACAGAAATTGGTACAGCTTTATCTTGGTCTTTTGCCACTGGAACTAAACGTACGAACCCTTCGACAAAACTATTTTTCTTTAATGAATCTGGTAGGTTAACATTAATTGTCAGCATTTTTGTCTGACCTGCTTTTATTTTAAGCAATGAGCCCTCTTTATAAGTTACTTTATTATCATTCACAGTGATCGTTGCACCGTCTATGCGTTCACTTGTTAATGCTAAATAATCCTTTGTATCAAGTGCACCGTCGTTATCTAAATCAAATTGCTTAGTTTCCGTTTTATCCTTTAATAAATCTACATAAACATTGTATTCGATATCATCACTATTATTTTTTCCTTTTGGTGCATCAAATGCATCAATATTTAGTTTAAAGCTTGTGTTTTGTCCAATTTCTTTTAAAGCTACTGCACCAGCTTGCTCTAATGGTGTGTTTCTACTTGTAACAATGATTGGTGTATTAATTGCATTTTGAATTTGCATTAAACCAGAGCCTTGAATACGTGGAGAATATGGAATTTCTCCGTTTGTTTTTGGATCCATAACAATTTTTGATGTGTTCATTAAAGCGATTTTTGCTTTTAAAGCTGTATTCTCTGAATGTTGTAATCCTTTTTCATATAGTGACTGTAATACTAATGCAGAACCCCCTGCAACATGAGGAGTTGCCATTGATGTACCACTCATTACTTCATAATCATTTCCAGGTACAGTTGAATAAATATTACCACCTGGAGCAGACATTTCTGGTTTAAAATCTAATGTACTTGGAGCTCCATATGATGAAAAATAAGACATCGTATCTTTAATTGGATTATCGATCCAAGTATCTCCGGCAAGTTTCATTTTTACAACTTGATTATTGGATAGCTTATTGATTAATTCTTGACCTACAGCTTTACCAGTTGTTGCAGCTGGTATAGAAGTATCCGCAAATTTCATATATGGATAATCACCCATACTATTTGGCGGGATGATAATTGCAGCTTTAGCTTTATATTTTGCAGCATTAAATTGAACGAATGAATATGAAGTGTATTGATTTGCCATTTTTGCTACAACTATCTTGCCCTCAACATTTTTTGTACTAAAATCAGTAAGCTTTGATCCTTCACCTACATAAACCAATTCATACTCTTGACCTGGTGTTAAGTTTTTAGATAGTTTAAAGTTTTTACTTGGAGCAAACATTGTTTGATCTTGGAAAGGAAGTTTAAAACCATTTGCGTCAGCCATTGTATTTAAGTGCATTTTCGTATTCTCATAAGATGCGACTGATAATGCAAACGGACTTACCCCTGGTGCACTGACTGTTCCAATATCTGGGTTTTCTACATATGGTTTTGAAGCAGAATCTAATAATAAATTAGTTTTTGTACTATAAGCTGAATTTCCAGCAGCAACTACGACAAGCGTTCCTTGTTCAGTTGCTTCTTTGATTGCTTTTTGAACAGGGTCAAAATCTTCACCCACAAATCCTGCATCAACACCTAAACTCATATTGATTACATCTGCACCCATCGTAACTGCATGCTCAATACCTGCGATAATGTCATCCTCATAAGCACCTCCACCTACATCGGAGAATACTTTTTCAGCTAATAATTGAGTTCCAGGAGCGATTCCTTGAACACCGCCATTTGCTTCATCGCCATTCGCACCAACAGTACCTGCAACGTGCGTACCGTGTGGACTTCCATCTCCACGAGGAATAACATCAGTATCATGATCTGCCCAATCATAACCTGTTGGAACTTTATCTGTATACCAAATATCATTTACAGATGTAGTGTCTAATTTACTTTGTATGCCACTTTGAGTTAATTTTTCTTTTTCCTTACCTTTATCAGTCAACTTCATATCCTTATGAGTATAATCGATACCAGAGTCGACAACTGCAACAAGTAAACCTTCTCCTTGATAACCATATTGATTCCAAACCTTTTGTGCTTGTACTAACTCTTTACTTGCTGCCATCGTTTCGTGGAATGTTCTCGCAACATTTACGTTAAGTACTCCGGGAATAGACTTAATTTCATTTAGGTTTTGATATTCTGTCTCAACACTAAATCCATTGAACCCTTCAAAAAAGCGTTGCTTTAATTTAGGTGAATTTGATTTAGCCTTATTATTTTTTGTGATTTCTTCGATTACTTTGTCTTGCTTTTCTTTAAGTAAGGATTTTTTGTTTGATGTAGAAGTGTCGGAAGTTGATGGTTGTTCAATTTCAACTATAAAACGAACTTTATCGGTAGGTTTATAAGTTTTCTCAGATTCATCCTTTTGAATATCTTCTTTATATAAGTCCTCTTTAGCTTTAGGACTTTGGTCTAGTAATTGGGGTACTTGATCTTCGACCGATTGAGTTGTTGAATCATTATTTTCCGCAAGAGCCGTATAAGATGAGAAAATCAAAGATGAGATCGCCACTGTGGTCATTACTTTAAACGGTAAAATTTTTCGAAGTTTCATGAAATCCCTCTCCTTTTTATGGATGTAATATTTCGATTATGTATTTGCTTTAATACTATGATTAAGAGGTTAGTAGTTTAATAACTTTAGAATGATCAATTTGGTTAAACTTAAGCTCTTACCATTTAGTAAGTAAGTCAATACTATCTAAATGTACATTCATCAAATGCTGGAGTAAATTGGGGGAAATTCCTATGAAATAATTTGTCTTTTTTCTACAAATCATTACAAAAAAAATTATTATTGGTATTCTTAATCTTAAAAATAATAAATAATAGGAAGAAAAATATATAAATACGTCGAATTTCCTTTGTTTAATCAATTGTTTAAAATCGATATTTGTGAAAATATAAAGAAAATTCTATTAATTTTAAATATATCCTCGAATATGGTAGAAAAAAATGATTAAAAAGTACTAATAGTTTTTTAATGTTTTTCTTCCTTCAAATAAAAAAAGGTGCACCAATGTAAAATGTACCCTATGTAAAG
>NZ_NUHI01000037.1:0-85896 GCF_002575105.1 Bacillus sp. AFS053548 | reverse complement strand
AATAATAGTGGCTTGACCTAATATTTGATTAGTTTCCATCCCTTTTTCTATCTATTTAAATAATATGAAGGTAATTTCAGGTGAATTTAGCATGTTAATTGCAGATTCACCTTTTTTATTTGTAGTTTTGACCTTTTTAATTGCAGATTCAATTAATTTAATTGCAGTTTCGTCATTTTTATTTGCAGTTCCATCAGTTTATTTGCAGTTTCGTAAAATTTATTTGCAGTTCCCCCCCCTACCTCATCCTTTATTCAAAAAAAGACGCCTCAATGTTATAGGCGCCTCTCCACTCATTATTCAATGAAAAAATTTACTAATAAAAGATAATCCCATTATAAAAGCTACAATAAAACATAGAAGCACAAGCCGCTTTTCATGTTTATTAGAAGAGTGCATTTCATCTCCCCCACTTTACTTTTTGCCTTGAACATACTCAGCATCAAATAAAAATAGTTTAAATAAGAACAATAGCGATGGAACTAACAGTAACAACCCTAAGACAAATACAGTTACTAGCATGGTACCGGATGTTTGATTCGTGTATCCATTGTATATCGTAATATATGGATCTAATATATATGGCAAGTGCGCTGCCCCATAGCCGAAAAAAGCAAAGAAGAATTGGAGCATTACAAATATAAAGGCTGTTCCGTAATTTCGTTTTAGTAAAATTAATGATGATGCTATTAAAAAACAAATTAATGATAATAAAAACATCCACCAATAATGATTAACTATATTTTGATAAAACCTACTATTATTATCTCTTAATCCGACAAAAACAAGAAAACTTGATAGGATCGTTGGAGCGGTCCAATATAAAGCATATTGTCTTAATATTTCCAGCGCACTTTCATCTTTCGCTTTACTTGCGTAATAGGTTAAAAATGTTGCACTAATATATAAGACTGATATGATTGCAATGATTACAACACTCCAAGAGTAGATACTTGTTAATAAGTTTTTAGCTAAAAATTGAACGACTCCATTTTTTTCAACTATATACCCTCCTCCGGAAATGGTCAGAACTGTACAAAGTGAAGCTGGAATCAATAGGCCAGTCGCTCCATATAAGAATAAATAAACTTTGTTTTCCTTGGATCCATAATTAGAAAAGGCATAAAACGATCCTCTAATTGCCATTAGGATTAGCGAAATACTTCCTGGGATTAAAAGGGCCGTTCCATAGTAAAATGCAACACTTGGAAAGAAACCTATTATGCCAACAAAGAAAAATACAAAAAACACATTCGTTATCTCCCAAACAGGTGATAAATATCTACTAATCAAATTATTTATTAAGTGATCCTTTTTTGTTACTTTTCCAAAATAAGCAAAGAATCCAGCACCGAAGTCAATTGATGCAATAATGATATATCCATATAGAAATATCCATAAAACGATTATTCCTAATAACTCAATATTCAATGTTCACCCTCCTATTCATTGGCTTTGTCTCAAATTCCAGTAATACTCTTTCAAGCTACAACATTTACTTATTCGTAACTTACCGAGAGTTTTTTGATTGAATTTTAAACAGAGCCTATTTTTTTAAACGATATTGAAGTTCATCTTCGGGTGGATTATGAATGAACATTTTTCGAATAACGATTGTACAAAAGACTCCTAAAAATACATACAATACAAAAAACAACCAAAACATACCGCCTAGTCCTTTGGCAGTTGTGGCTCCCTCTGAAACCTTCATATATCCTCTTAATATCCATGGTTGGCGGCCAATTTCGGCAATCATCCATCCAAGTTCGATATTAATCATCGCTAATGGGCCTGTCAGCGCTAGTCCACGTAAAAGCCATTTATTATGCATCCAATTTTTCTTCTTAATAGAAAACACAACAAATATGAAGGTCATCGATATTATTAAGCCGACAAATGTCATCTTAATATCAAATAAATAATGTATGAACAAAGGTGGCGTCTCATCTTTTGGAAATTCATTTAATCCAGTTACTGGTGCATTAAAATCTGAGAAAGATAAAAAGCTTAGCAGTTTAGGAATTCGAATTTCATATTTTACTTCATGTGTTTTATCATCTAGTGTTCCGAATAAGACAAAATCTGCCCCTCTTTCTGTCTCAAAATGCCATTCAATTGCGGCTAGTTTTTCTGGTTGATATTTAGCAAGAAATTTTGCTGAAACATCTCCTGTGACACCTGTTAAAACGGCAAAAATTAATCCTAGTGTTGCTGCTAATCGAAGCCCTTTTCGTGTGTATTCCGTATTCTTTCCTCTTAATAATTGAATAGCAGCGATCGACGTTAATATAAGAGCGGATGCAACATATGCAGTAACAATTACATGTAAAGTTTTAGAAGGAGCAGCTGGATTAAACATTGCAGCGATTGGATCGACCGTTTTAATTATTCCATTTTTCAAAGTAAAACCTTGTGGAGTATTCATGAACGCATTTACTGTAGTGATAAAAAATGCCGACAAAGTTGATCCTAATATAACAGGTAAAATGATTAACCAATGATAAATAGGTTTTTTAAATCGGTCCCAAGTATATAAATAGATCCCAAGAAATATCGCTTCAAAAAAGAAAGCGAATGTTTCCATAAACAATGGGAAACTAATTGCTTGACCCGCGATTCTCATAAAGCTCGGCCATAATAAAGATAGTTGCAGACCAATACAAGTACCAGTCACTACTCCAACTGCAACGGTAATTGTGTAACCTCTGGCCCACCTTCTTGCCATTAACGTGTAATGTGGATCCTTTTTTAAGATTCCTAACCCTTCTGCAATTGCGATCATTAAGGGTATTCCTACACCAATTGTTGCAAAAATAATGTGAAATACTAGTGTCATACTTGTTAGTAATCTACTGAGTGTGACATTATCCAACTCCATCTGAAATCCCGTTGCCAAAACTTATAAAAATCAATAAATATCTATTATTTATTTTTTATAGATTTCGTTTATTTCCCTTTTCTACGTGTCCGATTTTGCCTAGTTAGACTACTTTCGTTTGATATAACACTCCGAGGGCGTAAATTCGGATACAACGAATCCTACATATCAGTATTGACGTCCAGGTGTCAGTTTACTAATTTATATCGTGACAAGTTGATTGCTGCGTTTACATCTCGATCCATTTCATGACCGCATTGACATTTGTAATACCGGTCTGATAGTTTTAAATCATTTTTCAATTTCCCACAACTTGAACACGTTTTAGAAGATGGATACCATTTATCAGCTTCAACAAATTCAATGTCATATTTTTCACATTTATATTGAATTTGACGTTTGAATTTATATAGACACTGCTTTGCAATTGCTTTTGACAGGTGCTTATTCTTCATCATTCCTTTGATATTAATAGCTTCCATTACGATGCGATAAGGTTTGGTTTTCACAATCTCGCTCGTGGATTGATGAAGATGATTTAGTCTGATATTTGTCAACCTTCTATGGAGGTGTTGTATCTTCTTTTCGATTTTTATAATGTTGCTTGTTTTGACGAAGCGGTTTCCCTCCTTATTCATTTCATATTTACGAGAAACTTGACGTTGCAACCTACGTAGGCGTTTCTCTACACTTCTAACAGTACTTGTTTTGTTAATATTTCTCTTCTTGATTCCGTCTGAACAAACAGCTAATTCTTTTATACCTACGTCAATACCAAGAGAGATATCTGTCAGTACAACTGTTTCTTTTAAAACATCAACACCAACAGAGATATACCAAAATTTACCATCGTAACTAACTCTAGGATTATAATATCTTTGATTAGGTAACAACCCAACCGACTTTTGTAATTAACACTTTATTTCCTTTTACTTTCAACTTCTCATTATCGTTATAAAAGGATGGTTTTGATTTTTTTCTACTTTTGAATCGTGGTTTATCTGCTAACCCTTTAGCGAACTTCATATATGCACCACAAAGATCTTTTATCGCTTGTTTTGTAATATTATTGGATACTTCATACAACCAAGAAAATTCATAAGTTTGTTTTAATACAGTTAATTCTTTTCTCAACAGACCATGAGAAATAAATTTCCCACCTTTTTTGTAACTTTTTTCTTGTTTGGATAATGCCCAGTTATAAGCCCATCTAGCAGTTCCCACTGATTTCCATAATTGTCTTTCTTGTTCAATTGTTGGTTTTAATCTTACTCTCATCGTAAGTAAAAATGTTTTTTTAAAATTTTTAAGAGTTTGTTTAGTTCCACCTACCAAATCAACTTTCAAATTACTCACCTCATGTATATTTAAACACAATGGGCGATTTGCATTTAGAACAAATTGTGATATTTTCTTAAATTTTAATAAAATAAAAATTGACTGTCGTTAACCCCCTATAATGTAATATCTTATTGTCCAATGTAATTAATTATTCTAATCAAATGACCGATAATGTTACGATTTTATGAACACAATCAGTAAAATTGCATTTTAATTTGTATCTATAAAAGTATGTTCCTATAACAATAAAGGTATACGGGGAATCTTAAGTACAAAGAATGTGAATGGGAAAACAAAAAACCACAAGGATAATCTTGTGGTTTCAGTGTTTAGACAAAGTCCCAAAAAATTGATTTTCAGTCTGAAGAATTTTAGGATTAATTGACTAAACGGACTATGCGTTTCTTTCTCCATGAAAATTTATAATATAAAAAATTTAATCCAAGTCCAACTATAAAAGCTGCCGGGTATCCGAACCAAATTCCTTTCATTCCGAGACTTGTGAAATGAGATAAAAAATAGGCTACAGGTACTTCAATACACCATATTACGAATATACTAATAAGCGTTGGCCACAGTACTGCTCCACTTGCACGCATTGTAGACGATAAAATAAATGAATGTCCGAGTATTAAATATCCCCATAACGTAATCATCAATAAACTATTCGCTATTTGTACAGTACTATCATTCGTTAGAAATAAATTTAAAATAGACTTTGAGAAAAAATAAGTGAGTAATACTACTATGCCACCTAGCACATAGTTAAGTAATAATCCTATTTTAATAACTTGGTTTAATCGATCAACCTGATTTGCTCCTATTGATTGAGCAGCAAAAATTGATACTGCAATTCCAATACAAATTGATGGCATTTGAACATAACTTACTAACTGATTTACTACCCCATAGGATGCAGTAGCATCTGATCCATATTGATTAACAAAAGTAATAACGGCAATCTCAGAAATCGAAAGAAATACCATATTAATACTCGTTGGAATACCTAGTTTTAAAATTAGTTTTAAAAGTTCAAGATCCATCCTCAAATAGTTTCTTATTGAAGCATCAAGGCGAAGGGGATGATTCGTTTTGTGTAAGTAAATGAATAGAACTATACATGTCAAAACCGTTGAACCTACTGAGGCATAAGCTGCCCCATATATTCCTAGCTTCGGTATGCCTACCCATCCAAATACTAATGGTGGTAATAATGCAACATTTAAAACGGTACTTAATATAAGAAAATAAAACGGTGTTTTTGAATCCCCAATACCTCTCATTAGAGTTGTATATACCATATAGATAAATAGCACGGGAATCGACCAAAATAAAATGGAAGCATAATGTGTGCTTACATGAAGTATATTTTCAGGTGTTCCTATTAATCTCAATAGTTTTTCAATAAAAATATTGCCGATTATCGCAAGCACTACTGAGAGAAAAAGAGTAAAAGTAAGAGTCGTTCCAACAATAGCTTTTACTCTTCCTTCAAGTTTTGCACCATGTGCCTGACCGATTAAAATTGAACTGCCAGAGCCAATTCCAATAATAAATGATACTAAAAAGAAAAATATTGGAAAGAAAGCTGAAATTGCTGCTAAAGCATTTTCCCCTAACCAATTTCCTACTATAATCATGCTAAAAACCTGACCAATAGACTGCATAATATTACTTAAAAGTAATGGAATTAGAAACATAATCATTGGGCGTAATAAAGTAAATTTTACTTTTTTTTGCTCCTGGGGTTTAATCTCAGATGTAATCAAGTCTGATCACCCTTACTATTGTATGTGTTATATCCTCTTTCACCATAAGGTTGGAGTTTATCTAACCATTTTTCCTCGAGTCTTTTTAGATCTCCCTTGATACCTAATGGACTAATGTCTTCTTCCTTTAAAATTTCTAATTCCTCAAATACAAATGACTCTTTTCCATATTCATTCCATTCTTGTTGAAGTGTTTTATTTGTACAAGACCCTGCCTCTAATTCAAATTTCTTACCATTAATTGTTTTTAAATTTTTAGTACTTACTATGAATATTTTTTGATTATTTATGTTTTTAATTTGATAAATACCTGCTTGAACTTTCGTTTCTTTATATTGCATTTTTAATTCTTTTTTTCTACTCATTTTTAACAACCTTTCTCTACTAAGCTTTTAACCAATAACTACTGCCATCCGACTTTCGATCAATAAAGCCATATTCAATTAAGTATCTTCTTAACACGACATAATCAGGATAAATAGCTGTCAGTACTTCATTTATCTCTTTTTCTGTATATTTCTTATTTGGTGAAAATCTTTTAACGATTTCTCTTAGAACAACAAGCTTTTGTTTTTCCTTTAATGGAAATTTTTTTAGTGGTCCATCTATGCCTTCCGGAAAGTATTTTTTTAAGGTTTTTTCCATTTCATCTTCCGTAATGTTATAGCGCTCATCGACCATTTTCGCTGTTTTATGAAGTGGTAAAAAACTTGGCGCATGTTGATCCTTTTCTTTTAAAAGCTCCATCATGACAAGAAATAATTTTGCTTGTCTTTCTTTTTCCTTTAAAACAAAGCGATGATTCCTGATCGTAGAAGCGCTACCGATACCAGTTTCTTTTTGAATATCTGTATCACTCTTCCCTTGATAAAAAAGACGTAAAAGATGGTTTTGATGTTCTGTTAATCCTGTTAGTTTTTTATCCAGTTGGATCAAATAATCGAAAACAGAGTCATGACTTTGTTCTATATGAATTTTCATGTATTTTTCGGCTTCATATAAAATTCCTGAATCTTGATAAATAATTCCTTTTTCAATTTTTTTACTACAGAGTAAACATAAATAATGATTTTCCTCTTCCATATATCCTTGTTTTAATTCTTCTATATCGGCATTCCAAAAAACATCTAAATTTCCCACTTAACAAACACAACCCTTTTTTGTTTATTATTAACCAAACAATTATTTAAAATGTTTATTTATTTACAAACATAATATGTTATTGTTTACAAAATGTCAATTTTACTTTTTTATAACAGGTTGTTTTATTGTTTTATTCTTTCTTATTTATAAAAAGAATGCCTCAAAAGACCTCTTAAAATGTTGGAACTCTTAATTTGCACACAAAAAGCGTCTCAAAGGTACTTTTTTCCTAATGAGATGCCATTTCAATCGATTAAACATTATTAAATGGTACTTTCTATACTTTTCAGCTTAATTCTCTTGTTCCAAAGGGACTAATTTCAAATCTTCAATTGACAATTTCTTACAGTACTTTACAATTAAATTGTAAGGTAAATTTAATATTCGACATATTTTAAAGTATTTAAAAAACCTGTTCTCAGTAGGGAAAATCTTTACATATTATTTTCCTTATAGACTAATATATTTAAAGAAAAACAGTAGAAATAATTATGACAAAAGTTATAATTTTAGGTCAGTCTTTACTGTCTATGAATAAACGAAAATTAATGATTTCTTTACAAGATCGGAGGAAGTTATGTCAATTAACAATGAAAAACATATTGAGCTTCTATCAATCGAACAAAAATTCGATAAATCCTTTTTGCATATAAAACTATTATTTAATCAAGAAATAGAACTTCATTGGGAAATTGACAACGAAACGGCCAATCTTATGAAATCAAAAATTATTTTTGATGAAAACTATAAGTTTAGCCTTTCTTTATGTAGTAATTGGGATGGGGATAAAGATCAGTTTATTAGTTTTGTTACTAAATCAAACAATAATGAGAGTGAAAAAATCTACTTTTCTTGTTCAGAAGAGTTTCATCTTCAACTTCACTCCATAAAAAATATGAAGGATCTTAGGATTTTAATTGATCTACCTTATTTATCAATTAGTCGATCCAGTTCCAAAAAAGAAAAGAGCAATTCGAAACGATATAAACTTTATGGTTGGCTTACTGTTGCTGCTATTAGTATTCTATCGATTAGTTTAATAGCTTATAAGAGTCAAACTTGTAAATCAGAATCTTTATTTTGCGGAAAAAAACCTGCCAAAGCTGAAAGTGTTTCAAAGGCACAAAATATAAAATCTCCAGAGAAACCAATTAAAACAAATCAGGATAAACAAGATCCAAAGAAAACTGATATTAAAAACGTATCTCAACCGAATGTGCACACAAATGAGCCGGATGTTAGATATGCAATAAAGCAAGAACAAATCAATAAACCTGTCCAATCAATATATCCGACTGTAAAATTAAACAATGTAGTTAACTATAGTATCCCACCAGGTAGCGTAGCCCTTACTTTTGATGATGGTCCCTCGAAATATTCAAAGGAAATTGTAAATGTTTTAAAAAAATACAAAGTTGGCGGTACATTTTTCTACATCGGAGATAACGTTCAAAGATATCCTGATTGTGTACAATACGCATATTCTAACGGTTACTCAGTTGGAAGCCACTCCATGCACCACAATGACTTCTTAAAACTATCTTATAAAAATCAAGAAGATGATCTGGTTAGAACAAGTAACTTAATAACAAATATTACAAAGCAAGACACAACTCTCTTTAGACCACCATACGGTGCAAAAAACCAAGCAACTATTGAATTAATGCAAAAACATCAATTTAAAATGGTTTTATGGGATAAAGATACTGAAGATTGGAAGAACCGCAACACAAATACAATTATAAATTACGTTAAAAGCCACACTGAATCTGGAAGTATTATTCTACTTCACGAAACTAAACCTTCTTTAGATGCTTTACCACAAATTATTGAGTATCTTCAATCAAAAAATTTAAAAATTGTTAGTTTAAATTAAAAAAGTAGTCGCTATTAGCTTAGTGACTACTTTTTTATTCAAACGTTTGTTTAAACTTTAAAATCCTTAATATGTGAAAAAATAGAAAGCTATTCGATTCTCTATTTTTCAAGTCATTATTTATGAATAATACCTTTCATTCCTTAACTCAAAAATACATGAATGTATGTCTTCTTCATCCGTCGATTTCTTATTTACCAGGCCTTTATTAATAAATTTATTTCTCTCTAAAATTTGGATTGATTTTTGATTTTCTGACTGAACAATTCCTTCAATGACTTGTAATTCTAGAGTACTAAATCCATATGCTAACACTGCTTTTAATGCCTCTTGCATGATTCCTTTTCCTTGAAGCTCTGGTGAAAGTTCATATCCAACTTCCCCTTTCGATTGCTCGACCGAAAAATTCCACAAGCAAATTGTACCGATTAATTGATCACTTTCTTTAAGAGTAATTGCCCAAAGAACCCAATCATTACGTTCAATTCCTTCATTAATCATTATTATATATTGAAGTGCTTCATCAACTTCTTTTGCAATCGGTCTGTTTATATATTGAGAGACCTTTTTATTTGATCGTAAAGCAAATATTTCATTTTGATCTTCATTATTCATTTGTCTTAAAACTAATCGATCCGTGACTATTTTTGGAAATGGGTCAAAATTATAGTGTTCTTTAATCATATATCCTCCAACTAAATTAGTAAGATTAGTACAGTTTGCAGACTCTTATTCCTATTATCTATAATCTCAATATGGAAATAAATAGCTATCAAAGAAAAAAGCTGGAACCTTTTGATTCGTCTTTCTATAAACAATTTCAAATATAACCATTATAAAAGAGCAAGATTTTAAATGTTAAAGTGTTTCAATAATTTTAAATATACCAATAAACTATAGTAAATTGTTTTTTCGGAAATTAAAAATATTAAGAGCAAATTTTAGTTATATAGTTTTAATTGATTCGTTTATAATTTGTTGTTCAATCACAATTGACTTACAAACTGATTAATAAACTGTTATGTTACACAAAGTAAAGGATATTAAATTAGGTTTTTATCGTAAAACTTATTTTGCTGAATTAGTTGATTGGAATGGAGGGATGCTCGACTCCTATGGGATATGCGGGAAGGCTAAAGACCCCGCAGGCTNNAAAGCGAGCATCCTGTAATGGAAATCAACATCACTCTACTCCTTTTACGAAAATTTGATCATTAACTGACAAGATTGTTTTTCAACAACTTGTATAAGAGCAAGATTTTAGATTCTTGCTTTTTTTGTTTTGGTTCTTTTTATACTTTAAAACGCCAGTTGATTGGAATAGAAGTACTCATTAGCTCTTTTTTTAATTAATTGTCTATAGTTTGTTTACGAATTGATATGCCATCTGTATACTACTAATTTAGGCCAAATTACCATTAAACAGGTAGGCTGATTTTTAGTAAAAATTCCCTAAAATATTTTTTACTTTTTATAAAACTTTTTCGAATAGGTATACGTCTTTTATAATGTGTACCTTCTCAGATACGTATCTCAAAAAAGGAGCTCTTTAAATGAAGGGGAAATCTAACTTAGAAAAGGAACTTGTAGATTTTATTATTAATAATAAAGATGATTTTTATCGGTTAGCTTATAGCTACGTTAAAAATTCAGAAGATGCGGTGGATATATTACAAGATTCTATTCATAAAGCCATTTCCTCAAAAGATAAATTAAAAAATAAACAATCTTTAAAAAGTTGGTTTTATAGAATTGTAGTAAATACATCATTAGATTTTTTAAGAAAACAAAAAAAAGTAACTGTAATGGATGAAGAAACCATTGAGTTATATTCTTCAGGACAGGATGATAATTATACGGATATTGATTTAGAAAGATCATTAGAATCTTTACCAACTAAATATCGGGCTGTAATTGTCCTCAGGTATTTCGAAGACTTAAAGATAGAAGAAGTTGCTGAAATTTTACAGGAGAGTCCAAATACAATAAAAACTCGTTTATATAAAGCTTTAGAAATACTCCGGATTAAAATGAAATGAATTTATTTTTGGGAGGCCAATTAGTTGGATAAAAAATTAGAAAAATTAAGATCGGACTATAAAAATGTCCCTATCCCTGATAATTTGGACATTATTGTTAAAAAAGCAATTAAACGTTCAATACAAAAAAGATTCCCTCTAAAGTCAATTACAGGTTTTTTTACTGCTGCACTATTTGTTTTATCAATAAATACTAGTTCGACTTTTGCAAAGTCATTATCGAATGTTCCAATACTTGGAAATGTTGTTAATGTACTAACTTTTACTGAATATACTGTAGATGAGCCAACCTATAAGGCAGATTTAAAAGTCCCTGCGGTTAATAATTTAAAAAATAAAGATTTAGAGCAAAGCTTGAACAATAAATACTTAGAAGAAAATAAGAAGCTATATGATCAATTTATGAAAGAAACAGAATCTGTAAAAAAAGATTCTGGTGCACATTTAGGAATTGATAGTGGTTATGAAGTTAAAACAGATAATGAGGACATATTGTCGATTGAAAGATATGTTGTTAATACTGCTGCTTCCTCCTCAACGACTATGAAATTCGACACAATTGACAAGAAAAAGGAAATTTTATTGTCATTACCTATTCTTTTTAAAGATAATTCATATGTAAAAATAATTAGCGAAAACATTAAAGAACAAATGAAAGAGCAGATGAAAAAAGATGAAAGTAAGGTATACTGGATACCGGAGGCAAATCTTGACTATTCAATTGATCCTTTCGTAACCATTAAAGACAATCAAAATTTTTATATAAATAATGATCATAAGCTTGTTATTTCATTTGATAAATATGAAGTTGCGCCTGGTTATATGGGTGTTGTTGAATTCACGATTCCAACTGACGTTCTTTCAAAAGTTTTAGTTGGACATCATTATATTAGATAAAAACGAATAAAGGAGCCACTCTTAATTGATTAGGTTTGGCTCTCTTTTAAGAAAAACAAATACATTAAACAAAAAGCCAATATATAAAGAAGGCTGACATAAATAGTTAAATTAGGGGAAGGGGAAATTAGTAATGAACTTCGCGGTTCAGACGGTTAAGAAATTAAATTTTATAAGAGCTCAATATTTATTCGAAAAAGAAATCGTTTATGAGGTGTTTAAACAAAGAGGTTCTGCTTATGTCTAATACAAATAAACAGTTTCGTTATATGGCTGGATTAGACGGGCTTAGAGCATTAGCAGTTTTATCGGTCATTGCTTATCACTTAAATTTTTCTTGGGCTTCTGGTGGTTTCCTAGGAGTAACAGTATTCTTTGTACTTTCAGGTTATTTGATTACTGATTTATTAATTGCCGAGTGGAGTACAAATCAAAGGATTGACTTAAAAAGTTTTTGGTACCGCCGCGCAAAAAGACTTTTACCAGGAATGTTCACCTTACTACTAATCGTCATTGCATTTGTTTCATTATTCAAATCATCAATGATCGGAAATTTAAAACAAGATTCAATAGCTGCAATATTTTATTACAGTAATTGGTGGTATATTTTCCATCATCTTTCATATTTTGAGTCTTTTGCAAATCCTTCTATATTAAATCATTTTTGGTCGTTAGCAGTTGAAGAGCAATTTTATATTATTTGGCCAATCCTTACTATATTAGGCTTAAAATATATTAAAAATAAAGATCGCCTATTTTTGTATACATTAGTTGGTGCAATCGTTTCTGCATTACTGATGGCTATATTATTCCATCCGGGTAGTGATCCTAGTAGAGTCTATTACGGTACTGATACGAGAGCTTTTTCATTATTAATCGGAGCTTCATTAGCATTAGTATGGCCTAGCCGAAAACTTACAAATAACGTTACAACCTCTGGAAAGATTTTAATTGATCTAGTTGGGATTACTGGTTTACTTATTTTTCTACTTATGGTCGGTAAAACAAATCAATATGATAGTTTCCTTTATCGCGGAGGAATGTTCCTATTGTCTATTTCCGCTGCAATGCTAATTGCAGCACTCGCTCACCCTACAAGTAAGATTGGTAGATTCCTAGCAATGAGACCATTGAAATGGATTGGATTACGTTCATATGGAATCTATTTATGGCAGTATCCTGTAATTATTTTATTTTCCCCTAAGGTTAACACTGGCGATATTTCACTTTTTAGAGCAATTTGTCAAATTACTTTAATATTTGTTCTTGCTGCACTATCCTATCACTATATTGAAGACCCAATTAGAAAAGGTAAACTAGGTATACTTTGGAAGAACTTCCTTGCAGGAAATATTAACTTAAAAGAATTCTTTTATAAACATATTGTGATCATTAGCACGTTTATTTTACTATCTGGTATCGCAAGCTTTGGACTATCTGTTCTCCCTGATGCTAAAGGTGTAAAAGCAAGCTCAGAAATTGAATCGGTTCAATCCGTATCAAAGCAATCATCTGAAACTGTTGTTGAAAACGATATTAAAGAACCTCCTTCAACAGCTATAGTTGATCACGATAAACAGGTAACTAAGTCAGTTCAGCAAAATGATGACAAAAAAACAGTAAATAATGAAGAAGAAACAGTAAATAAAGATGAAAAGCCAGTTACTGACAATACAAATAAGCACAATAATAACGGTCAAACAAATGAAGATTCTAAGCCAGTTGTAAATAACAATCAAACGCCAAATAATAATAATAATGTTAATACTAATAAACCTGCTGAAACGAATAAGCCGGTTGTTTCAAACAATAGTGTATTTATCATAGGGGATTCTGTCGTTATTAATTCAATTCCTGAACTCAAAAAAACATATTCATCTCTTTCGGTAAATGCTAAAATTGGAAGACAATTTACTGAAGCATCTGCAATTATTCACCAAGCAAAAAATACAAATTCGCTTGGTAATATTGTTGTTATAGAGCTAGGTACAAACGGTCCGTTTACCGTAAAACAAATGTCTTCTCTCATAGAGTTAATTGGAAAAGATCGAAAAATTTTATTTGTTAACACGCGAGTACCAAGACCTTGGGAATCGATTGTTAATAAAACTTTAAGAGAAGTTTCAAGTAAATATTCAAATACTAGAGTGGTAGACTGGCATAGTGCTAGCGCAAATCATAATTCATATTTTTCTCCAGATGGCGTTCATTTAAAACCAGATGGTGCAAAAGTATTTGCGTCATTACTAATAAATGCAATTGAATCTTGGAAGTAACACCTGTTGAATTAGATATATGGTAAAAGACTACAAGACAAACTTGAAGTGCACCCTGAATGTTAGCAGAGTCTAAGATTTTGGGGTGCATTTTTTTTATGACTAAATTTACAAATGATGAGAAAAAATATATTTATCACTCCTCCTTCTATTAACTTGAGTATGGCTTCATCATACTAAAGTATCAAATAACCTCTTTAATACATAATAAAGCCACAAGGTAAATTCCTTGTGGCTTTTTATCGCAAGATCACTTAATCTTGCACTCTAGTTAAATTTCTTTTTCAATTCTTCTAACGTTAATTTACCTGTTTTTTCAACTGGTTTAATAGATGTAGGGAAAAATGGATTTGTTGTCATGAAGTTCTTTTCAACGTAATTGAAGTCCTGGATATCAACTACTCCATCTTTATTTAGATCTTCCTTCAACATATCGCCAGTTTCCTGAGCTTTATTTGCAATAAGCTTTGCATCATAAATGTCGATTACATTATCTCCATTAATGTCTCCTGCCGCTGCAGTATCAGTATAAGCGATATAGTCTATACCCTGAACTTTTCCATCTATTAATTTACCTAATTTAATTTTTTTACTATATTGATAATGTCCTGGAATGTTGACTACTAGTGTATAATCATCCTCAGTTGCCGGAATATCAAAGATCGTCATATAGCCATTTTCTGAAATATCCGCTTTATATTGTTTACCTTTTTTATCTACAACATATGCTTTTACACCTAACTTCGAATAATCTAAATCGTAGTTATAAAAGTTAACTGCCTCACCGTGGAAATACCCTTCTAAAACTGAATGTTGAGCGATGAATTTAAAGCGATTAGCATATGTCGGTAACGTAATTTTATCACCTTCATTTGTTTGATATGTTGACTCTTGATAATAAAAGCCACTCTCCCTCATATAGTTAAGGTCACTCACAACTTTTAAATCAATATCTAATAAATCAATATTCCCATTAATTTTTACAGGTAAATTCGTCTTTTTATCCTTAATGTCAATTGATAATGTTGTAATATTTGACCAATAATCCTCTGTTATTTGTGGTTTTCCAATACGAATACTCCAATTATTTTTCTTCATTAACTCATCTAATTGCTTCGATTGCTTTACACTCATAACTTTATAATAGTTTGGAATATTGATTGTCGCGTTAGCACTTGTTAAATCCTTTGCATTGTGGATCGTAAATGTACTTGTAAACTCTGAACCTAGCGTAACTTCTTTAGACTCTGTATTAATTGTTGAATATCGATCACCTTTATTAATAATCGTAAAATCTGGGAAAACCGGGTTTCCTGCTGATGCATAATCATAAGTATAAATCGCTACGTTCGTAGGGTAATTTGCATACTCTTCTGGTAATACACCAAATTTGAAATCACCATTTTTAGTTGGGAAAAACTGTGCTGTCGGCCATGAAGAATCCTGATAAGCATAAACTGAGTTTGCTTCCTGAGTTAAATCATGTCCCCTACTCTTTAAATAATCAATCGTATCATCATATACATTCCCGTGGACCCAGTAAGCTTTATAGTCTTTACCATCCATTGGATTTGATTCGGTTGTTAAATCTGCATCGGAAATTTCATTAATGCCTGTCTTTTTATCAAAGACTACTTTTGGAGGTGTATTATCAATTACCATATCATTGTCTACTTTATAGGTTTTTCCATCTGCATCTGTACCAATATAAGAAACAATATATTTGCCCTCATCCAATGATTCATACTCTAGAGATAATGGCTTATTTGGGTCACCTGTAAATAATTTTGCATCTCCTGAAAAGCCGTACATGATTAAGTAGTCTGTATCAACATTTGCACCATCTAAATCGAAAGTTCCATACAGGCCAATTGGTTTTCCAGATAGATCGCTAACAACTACATCGATTTTTTTCATTTCACTGTTTAATCTTATTGTAACTGGTGTAAAAGGTAGTATATCAGGATGGAAGTTACTTAAGTCACTTGTAATTGCATTCTTAAAGAAATCAACCTTTGCAAAGCCACTTGTCGTATACCTCACGTGGAATGGTATTTGGTACTCCTGTGTTTTTGATTCATTTTCTACATAAATATATCCTTCATATATGCCAAACTCAGCAGATTTTGGAATTGTTACTTTAGCGTCTATATTGACACTTTCATTTCCATTAACAGCTACTTTAGAAGGCAATTCGAGTTTTACTCCATTTTTACTAGAATCCTTTGAAACATCATCGATTGTTAAAAATTCTACTCTTGTATGATATGTCTCATTATTTTTGCTTAAATTTTTAATACTAATTGATGTTGTTCGATTTTGTTCCTCACTTGTTTGTGTAATACTTCCAAAAGGTAATGAACCTGTTACATCATCGATTTGCTTTTTAAATCCATTTTCGTCCAATGTGTACGTTTTATTTTGTACTTCTACTAAAGTGGTGTTATGAACTGCCTCATAAGCATCTACTCGCCCAGCTCCAACTTCGTTTACATGATATGTTCTTCCTTTTAATGGATCCGCTGTATTCATAAGTGCTGCTTTTACATCAGAAACAGTATATTCTGGATGGGATTGTAGTAATAATGCAGCAACACCCGCAACATGCGGTGTAGCCATTGAAGTTCCATCCATGCTCGCGTAACTAGATGAATAATCCGTTTCTTCCCCGGGATTATTAATATATTCTGGTACAGTTGAGAAAATAGAAACCCCTGGTGCCACAACATCTGGTTTAATATCAAAATTATTACTTACAGGACCTCTAGAACTAAAATCTGCTAATACGTCACCAGATGTCATATTTGACTGTAATTCCGTCATTTTTAATTTAACATCCGGATTCTTATTGAGTTCATCAACAATACTTTTCCCTTCCTCTTGACTCATTTTAAAGGTTGGTACATACCCAAAGTTTTCTCCTAAGAAGAAAGGAATCTCTTCTTCTATATTGTTATAAATTAACACTGCTACTGCCCCTTTTTCATGAGCACGACGGATTTTTTCATCAAAAGATAGAGTACCACGTGATATTAGCGCCACTTTGCCACTTACGTCTTTATTTGTATAATCCTCTTCGGCACCTATTCCTACATCTACTACTTTCAATTCTTTATCAATTATATTTAAATAATCTTTACCTAAACCGTGAGCCATTAACTCATTTTTAACTGAAACATTCCCTATACTCGTCTGTACAGTTGGTATATCTGTAGGTACATCGCTTGCTCCAACAGTAATAGCTAACGGTGATGAACCAGGAGAACCTAATGACCCTGGCGTAGGACCTGCGTTACCTCCTGCTACAACGGGAACTACTCCTTGCAAAGCTGCATTATTAATCGCTACTGCTGTAGCATCTAAAGAATAATTATTACTGTTTCCTAAAGAAAGATTAATCACATCCATGCCATCTTCTACGGCCTTTTCAATACCAGCAATAATCCAAGAATCATATCCTGAACCATAATGCCCTAAAACACGATATGCATATAAATCAACATTTGGTGCAACGCCAGTCATCGCATAATCAACGTTATTTCGTGGGTTTGATGCAATCGTACCTGCAACATGCGTTCCATGCTCAGTAACAAATGGACGACCATCAATTTCTGCCGGCTCACCAGAAGCAGCAAGATCTGCAGGTGTAGACTCCATTGGATCCGAGTCATTATCTACAAAATCATAACCACCTTTATAAACATCCTTTAAATCCGGATGATTGTAATCAATACCCGTATCAAGAACTCCTACTTTAATCCCCTGTCCTTTTATATCCTCGTTATGTAAACGATCTACACCCAAAAGGGGTAAAGCTGGTGGAACACTTTGGTTTTTTGTAAAAGCGTTAACAGAAAGCTCTTTGATCGGTACACTAACTTTGTTATCCTTCCATACTCTTTTCACAACACCTGTTTGAAGAAGTAAATTAATTTGATTTGTCGGAATGGTCATTGCCACTCCATTAAATACATTTTCAAATGATTGTTTGATATGAAATTGGTTTGTTTTCTCCTTAGCTTGCTGAGTTACTTCCACTTTTTCGTTTTTCTTACTCCATAATTCTGTTAATCGCTTTTTAAAGAACTCTTGTTCACCTTTAATTTTTTCTTTCTTACCTTTAGAAATCTCTTTTACTTTCCCATTTTGATCATTTTCAATTGGTGAAGTTTTTAGTTCAACAATTATATTTGCAGTTTTATCTTTTAAAGATAATAAACTAGGGTCGATCACAAAGCCTTCTTGAGGAGTTAAACGCTTAATCGATTGTCTTTGCTCATCTGTCAGCCCCTTTAAGATTGATTCTACAGAGTTCGACGTTGCATAAGATTTTTTTTGAGGCATTAAATAAGATGTAAAAAAGCTTGTAGTTAATACACTTGTTACCATTACGTTTAGCATTTTCTTATTTCTAATCTTCATTTCGATGCGCTCCTTCTACTTGATTAAGTTAAATTGAGTAAAAAATAGTTACTGCATGAAAAAATGATTAAATTAACCAACTCTAATTCATTCCTCCAATTAAAAAAATGATGTAAAATTAGAATTAGAATAATTAGACAAATCTAATAATTTAATTGTAATTTAGCTATATTTCGTGGTAAATGGGGGTTATTTCAGTCCAAATTTTTATTTATAGCCCTTATTTCGACATTAATCATCATAATTAAATTATCTTTTTAGAATTAAATCTCATATTTTACTAAATTTATTGATTCATAGATTGTGTTTGGAAAGAAAGTTATTAAAAAATTCAATAGAAATTTTTATTATTAACTTGGGGGAATCGATGGTTTTCTACTGCTCAAACTATTAATAAAAAGGTTTACAAAAGGGAGAAATTTGTTATGTATGAGGGGAAAATCATAAAATATTATCGAGAAAAATCTCAGATGACACAAGAACAGTTAGGGAAAGGAATTTGTTCTAGTACACATATTAGTAAAATAGAAAGATCTCAAACAGAATATGCAAATGAAATTATTGCCCTACTATCGGTAAGACTTGGAATAAAAATCGAAAATGAGATTTTAAAATTAAAAAATATTAAGATGCGTATAAATAGTTGGCAGCAGTCTATTGTAATGCAACTATTTGACGAAATAGAAGAAATCAACTTAGAACTTGAGCAAGAAGAGTTAATTCAAATTTCAAATTATATCAATCAATATAAATTACTTCGTATCAGATATTTATTAATGAAGAATTTAATGAATGAAGCAAAAGAGCTCATTAATGAAATAAAAAAAATAAAGCACAAATTGTCGCCTTATGAAATAAATCTCTTTAGACATGTGCAAGGTATTTACCACTTAACGAACCATGAACCTTTACTTGCCATTCAGGTTTTAAAGAAAATTAATATTGAAGAATATGCAAATGAGGAATATTATTATCATTTAGCTTCTGCTTATCATTCTAACGATTTACCTGTTATGGCTTACTTTTATGCTGATAAAGCCCGTCAGTATTTCAAAAGTATTAATTCCTATCTTCGTGTAATCGACTCCGAAATGCTTATGCTAATACAAGTTAAAGATAATGAAGAATTTTCAGAGACGATTAAAGGATTTGAAAACTTAATCCAAAGCTGTGAAATTTGTAGATCATCAGACCGAAAAGCAAGAGTATATCATAATTTAGCCTTTGAATATTACCGAAGAAAAAATTATGAGTTAGCAAAAAAATATTATTTTGAGTCTATGAAATTAAAGGATTCTTATTCTATACCATATTTACTTTCCCTAGAAGGATATATACGAAGTTCCTATTATGGAGAACTATTACCTAAAGGACAATTATTACAGTATGTAAGTAAAGGGTTTGATATTGCTTCAAAAAAAAATGACAAACTTTTTATCAATTTATTCATTTTATTAGACTTTTTAATCTTAGAAAAGGAACAAGAATATCACCAATATTTGGCGGAACATTCACTACCATTTTTTAAAAAACTAGGATTCGCTTATCTAATAAATCAATCGGAAAAAGAATTGTTCAATTATTATTTTAATCGGAAACAAACCCGTAAAGCACTAGGTATGGCAAATACTTTAATCAATCAGTAGTTAGTAAAAGGCATGTCTCAGACTGTTGACAAACGCTCGCTTCCTTCGTTGCTTCGCCTGTCTGCGGTGCTCATTACCATTTAGGGTAACTCCGCTCCTCACCAGGCTTCGCGCCTCGAAAGACAAGCGCTTGCAATCAGTCTGAAAATCTGTTTTTTTGATTCTATATAAAAAGGCATGTCTCATATTAATGGGACATGCCTTTTTGTTATTATTATTTTTTAGCTGGCATCGCTTCTTCAAGTGCAAGATGATTCGTGTATAAATAAGTAGCGTATTCTTTTCCAACGTATCGAATATGCCACGGTTCGTAGTGATATTTTGTTATATCTACTTTATCTTCTGGGTAACGAATAATAAAGCCGTATTCATTTGCATGTTCTGCTAACCATGTTCCTTCTGGCGTTTTGGCAAAACCTACTTCTAATGCATTACCAAATGCTGGTGATGAAACATCCATCGTTAGTCCCGTTTGATGTTCACTCGTTCCTGGATATGCACTATATGCCTTAGTCCATTCCTCACCGTGTACAGAAATATAATTATTGTATAAAGCAACTTGTCGATCATACGAACGGTATCCAGAAATTGCTGTTAATGTATAGCCATCCGCAGCTGCACCAGCAAATAACTTCTCTAATGCATGGCCAGCTTCACTTCTCATTCTAGTTTTGTCTTTTACCGCCCCATTTAATGGTATTGATGGATAGATAAGATCGTTAGGTTCATAACCATCTGGTAACTTTCGATCTTTATTAACTAAGACTAAATTTGAATCAACGTTTAACACTTCTAATAATCCAGATTCATCTTCTTTTGTAGTTTTATAATAATCTGGAAAATTAAGTACATTATCATTTTTTACAATGTCATTTTTAACCTTAGCATTCTTTTTAATAACAATCGTTTTAGGTTCTTTGTTTTGTTCATAAAGAGTACCCGCAACTCCAGCTACTAAAACTAAGGAAATTGCGATCCCTATAATTGGTTTTTTTCTACGATTTTTCATAACTCTAGACAATTGTTTTCTCCTCCTATAATTTCTTCTTTTTATCGTTTTTTTAATTGGTTGTTGTCGTAAGTATTTGATAGATGTTTAATAAAGTTATTTTTATTCTAGTATCGTCACGAATTCTTTTAATCAAACTACTAATAATCAACGTTTAAAGATTAAACAAAAGCTAACAAGAAAAATTGTTAAATTTGCTATACTAAAATTAGACGATTTAATTATACAAAAAGTTTTATAATCTGACATTTTTTTTAATTATATATTATGTTAATAAATAGTATTTATAACAATTTTAAAATTGTTTTAATATAATTTAATCGGTAAACATAAAGCATAATTTTTAGAAGAATTTTCACTAAAAAGACTAATTCATCTAAGATTCTATCTATTGTAGAATAAAATAAAAAAAACCTTCTTTTCGGAAGGTTTTTTTTATATTTAAATAATAACTAAATTAATTATACTATATAATTTTAATTCAAAAGAACTATTCATTCTAATTTCCGAGACTTTTGTATGTCGAATATATGTCGATTTAGTATTTAACCCACGCCACCATTGGGTTTGGTGGATTCAATTTTCTTAATTAATCCGTCAAATACTCATATGTAATAAACAATAAACTGGAACAAAAAAGCAAGAATACCCAAAAGGTATTCTTGTTTTTCACGCAGTTGAAAAACAACCTTATCAATTAAATTACCAAATTTTCGTAAAAGGAGTAGCGTGTGATGTTGATTTCCACTACAGGATGCCCGCTTTCCATGGGGCGAGATTNNCCTGCGGGGTCTTTAGCCTTCACGCTTATCCCATAGGAGTCGAGCACCCCTTTTGTTCCAATCAACTTACGCAAAAAAAAAAATGGTTACACTAAAAACCTAATTTAATATCCTTTACTTAAAGTAGTCAGTTTGTAGGTCAATTAAGATCGAACATCAACTTATTTTAATAATCATTTGAACTTGTTTTTCTAAAGATTAGCTCTTAAATATTTTTAACTTCTTAAGAATAAAAAATTACTAAGTTTGTTGAGATTAAAAACCGCCCAAACATATTAAAATTAAAATCATTATTAGTTCATCAAAAAATGAATTATATTATCTATAAGGTTCACTTAATATACGATTTACCATTTTATATTTCAACACACTGAAAAACAAGAATACCCAGAAAGTATTCTTGTTTTTAGTTTTTAACTTTTTAATTTTTATTAACTATGCAAATTTCCTTTTAACCAAGGTCGATTTCGATAATGACCTATTGGAATTTGAATTAAACTTGTTTTTCCTATTTCGTCTAATTGATATAGCTCATCGCATAATTTTACATTATATCCAAGTAGTGGATGCCCCCCTAATCCTAATGCTGATGCGGCTATTAGTAACCGTTGAACCATTATGCCAGCTTCCATCTGTTGGATTCGATAGCCTCTATAACTATGTGTCGATTTTATGTGCTCCATATTCCCTACTACATGTATACAAATTGGTACTTGGAATAAATTAACGGTAGGGGCATTCATTCCATATTGGAGTTGCATACGTTGATCGCCTAATTTAGTTTGTACTAGCGTATGGGTATGGTCCTCATAATAATAAGCACCATTGTTAATGCCTTCAACGTTATACAAACATAAATATAATTTTGGGCGGTTATTATTATTTTTAAAGGATCCATCTAAATCATTTATATATGAGAAGGATGCAGTTGCCTCTTTGAGTAGTGTTGCTAGGTTTATTTGACTAATAGGGCGTAAAACAAAGTCAAGTTCAGGTGAAAACCGTTCTTTACATATAGTAGCTAAATCATAAGATAGACGATCCACTTTAGGTAATATTATTCGGTGTCGTCCATCTAAAGCATCAACAGCTTCATCAACTTTTCTAAATGTTTGTGTCGATTCGATCATCGATACTTTATTCAGTTTAATTAGCATCGGGAACTCTTTAATCTTTTTCGACTTTACTAAATATTTATGTGAAACAGCTTGTAACTCTTTACTTAGATCGATAGAATTGTAATTTTTACTTTTTACATTATCTTTTGAAATCAAGGTAGATTCTTCAATAGAGAGCGGAATTACACCATATATACTTTCATCACGACCATTTAAGCCGATTAAATGGTTGATTGCTTGATCTAGAAACTGGTAATATACTCCCGCTTTAAACCCAAAGCGTTTAGCCATCTCTAAAATCTGTCCAATTAGCACACCGCAATCTAACCCTTGAAGGCGATATGAAAAATTATTGTATTTAAAGAAATTTTTCCAAAACATTGTTGAAATAAAAATAGTACCAAAACACTTTGGAAGATCACATCTATTTCCTAAAGCTCTTGATACATAAGAATCAAAATTTCCTTCTCTTAATAAAACTAAGCCATGTCTAGCAACATCATAATGATAAATCCCTGAAGAGACTTGATCAGACTTAAGATATAAATACAATTCATTTGGATACAATCCTCCACCTGAAGGGATGAATCTTCGGTTTGAAGACATCATATTAACCATTTCGTTGGAACCGGCAGTTATTGCTGTTTGAGCAACTTGTGCTAATCCATATACATACCATAGAAAGTAGCCTATTTCTTCTAAAATTGGCTCAATTGAGTCCCTTTTTTCTTTTAAGGATAATGGAACGTTAAGAGAAAGTGGAATAGTAGGTAAATCTTTATAAAGCTTATAAGTTAGAGGGGCATCCTCCCAATCAACTTCCCAATCAGATTGATTTGCCTTATCAATATCAAAATGAAGATTGTGTAGAAATGTTTGTAAACTCATCCAATGACCTCCTAGAACACCACTTATGGGAACGGGTGCGGATATGGATTGAGCTGCTCCGGCTTTAGCGGCTTCTTCGTATAGCCCAATTTAACAGGAACTTTTAACACTCGATCAAGTCCATTCAATCGTTTTAAGTGATTGCCGAATGTCATAGGCAACATTCCTGGAATTAAGACTTTTACACAAGATAATCCATTTCTTTTGATTTCAGGTGTAGTTTGATCGACTACAATCACATCAAGATTTAATTTTTTAAATACTTGTAGAATATCCTTTAGATCATTCGTCAAATCCAAATGATTTGTATCCCATTTAAATTCTTCCTCAAAGGTCTTTAACGGGCGGTTATCATCTAATAAAAACTTCAAACGCTCCTCTGTTTGACGTAACCCATATAACATTCCATGATCATCCATTTGTTTAACGAGATTATTATCTAAAAGCATTTTCATATTTTTAGCGTAATTTTCTTCAAACTTTTTATCCAATGTTAACATCATTCCAGCTAACTCATGTACTGCGCTTTTAACCGCCCGAATCGGATCAAGATGAGCGCCTGCTGCACAAATGAGATTTAAACCATGTTCTTTACGGTTTTTTGCAATGGCAACAATACTTGGAATTCCATTCTCCATCGTCGAATTAAATAAGTGAAGATCGTATCCGCCAACCAAACGCATGCGTTCAATCATTAAATCGAGTTCTTGATCCTTTGCCGATTTTGGATCAAGTCGAGGAAGAGGCAACTGGGCATACCAAGTCATTAAAAATGAATCCCGTTCAACTATTTCCAAAATACCGTAGAATATAGCTTCTTCTAGGCTGCCCCCTAACGCACATCCATTGGAAGTTTCATATACATAACCGTGACCGCATCCTAGACTATAGTATGAAAGCAACTCTGGTACAAGAATCGGCTCTTCCTTCATAAATGAATAGCCCCATACCCAATCAATCTTACGTTTAGGATTAAACCTCTTAAATGGAAAACGTGGCAGAGCATATTGCTCTTTCGAATGAGTGCCAACAATTTCGGGATTCATTGCAAAATCTTTTACATTATTATAACTATCATGTACTACCGTTCTTTTTCCTCGTGGAGTAAGGCCACAATACCTTTCTAACCCTTCCAAAATGGCCGTTAATTCACTAGATTCATAGGATAGTGTACGCCCCGCTGTTCCTTCATCCCCTTGGAGTAACGGTAAGTTTACGACTACATCTGCAAATGGCGTGGTTAGATCATATGCCTTTCCATTTAAAAAACCTGTCTTCTGACCTAAATAGTCATTAACTAACACTTTCTTTAATTCATCCATTGAGCGACTACGATAGCTAGTTGGAGAAACTTTCATACTAGGCTCGAGTGAAATTATAGCAGAATCAGAAGTATCATCTTCTAATTCACCACAAATTGGACATAAAGGATTTGGTAAAAAAAAGTGATTAGAGCTTTTGAATGTTTTCATATTTAATAAAAAAATACGTTCCTCTAAACGAGTTTCTTTACCGTTCATAAATTTTTCTACTTCAGCTGCAATTAAGTAAGCCATTTGTAAAAGTCCCGTTCTTGTACCCCATACATCATCCGATACTCCATCACCTTCTAATAACTGATGATCTATTTCTATCATTTCTCTGCGCTCTCTACCAGCCATTAAACGTCTAAAGTCGGCACACTTTATACATCCTTTTTGCCCAGGATGTACTAAAGGCCCGATAACACCTTCCCCAAATGATACACAAGCACGTAGCCACGGAACTGTTCCTATCCCTAAAATTTCATCTGCTTTTTCATAAAGCTTAGGGTTCCATGCATCATCCAAAATAAGTATTAAACTAGTATCCTCGGAAACCGAAGTCTCTAAATCTTTCTGTTGAACAATCTTATATTTATTTGAAAGAATATCGGATGTGTACTTACTTAATAATCCCTCTCCAAAAATGGTAACCGTTGAATTCAAGTCGAGCTCACCTCTCTTAACAAGACACCATAAACTCCCGCAAGTTCATCTACATTAATCGATTCAAGCATGAACTCCAATGTTAGTAATTCCATATTATTCTGTTTTAAAATACCCATAGCTGAGACTAATAAATCAGAATGTACAGCACGATTAGATTCAGGGATAATAATATCAGATACTTGCTGCTCTTCCACTAAAACTGATGAACTCTGGATAGCTGTTGATGCAAGTAGTTGTGTTTTATTTTGTGATTCCTTAAGTACTTGTTTTAGTGCATCTTGTAAGGCCATTGTTATATTTAATCCAACACTTCTATACCAGCCTTTTTCTGTACCAAGCCAGACTACTGGAAATCCACAAACCTCTTTTCCTAATGCTATTTTTGGAGATTCATGTATTGTATTTAATGTTTGTAAATAAAATTGAGCACAATCATCTTCAACTTTTATCGCTTTAATTTCTTGAATATGATTTTGATCAACCGTTTGTTTATTAAGCTCTTGGGACAAATATTTTTGTAGTCCTCTACAAATACTTTCTGAAAAAGTTTGACCAGTAGCGATTGCGATGTATTCCCCAGGTTCAATACACTCTACAACATCAGAATCAGAATTCATAATAAGTTGACTGGCTATTTGAGATACATACATTTCAACTCCAGTAAGCCCTGCCTCTCTTCGTGCTTCTTCATGAGTTAATTCAGTACAAATCGTACTTGTTAATAGTTTTACTGGACCTTCTGTAAGAGGATCTACTACTTGTATCCGACATTGAGCTAATGGAAGTTGATTTAATTCGCCCTCACCCCAAACGTGAAATAATCCAGTTTCTTGTGAATTGAACTGCCCTAAGTAAGTTAATAACTTACTTTGATCTCCCCTAGGTTTGTTTTGCTCTAACTTTTCCTCAAAATTATGAACTATTTTAGCTTTTGCTTTTCCAGTCACTAGTGGATGAGGGGAGAATGAGTGCCAACCACCCTCTAGCGTCTCTTGGTTAATAATATAAACCTGATTAAGATTATTCTTTTCTGTTTCTCGTGAATTTGTAATATCCTTAAATAACTCGAACACCATTATATTTGCCAACATTGCTGATGTAATCGAAGACAATGACTGGTTGGTTTCTTCTTCACAAAGTATATTTTGATGAACGCTTCTCCACGCCGACTCGAAGCAAGCTTCAGAATTTGAAGTCACCAATGGCCCAGCCATACAAATCTTTTGCGAAGAAATTGCAGGGATAAATCTCTTTTTCTCTCTTTTACAAATCTCATTAAGCATTTTCAGCTCATAAACACGATCATCTTCTGATACGTACAAAATCGAATCAAAAGTAGAAACAATCTCCTGTAATGAAAGCTTCTTTCTCTTAATTAATTCAACTTCTACTTCACGATCAGTCTTCCTTGCGTTGTCTACAATTTCTTTTATTCGTTTTTTATCTGTATTTTCAGTATTCGTTATTAAAAGATGGAATTTCGCTAACCCTGACTCTAATAATGCTGAAACTAGCGAAGTGACAATTGTTCCAGAACCAATTGCCAATATCTTGGATTGGCGGTACGTTTGAAAACGATATGAACCAGAATCTCCAAAACAATTTAAAAACTCAATTTGACTTGCATACTTATTTAAAATATCTTTAGATAATTGATGTGGATGATCCTTACTTACATCCCGTGCAAAGCCATTTTTATATAAAATCTCACCTATCTCATATACTCTTTCCCGGTATTGGTCAGGCAAACCATTTGTTAAATTATCTAATGAGTGTTCACCGTTAAACATAGGAAGTAACTTTTCAATCCACTGGTAAACAGAAGCACCTTCCATTCGAAATGAACTTAAGTTATTCCTAAAAAAGACACCTCCATTCGAATCAGGTACAAAAAAAGTATCTCGATTAATTTTTAGACGTGCAGATGGATTCAATTTTGACATCCTTTTCAACCCCTTCGATACAGTGAGTTGTACATTGAATTTCATAAATACTTTCTTCATAATCCTATGTATATTATGTATTCCTTATGTCATAACCTAACTAGATAGTCGTTGCTAAAAACTTATAAAATCTATAAATTGATGTTTTCTTCCTGTTCTACGTGCTCGATTTTACCGAATATCGACTGTTGATAGCCCCTACAAAGATTAGTAGGGGCCGATTGTCTAAATGGACAAATAGTTTTTATGAAACATTACAATTAACGGTGACAGCGACCGCAGCCTCCACAACGGAAACCTCCGCAACGGAAGCAGCCTCCACAGCCTCCACAACCGCCGCAGCCTCCACAACCAAAGCAACTAAAAAAAGGAAAGAAACCAAAGCACATTCTAACATCGTAATTTTCATACTGATTATAATCCCATGGAACTACTTGACTAGCTTGAAACTGATCAACGTTTAATTGTTGAAGCTCTCTTTGAAAATCATACATTTTTATAACCTCCGACATAAAATTTGAAAGCGAATAAAACACACCGCACTTAAATAAAATAAATACGATTCCCTAATTTGAATCTACTAAAATGCAGACTCTCAACAACAAAATATGTTGAGGACTTGGGCAATGTTACCGTTTCAATTGCCCAATTTATTGTTGCTTAGTAAAATGATGAACCGATTGAAAGTGCAAAAAAACCTCACTTCAAAAGTAAGGTTTTTCGTACGCCATTCATTTTTTTCTATACTCATTCAACATTAAAATCAGTATTCCTTAATCTTCATTAAGTTTAATGTTATTAAGGGGTGAATATGAATATACATTCTTTTTAATTGCTCTTTTATTTCTCCTGATTTCTTTTCCAAAAGTTAATTGCGCTGGCTTTATTTTAAGTACTTTGAATGGTATGAGGTATAGTAAAAATAGAAAATCAAATATGAAAAGTAAGTCCCCTATCATAAAAAACGAGAATATTGTGTTGGAGATTTCTTCTGTTTGATCAAGAGTAGAAAATACAAAAACAGCATATCTTTCATAAACAGTACAGATTAACAATATAGTTCCAACTACTAATGAAGTAAAGCTATAACCAATAGATCGTTCTCTTTTATTGAATTCTAAAAAGATTGGAAGTAAATATAGCAAAAAAACAATAAACATACTAAGTAATAATCCTAACAAAGTAATACGGCTATGTAACATAGACTGAACTAGCAAAAGTTTTCCTAGGATAAAAAAGAGTAACACTATACCCATCATTTCCCTCCTCATTTCTCCTTTTAGAGCACCACTCGTGATCACATCCGAATACAATCACAAATTTAACGAGTTCCTTTTAAAAAAAATTATAGCCTTGCTTATTAAAGTTTCAAATGCTCTTTTTTACCGTTTTGATAGGTAAAAACAGTTAATATATAAAGTTTCATTAAATGATGTATGCCCTTCGTTAAATAACAGGAGATTTTCGATTAATTAATATTTTTTACCGTTTTTAACGGTAAAAATAGTCATATCCTTATTCATCATCTAAGTTTAAACTAATTTTGAAAACATTATCTCAACAACATTTTTTGTGATTATTGTCACAAAATAGTTAGTTTATTTATGTTAGTAAAAATATTATTCTAGATCAAAGTAGGAGATGAGATGGATAAGGCTAGTTTAAGAAGATTACACTTAATCGATATTTTAAGTAGTCAAGAAAAATGGTTTAAAACGGAGGAGCTTGCTAAAAATTTAAATTGTACTGAGAAAACAATTCGAACTGATATACAAATTATCAATGCAACATTCCCAGAAGGATGGCATATTGAAACGATAAAAGGAAAAGGTATTTATATAAATAATCCAATTAATTCCTCGCTTGACCAAGTTCGTTCACTTTTTGTTAAGAACTCTTTATCGCTTCAGGTAATCATGTTTATTCTAATAAAAGAGATTGAACATATTAGTGATTTAGGAAAAGTCTTATATACGCATCACAATACTGTTTATAAAATTCTCGAACGAGTAGACACCTTATTGAAGTCGTATAATTTAAGTTTGAAGCGTGCACCACTTGAAATTGTAGGTAATGAGTTTCAAAAAAGAATCTTATGCTGTGACGTTTTGTATGGTCTATATTCCCACACAAATAAATGGCCTTATGATTCTCTATCGTTTTCTATTATAAAAAAAGTAGTTATACAGTCAGCTGAAAAAAATAATTTACTTTTATTTCCACCTACTATATATAAATATATTTATTATGTTGGTACGATGCTTCAAAGAATCGATCGAGATATACAATTGGATTTAAATCCTTCTAACAATATTAAAGACTCAAAGTTTTTTTCAGTTGCAACTGATATATGCGTACAGCTAGAAAACATTTATAAAGTATCAATTCCATTAAATGAACTAAACGCTCTTTCTATAATGTTATCTGCATCCCCTTATTTTTCTAGTGATAATGAACCTCAAGATGAAATTATAAATAGTTACCATAATAAATCAGAAAAACAATATATAGAAATACACGAGCTCGTTACGATGTTCGAAAAAAAGCTTAGTATAAAATTACATGATCATAATGATTTTATTCTCACTCTTCAAAAACAATTTAAAGCCTTTTCCCTAGTTCTTTTTTTAAACAGTAGAATTGATCGATCTTGTCTCATTTCCGAATACGTTAAAAAGCGTTATCCGGAGTTATTTAATAAAGTAAAAACTGTATTTAGCAATTGGTGCAATTACTTTTCATACCCAGAAATAAATAATGAAGTAATTGCTAAAATCACATTAAATATTCAAGCAATCATCATTAAATTATCATTAGTAAAAAAAAGGGTACTACTGTTAAGTAGTGAAGGTTATGGTGTAAGACAGTATATAACAACTAAACTAATAAAAGAATTTGGAGATAAAATACAATTTGTTGAACTCCAAAACGGAGAACTGAGGCCTGAAACGATTAGTGAATTACGTTTAGACTTTATCATTGCTGATTTTCCAATTGATATAGAAATAGTTCCAATTGCAGTAATTAGTTCTACTCTTTCACAGCGCGATATTAATCATATCGCCCATTTATTAAAATAAATTTTATTTTGAATAAGCATTCAAAGGTGATTTTATGATAAAAGAAAGATCAATTTTAGTCACAAATGAGTTAGTTGAACTATTAAGGCAACTTGATCATGATACTTTTTTACATGGGATGCGTGTAGGTGAAATGTCGTATAAATTCAGTAGATATTTAGATCTCTCTTTGCATCAATCCAATCAATTACATTTTATTGGTTATGTACATGATATTGGTAAGCTTAAAATACCAAATTCAATCATTACAAAAAGAGGTCCTCTTACCGATTTCGAGTGGAATCTAATGAAGAATCACACAATCTATGGGTATGATTTATTAAAAAATTTTTCATATCATAATGATATTTTAAATGCTGTACGGTATCATCACGAAAATATTGATGGGACTGGCTATGAAGGTTTATATAGTAACGAAATTGATTTTAATTCGAAAGTAATTAGAATAATTGATAGTTTTGATGCACTAACCCATGATCGTTCTTATAGAAAAAAATGTTCAATTGAAATATCGTTAAAAAAAGTTCAAAAAGAAAGTGGTACTGTTTATGACCAGGATTTAATAAAGGAATTCACTAAGTTTATTTATAAACTGTATTAAGTAGTATTCAATAATGCTAATTATTTACACCTATTAATTGCTAGACCAGAATCTATTAACATGTTATAGTTTCATTAAAATTATAAATTTCACTCGTATAATAGTGAGGATATGGCTCACAAGTTTCTACCGGTTAACCGTAAATTTACCGACTATGAGTGGTAACACATCTGACATTTTAGCTCTAGAGAATCAAAGACTCAAAATGTGTTACTTCACTCATTTTATACAGTGAAGTACATGTTTTGAGTTTTTTGTTTAGATTAAGGGGGATCATTATGGAATTATTACTAAAAAAAATTGAACAAGAAGGAATCGTTTTAGCAAATGATGTATTAAAAGTGGATGCTTTCTTAAATCATCAAATGGATCCTGTTTTAATGAAAGAAATTGGAGAAGAATTTGCACGTTTATTTTCTGAAGAAAAAATAACAAAGGTAGTTACTATAGAATCCTCAGGTATCGGACCTGGGCTAATGACAGCACTTGCTTTAAATGTCCCTCTAGTTTTTGCACGTAAGAAAAAGTCAATCACAATGCAGCAAGATGTCTATACTGCTAAAGTATATTCATTTACAAAAAAAGAAGAAAATGAAATTTCAATTTCTCATAAATGGTTAGACGAAGGCGATAAAGTTTTAATCATAGACGACTTCTTAGCAAACGGACAGGCAGCTCTTGGATTACTTTCAATCATGGAACAAGCGAAGGCAGAAACAGTTGGCTTTGGAATCGTAATTGAAAAATCATTCCAAGATGGCGGAAAGATTCTGCGTGATCGTGGTTATCGAGTTGAATCTCTTGCTCGTATTCAATCTTTAAAAGACGGACAAATTAAATACATCAATGAAGAATTAACTGTTTAAAAATAAAAAAAGACATTGTTTGAACGATTTGTGTTGTTCACAATGTCTTTTTTCTATTAATTAAGCCTTTTTTAGAATTAAATATACAAAGTAAGGTCCACCGATTAGGGCTACTATAATCCCTGCTGGTATTCCTTCTGGATCGACTAAGTTTCTCCCGATTGTATCGGCAACTAATAGTAATAATCCACCCATTAAAATTGCGATGGGTATAAATAATTGATTTCTTGGGCCAACTAAACTTTTAGCAATATGTGGTGCCATTAATCCGATAAATGCAATTCCTCCTGTTACTGAAACAGCAGATGCTGCTAATGCAACTGCTGCTAACATTAAAACAATTCTTTCCTTTTCTAAAGAGACCCCTACCCCGATTGCAACAGGCTCATTTAAATTAAGAAGGTTTAATGTATTTGCTTTATATAAAGTAAAAGGAATTAATATAATTAGCCAAGGTAAGAATGCCCAAATAAACGGCCAATCCGTCCCCCATATATTACCTGCTAACCATTTTGCTATAAAATCTACTTTAGCACGTTCCGCAGATGAAATTAATACAATCATGATTCCTGAAAGAGCCATCGAGAAACCAATACCTACTAAAACTAGTCTTATAGGTTGTAAACCCGAATTTTTCTTATAAGAAAATAAGTAAATAATAATTGCTGTAACAACAGCACCACAAAATCCAACGATTGGGATTAAATAAACAAACGATCCTGCTTCAATTGGAAAGTATAAATAGAATACTGTAATAGCTACACCAGCACCAGCATTAAAACCTAGTATTCCAGGCTCAGCCATATCATTTCGTGTTACCCCTTGCAAAATTGCACCAGATAGTGCAAGTGCCATTCCCGCCATAAAAGTTATAATCATTCTAGGTAATCGAATTGAAAAGATAACAAATTCTTCTTTAAATGTACCATCACCTAAAAATGTTGGAAGTAATCTACTATATGGTATTGCTGAAAATCCCAAACTCATTCCAATAAACATTGTTAATAGAATAAGTATAAAGAGTATCAAAAGAATAAACCTTTGTTTTCTAATAATAGCAGGGTGTATCATGAGAATTCTTTGCCTCCTTTATGTACGATAAATAGAAAGAAAGGAAGGCCAATCATTGCAACAATCGCTGCAACAGGTGTTTCATAAGGTATATTAATTGTTCGCCCAAGTGTATCTGCCAAAAGTAAGAATGTAGCACCAAAAATAGCAGACATCGGTATAATAAATCGGTAATCAGTTCCGACGAATCCACGTACCATATGAGGTACCATTAAGCCAAGAAATGCCATATTTCCTACTAGAGCAACTGCCGCTCCAGCTAGTAAAACGATTACTACAAATAAGACTGCTTTTATTCTTGGGATATTTTGACCTAAACCTACAGCAACCTCTTCATTTAAACTAAGTATTGTTAATTGACGTGCCAAGAAAATTGCTACTAGAATACCAAGTACAATAAAAGGCGTAATCGTTTTTACTTGCCCCCATGAAGTACCAACTAATCCACCTGAAGTCCACATTGATATATTTTGAGATATTTTAAAGTAAATCCCTACCCCTTCAGAAAAAGCAGTTAAAAAACCTGTAACAGCCGCCCCTGCTAAAACAATACGAAATGGAGAAAAGCCGCCTTTTTTCACTGTAGCAATACCAAAAACGATTAGTGAACCAACCGCTGCACCAATAAAACAAGCTATCATAATCCCAAAATAATTTACTTTTGGTAGGAAAGCCATTGTTATTGCTAAAGCTGCATTTGCTCCTGCCGTTAACCCAAGCAAACCCGGATCTGCAAGTGGATTTCTTGTCATTCCTTGCATGATTGCGCCTGCCACCGCAAGAGCTGCCCCTACAAATATTGCTGCCACCTCTCGAGGTAAACGTAACTCTCTAATAATAGAAATCTGTTGACTATTCATGTTTGTAAAAATTGCATTCCATACATCACCAACAGTTGTATCCGCTGCGCCGAAAACAATCGCAATTACAAACATAATTATAAAAATGATAATCCCCAATATAAATTTAAAAATGAATGGAACAGAACCTTTGTTTTTTTGTGCCATTAGCCTCTCTCATCTTCTCTTTATAGAATGTCTTTTAGACTGCCCGCCAAACCCTCGCTTTCTGCAGTGCTCATTACCGAATAAGATAGTTTCGAGCCTCGAAAGACAATGTTTTCAATCAGTTAAAATTTTTGGACAATGTCTAAATAATAAGAGTAGGAATAATTGAATTCCTACTCTTATTTTTGTTAATTACCTAAAAATTGCTTTTTAAAGAATTCTAATTGCATGTCTAAAGTATCCGGATCATTGAAGTAGAATTCACTTCCATTTACTTCGAAAACGTGCTTATTCTTTACTGCTGATGTATTTTTGTAAGTCTCTGTTTTTTCTACAGAAGTATCAGTTTGATCAAATTTACTGAAGATTACATAATCACCCATAAACTCAGGAAGTAATTCTAAGGAGATTGCATAATATCCTGGTTTCAATGCATTTTCTTCAACTTTTTTAGGCATTTTTAATTTCATCTCTTGGAAAAGAATCTCTGTTCCACGTCCCCAGTTGTTACCATATACATAAAGCTGCTTGTCGAATTTTTCAATTACAGAAACTGTTGCATCTGGACCAATTTTAGCTTTAATCTCTTCTCCAGCCTTTTGTGCACGGACTTTAAAATCATCTACCCATGCTTGCGCTTCTTTTTCTTTGTTTAATAATTTACCAATTTCAATATGTTGAGTTAAGTAATCTACTTTGCCGTAAGTATAAACTACAGTAGGTGCGATTTTCTTTAATTTATCAAGGTTTTTAACATTATCTAAACCAATAATTAAATCTGGATTTAACTCAATAATTTTTTCGATATTATCATCTGAAACTACTTCAGCATTTTTTAATTTTTCAGCCCAGCGAGGATTCGACTTAGACCAAGAATCAACACCGACAATGTTAACGCCTAAAGACATTACATTTCCTGCAAACGAAGATAACACTACTACACGCTTAGGATTTGCAGGAACTTTAACTGGACCATTTTGAGATTGATATGTAATAGTTCCAGACTTTTTTGGTTCATTCTTTGAGCCTTCTGTACTTGATGCTCCTTTACTACATGCACTAATAATTAGCACGAATATTAAAAGAAATGGTATTAAGATTTTCTTCATTTTTCTCTTCTCCCTTAAGTAAATTGTATGTAATGCACATTGGTTTATTTGTTCTTGGATCTCTTCCAATTACTGTATCAATTGAAAAAACTTTTTTTAGAACTTCATGTGTAATGACTTCTTCGCAAGAACCTGATTTTACGATTTCCCCATCTTTAAGTGCGATGATATAATCTGCAAATCGCGCAGCTTGATTTAGGTCATGTAAAACCATTACAATCGTACGTTCTTGCTCCTGATTCAGCTTTTGTAACAACTCCAAAATTTCGAGCTGATGAGCTAAATCTAAATATGTAGTAGGCTCATCAAGGAAAATGATTTCAGTTTCTTGTGCTAACGCCATTGCGATCCAAACTCGTTGACGTTGACCTCCTGAAAGTGAATCAACTGACTTGTACTTATATTCCTTTGTACCTGTAACCTCAAGTGCCCAGTCAATTACTTCAATATCTTTTTTAGTTAATCTGCCAAAACCACTTTGATATGGGAATCGACCATAAGATACTAGTTCACCTACTGTTAAACCACTTGCACTCTCTGGTGTTTGAGGAAGAATTGCAATTTTTTTAGCTAGTAATTTAGTATTCTCTGAAGCAATGTTTTCCCCATCTAAGATAATCGTTCCGGATTGATGTGAGATTATTCTTGTAATCGCCTTCAAAAGAGTCGACTTACCGCAACCATTTGAACCAATGATTGTTGTAATTTTTTTATCTGGAATTTTTATATTAAGGTCTTTTACAATCAAACGATCACCATAACCTATGGTCAATTCATTAGTAAATAACCGTACCATAAAGGGACCTCCATTCATTTAGTATTTCAGCCTTTATTGATAATGATAATTATTATCAGTTGTTGTTACTAGGTAAATATAAGTCTATTTACTATTATTGTCAATATTAATTTTTAGTGAAATCATTGAAAAATTCTCAAAAATGGTTTATATTTTATTGAGAATGATAATCAATGACAGAATATTCTGGAGTGAGAACATAATGAACATGAATGATCTTTATGATGTAACAGTAATCGGAGGAGGTCCTGCTGGACTTTACTCTGCCTTTTATAGTGGTTTACGAGAAATGAAAACAAAAATTATAGAATTTCAATCTGAATTAGGCGGTAAAGTTCATTGTTATCCTGAAAAGGTGATTTGGGATGTTGGAGGACAACCACCAATCCCTGGCGAGAGATTTATCGGACAAATTGTTCAGCAAGGATTAACGTTTGATCCGACTATTGTGTTAAATGAAAAAGTCGACACAATCACTCGTGACGATAATGGCATTTTTGTTTTACATACAGCTTCAGGTCAAAAACATTATTCTAAAACAGTTATTGTGGCAGTTGGAAGCGGTATTTTAAATCCAACAAAGCTTCAAATAGATGGTGCAGAAAGATTCGAAGTTTCAAATTTAAACTATACAGTAAAATCACTTAAACATTTCCAAAATAAAACTGTAATCGTTTCCGGTGGTGGTAACTCTGCAATTGATTGGGCAAATGAGTTAGAGCCAATTGCTAAGAAAGTTTATTTAACTTACCGAAAAGATGCTCTAAAGGGTCATGAAGCACAAGTCTCTCAATTAATGAATAGTTCAGTTGAATGTCTTTTCAATACATCTATTACAAAACTAATTGCTGGTGAAAACCATGAAGAAATAGAAAAGGTTGAACTGACAAATAATGAAACTGGTGAAATATCTCATTTGGCAATTGATGAAGTAATCATAAACCACGGTTATGAACAAGATACTTCTTTATTAAATAACAGTGAAATAAAAGTAGAAATGATTCAAGATTTCTATATAAAAGGGAATACAACGAGTGAAACTTCGATTGAAGGGATTTACGCAGCTGGAGATATATTAATGCATGAAGGAAAGTTACAATTAATTGCTGGTGCATTTCAAGATGCCGCTAATGCCGTTAATAAAGCGAAGCAATATATTCAACCAGATGCTAGTGGATCTGCTATGGTTTCTTCTCATAATGACGTATTTAAACAACGAAATCGTGATTTAATTAAACAGATGATGAACTAACTTCTCTTTTTTTATGTTAAATTATAGGAAACTTATGTAGATTAGATTGAGAGTGGTTTATATGAATTTAAAGTATAAATGTATCATTTTAGATCATGATGATACTGCCGTAATGAGTACACCTGAAATTCACTACCCATCCTTTGTTGAAGCAATTAAAAAGCTTCGACCAAATGATGAACCTATTTCTTTTGAAGAGTTTGTAGAATATTGCTTTGAACCTGGGTTTCATTCTTTATGTAAAGACATTATGAAATTCAACGAAGATGAAATGACCGTTCAACAAGAAATTTGGCAAAGCTATACTTCATCCACAATTCCCGACTTTTACGAGAAATTTCCTGAAACAATAAAGGAATTTAAAGAACGGGGTGGCATACTAACCGTAGTATCTCATTCTGAGAGAAACCGAATTGAACGAGATTACTTGCAGCATTGCGGTTTTATCCCAGATGCAATCTTTGGATGGGAACTGCCTGAGCATCAAAGAAAACCATATCCTTATCCGATTAAAGAAATATTGAGACGTTTTAATCTAAAAGAATCAGATGCATTGATGTTAGATGACCTTAAGCCAGGTTTGGAAATGGCTAAATCCTGTCACGTAGACTTCGCAGCTGCAGGTTGGTCACATAATATTCCTGAAATTAAACAGCAAATGAAAAATGAATCAAAATTTTATTTTGAAACAATAGATGAATTTAGCAAATTTTTATTAAGTTAAAAACAAACTTACTCTAAAAAGACGTAACATTTTATAATTGGTATGTCATTTTGTAGTAATTTTCATAAAAAAAGAAGACCGTTTTTACATGGTCTTCTTTTTTAATTTTCCAATGTAATTAATACGAAAAAACTCGTTTAGAAAGTAAGCCATTTTTTCTTAAATACTCTAGGTAAATCAAATCCAATAAGTAGTAGCGCTTTCATATTAAATTCGCTTTTGGTTTCTTTTTTTATCAACAAACACAAACGTAATGTTGATCGTTGCCTGGAAAGAAGATTACCCTGCATAGCTTAACAACAAGTATATTAACCCGCATGTTGTTTTGATACAACTTCTTCTTTCTTTCCAATTTTAAAAATAAAGAATGAAGAAATAACTAAAACTGTAATTAATGATGTTAAATAGAACTGAGAGCGGAGATCATTCATAAAGTACATCGAAAAATAAATGACAACCATCGCTAGAATAGTAATGTAAGTAACAAATGGGAAACCCCACATTTTTAATCGTAACACTTTACCTGTTTTCTCAGCTTGTCTTCGCTTTATTACATGTGATACTGCAATAACAATATACACTAGAAGCGCGATTGAACCTGATGCATTCAGGAGAAATGAAAAAAGTTTATCCGGTGAAATAAAGTTAAAAATTGCAGCTAAGAAGGCGAAAGCTGAACTTGCCCAGACCGCCCAATACGGTGATCCACCTTTGTTTACTTTTGTAAAGATTCTCGGAGCACTTCCTTGCTGCGCCAAAGAATAAAGCATTCGAGAATTCGTATAAAGTGCTGAATTCAAACAAGAAAGTACTGAAAAAAGTACAACAATCTTCATGATTGTCCCAGCTCCTGGAATTCCTAAATTGTTAAGCAACGTTACATATGGGCTACTTAATGATTTTGCATCATCCCAAGGCAGTAATAAAACTAAAATAGAAACTGACCCAATATAGAACAATGCTACACGCCAAACAACAGTATTAATGGCAGTAACAACAGATTTTTGAGGGTCTTTTGATTCACCAGCAGCAATCGCTGCAATTTCAGACCCAAAAAAAGCAAACATAACTGTCATAAAACCACCTAATATTGCGCTTACACCTTTCGGGAAAAATCCGCCATGTTGTGTCAAATTTGATAATCCCGGAGACTGAATCGTAGGGATTAATTTGAATAAAATCGCAAGACCTAATAACATAAACGCAGAGATCGCCACTACCTTTGTAATGGCAAACCAATATTCAAACTCTCCAAATGTTTTCACTGATAAAATATTGGTGAGTGAAAGTACAAATGTAAGAATTAAAGCCCATCCCCATAATGGGATACTTGGGAACCATGAATTCATTATATTTGCACCTGCAATCGCTTCGATTGCGATTGTAATTAACCAGAAAAACCAATACAACCAACCAATCGTGTATCCTGCCCAAGGGCCAATCGCCTCTTTTGCATACGTTGAAAACGAACCACTAACTGGGTTCTCAGCAGCCATTTCTCCTAACATTCTCATAAGTAGTGCAACTAATAATCCCGCTATTATATAAGCAACAATTGCTGATGGACCCGCACTATGAATAACATTCCCACTACCTACGAATAAACCTGCCCCTATGATTCCTCCAATTGAAATCATTTGAATATGACGGTGTTTTAGATTTTGTTGTAAACCATTGTGTTGTTTCTCCATATTCACCCTATCCTTTTTTCCGTTAATATAAAAGTATTTATAAAAACCTTGCAGTAAAAGACTCGAGCAAGTCCTATTAGCCTACACATTCGGACGTTACTTTTAAAAAGTTTGAACATATGAAAATCATTGAATGATCAGTTTCAACAAAATTTAACAATTAGCTAATACGTTTTCTAAAATAGCAAGACCTTCGTTTAACTCATTTTCTGTTATCACTAGTGGGCTTAAAAAACGAATAATATTTCCATCTAAACCTGCAGTAAGTAATAGAAGCCCAGCTTCATTTGCTGCTTTTGCAATTTTTGTAGTAAGCTCTTTATTTGGTGTTTTTAATTTTTGATCCGTTACAATCTCTACTGCACACATTGCTCCTAGACGACGGAATTCTCCAATGAAGTTGTACTCTAATTGCCATGTTTTCACACGTCTCTCAAGTACATCACCAATCCATTCTGCTTTTTCACACAATTCTTCTTCTTCAATGACTTCTAATACTGCCAACGCGGCTTCGCATGCAATTGGGTTTCCACAATAAGTTCCACCTAATTCACCCGGATCTGCTATGTCCATAATTTCAGCCTTACCAATAACAGCACTTAGTGGCATACCACCTGCGATAGATTTAGAGGCTGTCATAAGATCTGCTGCAATTTCGAAATGCTCCATCGCAAATAGTGTTCCTGTTCTTGCGAATCCGGTTTGAATTTCATCTGCCACCATCACAATGCCATGTTTTGAACAAAATTCACGAACGTGTTTTACAAATGATTTTGGCGGTATTACAAATCCACCTTCTCCTTGAATCGGCTCCATAACAATACACGCTACAGTCTCTGGTGCTACTGTTGCTACAAAAAATTGATTAAACTGTGCAATAACATCTGCTTCGTATTGCTCATCAGTCATCCCGTCTGGCTTACGGTACATATATGGATAAGGTGCTTGATATACTTCAGGAGCAAAAGGACCAAAACCAAGTTTATATGGTTTTACTTTGCTAGTCATTGTCATCGTCATTAACGTACGTCCGTGAAATCCACGAGTAAATGTGACAACTGCTTGGCGTTTTGTATATTTCCTTGCGATCTTCACGGCATTTTCAACTGCTTCAGCACCACTGTTTAATAAAATTGCTTTTTTTGCAAAATCTCCTGGTGTAGCTTCACACAATCTTTCACAAACTTCAATGTATGACGGATACATAACGACATTGAAGCCAGGATGAATGATTTTTTCTGCTTGTTCTTGTATGGCTGCTACTACTTTTGGGTGTGAATGCCCTACGTTAATAGTTCCTATAGCTGCACCGAAGTCAATAAACTTCTTACCTTCCAAATCATATAATGTAGCTCCCTTGCCTTTTACAGCAACTGCTCGATTTCCATTGCTAACGCCTTTTACAACGTATTTATCTCGCTTTTCTTGCCATTCTTTTGTGGATAGTTGCTTAATCATTATTTGATTCCTCCGTTTTTATAAAAATTTCTCTTCGATGTTTTATTTTTCAATTACTGAATTAATAACGAGCTAATCATACCTAATATGTATAACTGCCTAAACGCTCATTTCAAATTCCAGTATGAGAACCTATAAACAGTTAAAAACATGTACCGTCTAAAAAACGATAAAGCTAAACGGTCGGTCCAATTAAAAACGAAGACCAGTTTAGATGATGTCTAAAATTTATCCTTTGTGCCAAATAACGAGTTTCATTTCAGTCATTTCTTCAATTGCATATTTCAATCCTTCACGTCCTGTACCACTTTCTTTTACGCCTCCATATGGCATTTGATCAACACGGAACGTAGGTACATCATTAATAACTACGCCTCCTACGTGTAGATCGTCCGCTGCTTTCAGTGCATTAATAACACTATTAGTGTAGATTCCAGCTTGCAGACCATATCGAGAATCATTTACAGCATCAATTGCTTCTTCAACCGAAGATACTTTACAAATTGAAACAATTGGAGCAAAAACCTCATTACATGATACTTTCATGTTACTTGTTACATCTAAAATAACTGTAGGTTCAAGAATATTGCCTAGCGTTTTGCCACCTGTTGCAATAGTTGCACCCTGTGCTTTTGCTTCTTCGATCCAGCTTAAAGCACGATCCAAGTCATTCGATGAAATAAGCGATGAAACATAGGTTTCAGGATCTAGAGGGTCACCTAGTTTGAGTTTACTAGCACTTTTTGCAAACTGCGAAACAAACTCATCATAGATTTTTTCGTGTACATATATACGTTGTAAAGAGATGCATACTTGCCCTTGGTTTGAAAATGCGCCCATTAAGCAACGATCAATAGCCTTTTTTACATCAATATCCTCATCAATGATTAATGCCGCATTTGAACCTAGTTCAAGTGTTGTTTTCTTAAGCCCTGCCTTTGCTCGAAGTGCAATTCCAACTGAGGAACTTCCTGTAAAAGTCACCATACTAACGAGATCACTTTCTACAATGGCGTCACCTACAACTCTTCCTGGTCCTGTAACAACATTTAATACACCATCTGGTAGACCAGCTTTTTTAAACAAATCTGCTATATAAAATGCAGAAAGTGGTGTTTGTGAAGCTGGCTTCAATACCACGGTATTCCCAGAAGCAATAGCTGGTCCCACTTTATGCGCAACTAAATTCATCGGAAAATTAAATGGAGTAATTGCACCAATAACTCCAATTGGATTTCGAACGGTATAACCTATTTTTCCAATACCGCCAACTGCCGCATCAAAAGGGATTGTTTCTCCATGAATTCGTTTTGCTTCCTCTGATGCAAATTTGTAAGTTTCAATCGTTCTTATTACTTCTGCTTTAGCGAAGATAAGTGGTTTAGCCGACTCGAGAGAAATTACTCTTGCAGCTTCTTCTAAATTTTCTTCAAGAAGTTGCGAAACTTTCTCTAAAATGGCTGCTCGTTGGTGGGCAGGCATTTTAGCCATTACTTCTTTAGAATCATAAGCAACTTGAATTGCATTTTGGGTTTGTACTTTATTCGCCATAGCAATATCAGAAATTTTTTCTTGTGAATAAGGAGAAAGCAATTCTGAATAATTTTCTGTTTCCACGTATTGTCCGTTAATCCAAATATTCTGTCTCATGGTTCCCTCCATATCTTATGAATACGTATTAATAATAAGCTTCATTTTTAATAATTGTCAAACAATTTTTATTTTTTAGCATTTTATAAATATTTAATTTCTATCTAGAAAACTTATCTATATACACTAATTAGTGGTGCTTAATTGTGATTGTATGTTGGTTCAGGTAAGAATGCTTTCGATTTTTATAAAAATTTTATCTGCAAGAATCTAATCTTCATAATAATTACACTTACATTCAAATTCTATGAATACGTATGCAAAAATTTCATTAATTTACACAAAACTTCTAATCAAATTCGATTTTATTTGCTATAATGTTAAAATACTCCCTAGAAAATTCCAAAATTATATTGTTTTGGGAGTAACAAGATTTAGTGCGTCTGCCGTATTCATTGCTTTTTTAATTAATTCACTATTATTTTAAAATTTATATTATATGAGCTTGGAGTGATTTATTTGGTTTCTTCACACGATGTTGCGAGGCTAGCTGGCGTCTCTCAATCTACTGTTTCTCGTGTATTAAATGGATCTAAAAATATTAAAAAATCTACAGTAGAGAAAGTAGAGAGAGCCATTAAAGAATTAAACTATCATCCGAATTTGAATGCTAGAAATCTCGTAAAAAAGAAAACCAATATGATTGCGTTAATCACAGGACATACTCATGATCCATTTTATGAAGAATCTACCCGTGGGATTGTATCGATCGCAGCAAAAAAAGGATATAACGTACTCGTATTTTTCCATAAAATAGATAACGATAAAATGCTTTACAACCAAGTATTAAGCGCCCCTGTTGATGGAATCATAATGTCTTCTATATTAATGAATGATTCTATTTTTCCCGTTTTAGAAAGTTTGGAAGGCAAACCGTATGTGACCTTCAATAGGAAGCATTCGTGTGGGACAAACTATTTTGAGATTGATAACGTAAAAGCCGGCGAACTAATAACAAATCATATGATCGAATTAGGACATAAAAATCTAGCGTATATAGGTGGCCCGCTACAAGCATCTACATTTCACGGTCGTTTAGAAGGATTTAAATTAGAGGCTAATAGACAAAAAATAGCAGTTCGTGAGGATTGGATAAAAACGACTGATACAACTATAGAATCCATCGTCCAGGCCTGTAAGGAGCTATTTTCAGGTATTGAATTTCCAACAGCCATTGTCGCTGCGACGGATGCTATTGCATTAATTTGCTTGGATTTCCTACTTAATAAAGGCTTTAAAATACCGGAAGATATCAGCATTGGTGCAATTGATAATATTGAGTTTTCTGCCCATGCATCTATTCAATTAACAACAGTGGGAACTCATTTAAGTCAATCTCTAGGAAATCTGGCTATGGAACATCTAATTAATTTGATTGAAAATAAAAACGAACAAATAAATTCCGTAACAACTACAATCACACCTCATTTAATTGTTCGACGATCAACTGGAAAGCCTAGAATAAAATAGATTTTAGATGTGAAACTATTTTAACAAATAAACGGAGACGTGAATAACTCATGTCTCCTATTTCCACTCCATTTTTCTAGAGCATTATATTCACTTACAATAACCCCATCCGATATTCTACTCTTTAACTCGCTTGTTATCATTTGTCGTTAAATTAAAACTTTTTCCTTTTTCTTTTTACTCTCAAGATAAAACAAAAAGGGCTGTCCCCTGTAGAATACAGAGTCCAATCCCCTTTAGCAGCTTAAAACTATTTGTCTAACTTTTTCGGTTCATCTTAAATGTGCTTTACTTCCATACTGTCATATATTTTTTTCGATATTTTGGATCTTCTTCTGCTTCAATCAACTCTTTTGCCTTCTGTTTAATTTCTTCGTTCTTAACTGCATCATACAAATTTCTCATACATTGAATGATATCGTAACGAATCAATGTATAGTTCTTCTCTTCTTTACAATTTAAATAACGATTTACTAGGTGCTCAAGGACGATTGCTCTTTGTTCTGGACCAGCTAAACCTACTCTCCATATTGACTGTAAAGTATGTCTTGCCGTAACAAATTTTGGATCAAATGTAACTTGCCAAATTGCAGGAAAATCATTTAGCATTCTCTTCTCTGGATCACTAATCGCTAAATTTGAGAGAAATTGTGCAGCTCTTGACCTTTTATGATTTCCTTTATGAGTTAGATCCGATTTTAATTGATCCCATACATCATACGACCAATCCACATTCTCTTTTGTAACGGAAATAATATAGTTAAAAGCTTCGTATTGCAAATTCTTGTCCTTTGATTCAAGGTTTTTAAAATAAGTTTGTACTTGTTGATCCATATCGCGTACCTCTTTGAAAATAATAAATAATTCTTATATCTAGATGATATCATTCCCTATCATTTTCTAGCTATGAAAAAAAAATTAACTATCATCCAACTTTTTTCGTATTTTTACTAATACTAAACCTATATAAATTTCATAAGCGAGTTACATCGTCTGATCAAGAGTACTAAATTTAATTAAACGTTTGTTTAGTTTTGTATGGATGTGCGATCTAGAAAAAAAGATTGCTCATTTTTATGTATTTATACTTAAATATATGGACTATGAAATATGAAACAAAAATAAATGAACGAAATGAAATCCTCAATCGTATAAGAAGTAAGGAGGGATTTTTATGAAAACAATAATATTTGAAGAAGATCAATTAGTCATTACACTGTCTGGTTTAGAAACAATATTAGGGTTAAAACATAAAATCGAGGTACCTTATTGTGATATTAAGGACGTTTCAATAGAGGATATCCATCAATTTCTATGGAAAGTATATGGTACACACGTAGGAGCAAGTAAATATGGATATTTTAAAAAAGACGGTGTAAGCTATTTTATGGCTTCAAGTACCCATAATGGTAATTTAGTTTTAACTTTAAACAATCACAAGTACGATAAAATTATTTTAGAACTGGATCATGCTGATGACGTTTGCGAGCAAATAAAGAATAAGTTACGTACTTATGTTGATTAGTTAATTTAGAATAATACTTTTAACGTACAGTCTTATCACCTTAAAAAAACACCTTTATAGCCTCTTTTTTTCGAATCTAATGAGCAATCATTATAAAAAGATTGCTCATTTTTATGTATTTATAAATGAATAATTTCAAAACGATTATCGAATTCTCTTAAGTACTCTACGACTAATTTGCGGTGACAGTGGTGTGGTTTTTCTTCGCTACACATGAAGCACGGAACACCATTGCTTATAAAATCATTTATTTTTGTTTCAATTTTACGATTTTGTATTAAGTTCAAAAATTCTTTTTCAAAATCATTCCACGATATTTCTTTTTTCTTAATTGCTTTAAGCAATTCTTCTGTTGGTGCTAATTCTGTTTCATGTGTATATTGAATATTTAATAAATCCATTACAAAATGTAGGTCATCTTTTTTTGCAAATCCTGCTAGTTGTGAATTGTTATGTAATCGAGTATCAATAAGATGAGTTACGTTATTTTGTTGGAGCATTGATGCAAATGTTCTTAAAGATTTTTTTGAGAATCCGATTGTTGTTATGTTCATTTTGATTAACTACTCCTTTAACGATTACTATTTACTATCTGAATTTAGAAATCAAATTTTGTTGCTATAAAAATTCATTATTAATATTGACTCTCTCATTATCAACCCATATAGAATAGATAGCTACAGAAAACTGCATAAATATTTTCATTCTTGTTAATATCAAAATCCCCTTCTTACATCGGAAAAATTTCTAGTTGTTATTAAATGATTCGCAAGTCATTTATAATCCTTTTTTAAAGCATTCAATTAATGATAGTTTAATATTTCAAATACTTACCTATACAAAAAATAGCTCAGCATATGCTGAGCTTACCAAAACAAATATCCTCAAAATTTAGTGTTAAGACTTCACTGCTTCTACTGTAACCTCTTCAAATGGCCAAGCTGGAAGCATTTTTCTTAACACTTTATCTTCTCTATATCCAAGGTCATATTCAGCTTGCATAATTGTGTGAATTTCTCTTGTTCCTTCGTAGATTACAGGTGCTTTTGAGTTTCTTAAGTAGCGTTCTACCGGGAATTCGTTTGAGAATCCGTATGCACCGTGAATTTGAACTGCATCATTTGCTGCCTCGTTTGCGGCATTACAAGAAATCCATTTTGCTAGTGATGTTTCTCTTGTATTTCTCTTTCCGTTATTTTTTAACCAACCAGCCTTATAAACTAATAGACGTGAGATTTCAAGGTTTGATGACATTTTCGCGATCATTTGTTGTACTAATTGATGTTTACCAATTTCTTTACCAAATGTTTTTCGCTCATTACAGTATTTTACACTTGCTTCAAGTGATGCCTGGATTAATCCACAAGCACCAGCTGCAACTGTAAATCGGCCATTATCAAGCGCGGACATTGCAATTTTAAACCCTTCACCTTCAAAACCTAATAAGTTTTCAGCTGGGACTCTTACATCATCTAAAAATACTTCTCCAGTATTCCCTGCTCTAATTCCCATTTTTCCTTTGATTGCTTTTGTGGAAACGCCTTCAAAAGTCCGTTCTACGATAAAGCAAGAAATTCCATGGTGCTTTAAGTCATGATTTGTTTTCGCAAAAATTAAGAAATGATCAGCTACATCACATAAAGAGATCCATGTTTTTGATCCGTTTAAGATGTAACTATCTCCATCTTTTACAGCTGTTGTTGTCATTGCTACTACATCAGAACCTGCATTAGGTTCAGTTAATCCAAATGCTCCAATTTTCTTTCCTTCAGCTTGAGGTACTAAATATTTTTTCTTTTGTTCCTCAGTACCCCATTGTAACAATGTCATGCTATTTAATCCTGTATGAACAGAAACGGCCGTTCTAAAGGCAGTGTCTCCTCGTTCCAATTCCTCACATACAATCGCTAATGTGTTATAATCCATTCCTACTCCACCGTATTGTTCTGGAATACATACACCCATTAGTTGTAAATCTGCAAGTCGTTTTAGAATATTAGCTTCAAAATGACCTTTTTCATCCCATTCTTTTATAAAAGGGATAATTTCTCTGTCTACAAATGACCTGACTACTTTTCTTACACTAATTTGTTCCTCTGATAATGAGAAATCCATTTTTATTTCCTCCTTAAATTGTTTTATTTCGTTTCATTTCTTCTATTTCAATTTGGGAATATCCTAGTTTACTTACTATTTCTTCTGTATGCTCACCATGTAATGGTGGATGTCTTAATACTTCAATTGGTGTTTTTGATAATTTTAACGGTGATCCGACTAATTTTAGATCCTTTATAAAAGGATGGTTTACATCCAACACCATTTCTCTCGATTTAGCTTGTTCAGACTGTAGAGATTCACTCACATTATTTATTGGGCCATTTGGGATCCCTATTTGATCTAATAATTGTTTCCACTCATTTTTACTTTTCAACTTCAACTTATTTTGAATTAATTGCTCTATTTGTTTTCTATGCTGTAAACGGCCAGTATTTGTCTTAAATTTTTCATCCAATAAAATTGGTTCATCAATTAGTAAAGTAAACCTTTTAAATTGCTCGTCATTACCTACCGCTATGACTAATTCACCGTCACTTGCAGTAAAGACTTGATATGGAACGATATTTGGGTGTTGATTCCCCATTCGTTCAGGAACAATTCCACTACATAAATAATTACTAGCTACATTTACTAAAGCAGCTAGCTGAGAGTCAAACAATGAAATATCGATTTCCTGACCTTCTCCTGTACGATCGCGATTCTGCAGTGAGGCAAGAATCCCAATACATGTAAATAGACCAGTTAAAACATCCGAAATGGCTACACCTACTTTTGTTGGCTCTGCCTCTTTCTCTCCAGTAATGCTCATTAATCCAGACATCGCTTGGATGATATAATCATATCCTGGTAAACTTGAATTCGGTCCTTCACTACCAAACCCACTAATGGACGCTAGTATTATGTCTTCTTTTATTTTTTTCAAATCCTCATACCCAAAACCTAATTTTGTCATTGTTCCAGGTTTGAAATTTTGAACAACTACATCAGCCTCTGAAACTAGCTTTTTTAAAATTTCTTTACCTTGCTCACTTTTTAAGTTTAGTGTTATACCTTTTTTATTGCGGTTCGCACATAAATAATAAGCGCTTTCACCTTCAACGAAAGGTGGACCCCATCCCCTAGTTTCATCGCCATTATTTATACTTTCTACTTTTATAATCTCTGCTCCTAAATCCCCAAGAATCATCGTACAATAGGGTCCGGCTAGTACTCTTGTTAAATCAATGATTTTTATTCCATGTAATGCACCTGGCAATTTTTCCACCTCTATTAATCTAGTTAATAAGCCAGTAAAACGATCAATCACAATAGTTGAATTGAATGTTTAACTGGCTTACAACTGCGCTTTGTATTAACAGTAGATTTATTAGATGTCTAACCCAATTGATATATATTTAACTTCTAAAAATTCTTCAAGTCCAAAATGACCGCCTTCTCTTCCAAGACCGCTCTCTTTATAACCACCAAATGGAACTTGTACAGCAGAAGGTGTGCCATCGTTTAGTCCGATAATTCCGTACTCAAGTGCTTCTGTAACACGGAAAGAACGACTTAAGTTTTCCGTATACACATATGCAGCTAGACCGTAATTTGAATTATTTGCTCTCTCAATTACTTCTTCTTCGGTTTTAAATGTAGTAATTGGTGCAAGTGGACCAAATATTTCTTCCTTCATACATGCCATTTCATCCGTAATACCCGTTAAAATAGTTGGTGCATAATAATATCCATTTTCTTCTGAAGGTTTATTACCACTATATACGATTTTTCCACCATTATTAGTAGCGTCTTCAACTAGCGTTTTTACCTTTTCTAAAGCAGCATGATCAATAAGTGGACCAACATCAATTCCTTCTTCTAAACCGTTACCCACTTTTAATTTTTCTAGCTCTTTTGTAAATAACGCTGTAAATTCTTCGGCTACACTTTCCTGTACATAAATACGATTTGTACATATGCAAGTTTGACCTGCATTGCGGAATTTTGACTGAACTAAGCCAACCGCTGCTTTTGATAAATCAGCATCATCCATGACAATAAATGGTGCATTTCCACCAAGCTCTAGCGAAACCTTTTTGACATTCTCTGCTGCTCCTACCATTAGCGTTTTTCCAACTTCAGTAGAGCCAGTGAATGTAATCTTTGTTACTCTTGGATCTTTTAGCCATACATCGCCAATTTCAGCAGACTTACCAGTAACAACATTAATTACACCTTTTGGAATTCCCGCTTCATGAGCAAGCTCCGCAAGTTTTAATGCTGTTAAAGGTGTTTGAGTAGCTGGTTTAATAACCGTTGTACAACCAGCTGCAAGTGCAGGAGCAACTTTTCTTGTAATCATAGCTGCAGGGAAATTCCAAGGAGTAATTGCTGCGACAACTCCTACAGGTTCTTTCCTAATTAGAATTCGTTTATTAGGTTGTGATGCAGGAATTGTTTCTCCATATATACGTTTGCCTTCTTCTGCATACCACGAAATAAAACCATTTGCATAAACCGTCTCACCTAACGCTTCTTTTAATGGTTTACCTTGCTCAATTGTCATTAATTTAGCAATTTCTTCTTTCTTTTCGTCAATTAGACGATACCAATTCATTAATAAATGGTATCTTTCTTCTGCTGTCTTTTTTGACCAAGTTTTAAATGCCGTATAAGCAGCATCAACAGCTAATCTAGCTTCATATGTACCACCAGTTGGAATTGCCCCTACAACTGCACCGGTTGCTGGATTTGTAACCTTCGTATAATATTCATGATCGTTCCCAACCCATGTACCATCTATATACATTGGGTAGACTTCATATTTCTCTTTAATTTGGCTCATGAGTTTACCTCCAATTGAAATTCTGGTACTAATACAGCTTCAATTGACTCCCTTAAAATATCGAGTCCTTCTTCAAGCTGCTCATCCGTAATCGTTAGTGGCATTAACAAACGAATAACATTGCCAAAGATACCTGCGCTTAACAACATTAACCCTCTATTGTTAGCTTCTTTTACAATCTTTCCAACTGTTACTTTATCTGGTGTTTTATCTATCTTATTTGTTACAATCTCCATTGCACACATTGCGCCAATTCCGCGAATATCTCCTATTTGTTCAAACTGTTTAGCCCAACCACGCATTTTCTCATATACTTTTTCGCCAATTACAACAGCTCGCTCATTTAATCCTTCTTCCTCAATGATATCGAGTACTGCTAATGCTGCACGACATCCAAGTGGACTTCCAGAGTATGTTCCACCTATTTCTCCGGCATCAGAAGCTTCCATAATTTCTTTTCTACCGATCACGCCACTAATAGGTACTCCTGCACCCATTGATTTTGAAATTGTAATTAAATCAGGCTCAACTCCAAAGTGCTCAATTGCAAAATATTTACCTGTTCTAGCAAATCCTGTTTGAATTTCATCTGCTACAAACAATATTCCATATTGCGTACAGATTTCTCTAACCCTTTTTACAAAATCAAGATCAGGAACAATAAAGCCACCTTCACCTTGGATTGGTTCCATTACGACTGCAGCAATCGTTTCCGGTGCAACCTCTGCAATCAAAAACTGTTCAAATTGTTCAATGATAAATTTACTATATTCTTTTTCATCCATTTGATCTGGACGACGGTAAACATATGGATATGGTGCTTTATACACTTCAGGAGCAAATGGTCCAAATCCATATTTGTATGGCTTAACTTTACTTGTCATCGTCATTGTCATTAATGTTCGACCATGGAATCCTCTAGTAAAAGAAATAATTCCTTGACGCTTTGTATACTTTCTAGCAATCTTCACTGCATTTTCAACTGCTTCCGCACCACTATTAAAAAATGCAACTTGTTTTTCAAAACTTCCAGGTGAAAGATCTGCTAATTTTTCTGCAAGCTGAATATAAGATTCATACATCATGACATTAAAGCCTGTATGAATATAATCGCCGGCCTGAGCTTGAAGCGCCCTTACTACTCTAGGATGGGAATGGCCCACATTTATCGTTCCAATTGCACCTGCAAAGTCAATAAACGTATTACCATCAATATCCTCAACTAGTGCACCCTTTGCTTTTTTTACAAATGCTTCACTATTATTACTAATTCCTTTTGGAACCACTTTGTTTCTTCGAGCAAGTAACTCCTGTGATTTTGGTCCTGGAATTGGCGTTTGGATTTTAACGAATTTTCGATCTGCCATCATTACACCATCCTATCTATAGCGTTTTTAGAAATGTTCATTTTTTCGACTGTAATGAAAGCATGTCATGATTATTTTTCATGACATGCTGGATGAATAAATTAAGCTTGAATAGTAGATAAAATTTCTTTAAATGCACTTACTACAGTATCAACTTCTTCATAGCTAATTTTTAAAGAAGGCTCGATACGAATTGTTTTTGAGTTAATTAATGTACCTGCAACTAGAATCCCTTTATCAAACATTCCTTTAGAAACTTCATAGCCAATTTCATCTTGATGGAACTCGATTCCAATCATTAAACCTTGACCACGAATTTCTAAAACTTTGTCTTCATGTCCTTTTGCTGCTTCTTTTAATTGATCTAAGAAGTAAGCCCCAACCACTTCTGCTCTTTCAGGTAATTTTTCTTCAAGAAGCACACTGATTGTTGCAATAGCAGCTGCACATGCTAATGGATTTCCACCAAATGTTGTTGTATGCATAAATGGATTTGGGAACCAGCTTTTGAATACTTCTTCTTTTGCAACTACTGCTCCAGCCGGCATAACTCCGCCGCCAAATGCTTTAGCAAGACAAATAATGTCTGGAACTACTTCATATAAATCAGCAGCAAACATTTTACCAGTACGTCCCATACCTGTTTGAACTTCGTCAAAAATTAATAGTGCTCCGTACTCATCGCATAGTTCACGAACCTCTTTTAAGTAATTTGGAGGAGGAAGAATAATTCCACCTTCACCTTGAATTGGCTCAAGAATAACTGCTGCAACATCTTCGCCTACTAAAGAGCAAGTTTCAAATGTTTTTCTCATCATATCAATGTCCCCAAATGGAACATGACGGAATCCAGGAATTAATGGTAAAAACGGTTTACGGAACATGCCTTTTGCAGTACCAGATAATGAACCTAAGCTTTTTCCGTGGAATGCACGTGTAGTTGAAATAAATGTACTGCGCTCACCATACATTTTTGCAAGCTTTAATGCCGCTTCTACGCTTTCAGTACCACTATTTGTAAAGAATGAGTATTTTAAATCACCAGGTGTAATATCTGCTAAAATTTTAGCAAGCATTGCACGTAATGGATCTAATAAATCTTGGCTATGAAGTGCTTGTCTTTTTAACTGATCTGTAACAGCCTTGATAACTTTTGGATGACGGTGCCCAACATTATAAATTCCAAATCCGCCTAAACAGTCAATATACTCTTTACCATTTACGTCTTTAAAGCATGAGCCGCTATCAGACCATTCAACAGATGCAAATTGACCGCCTTCTGTAACAGTTTTGCGGTAAGCAAGGAAACCTGGGTTTACATGCTCTCTAAAACCATCAACTGTTTCCTTTGTGATCCAAGCAGCGTCTTCTTCTGTAACAGTCTCTTTTTCTATTAAACTTAAAACCTTATTAATGTACTCGGTTACATTTTTTTCTTCACTTTTTAATTCGTTTTTTAAATTGATACTCATTTTATTCACTCCTATAGTCGTTTTATCTATTTTTTTCTTTCCTATATATTTCTTCTTATTACTGCCTAAAATTATTCTGCAAACCATCCAATTGGTTCAACTTGTAAGTTAATGTTAATTTGCTTAATTTCTTGGAATTCCTCTAATCCAAATGTACCTAAGCTACGCCCTACACCACTTTGTTTGTAGCCTCCCCATGGAGCTTCATTGTATGTTGGGTGGTAGGAGTTAATCCAAGTAATTCCTGAACGTAACTTTTTGATCACTCTTAAAGCTTTCGCTCCATCTTTACTAAATACTGCACCTGCTAAACCATAAACAGTTCCATTTCCTAGTTTTATTGCTTCTTCTTCAGTTTTAAACTTTTGAATACATACAACAGGGCCAAAAATTTCTTCTTGAACGATACGCATATTTTGTTCAACATCTACAAAAACAGTCGGTTCAACAAAGTAACCTTTTTCTAAACCATTTTTTTCAATGCGATTTCCACCACAAGCAACTCTAGCGCCTTCTTCTTTACCAATTTGTATATAACTTAAAACTTTTTCTAAATGCTCTTTGCTTACAAGTGGACCCATTTCTGTTTCAGGTGCATCTCCAGGACCAACTTTAATTTTCTCAGCACGCTCTACAAATCGCTCTACAAAGCGATCATAAATTGATTCTTCAACTAAAATTCTTGATCCAGATGAGCAAACTTGGCCTGAACCTGCATAAATTCCGAATAGAGCATAATCTACAGCCGTTTCAAAATCAGCATCCGCAAAAATGATATTTGGAGATTTCCCGCCAAGCTCAAGCGATACTTTTTTCATCGTATCGGCCGCTGTTTTCATGATATGTTTACCTGTTTTTGTTCCACCTGTGAATGAAACCATATCTACATCAGGATTTGAAGCGATTTCATTTCCAACTACTGGACCTGCACCCATAACCATGTTTGCTACACCGTGTGGAAGACCAACCTCTTCAAAAATCTCAAATAATTTCTTCGGAGTAACTGGTGTAACTTCTGATGGTTTGTAAACAATCGTATTACCTGCCGCTAATGCTGGAGCAAGCTTCCAAACACTCATTAATAATGGATAGTTCCACGGAACAATTAATCCACATACACCAATTGGTTCACGAACAACCATCGCTTGCATAGGATCTGCTACATGATAAGTAAACCCATCCGGCTTTGTAATTAACCCCGCATAATAACGGAAACACGCTGCTGCATCAGCTACATCGAAGCCTGCTTCACGGTTCGGTTTCCCATTATCTAAGGTTTCAAGTTTCGTTAATTCTTCTTGGTACTCTTCTATTTTGTCCGCAATTTTAAATAAGTAAGTTGCTCTTTCTTGAGCAGATAAATCAGACCATCTTCCATCATTGAATGCTTTACGAGCAACATCAATTGCTTCTTTCGCATCTTCAACCGTTCCTTCAGGAGCATATGCAATGATTTCTCCATTTGCTGGGTTAATAACAGGGCGTTTCTCATGATTGCTAGAATCTTTCCATTCGCCATTAATAAACATCTTTAAATCAATTGTTTTAAATTGAACATCGACCATTGTATATAAACCCTCCTTAATTACTTAACAATTTATTAGATTGCAAGAACTGTGCCAACTTTAATACTCCTATTTATAAGGGTTTTACTAAAATACTCTGTACAATTATTATTCAATTTTGCATAACACTATTACAATTTGCATAATCTTTAAAACTCGTAAAATTAAAACTATTTCTGTAAAACGACATATTAAGAAAATTCATTGCATAGGCTAGAACACCATGAAAGGAGGCGATATTATGTTGCTTGCAGGAACATGCATTGCGGTGGGACTCATCATCATATTCATGGCATTTAGTATCTCGGGGGATCAAGTTAGTATGACTAAAGTAATTGATAGTAATGTTGAAAATATAGGGGATTTAGAGAAATAAAAAAACGCACCCACTTGGTGCGTTTTTTTACTACCTTAATTAAACGACATGAAATCACTTTGTAAACTCTTATCTTGCATTATTTTTTGATACTTACGACTAACCGAAGACTGACTAATGCCTAAAACTTGTGCAGCCTTCGTTGTTGTTTTATATTGCTTTATCGCAAGCACAATGAGTTGCTCCTCAACATAATCAATTGCTTCTTGGAGAGGAATTACTTTATTAATGACTGGTTTTGATTTATTAAAGTCATAGCTATTTGGTAAGAATTGATTAACGTCTTCTGCATTAATAATTTGATCTTCAGCTGAGACGACTAATCTTTCTATAATGTTTTGAAGTTCTCTGACATTCCCTGGCCAAGAATAAAATTCTAATACATTGATTGCATCTGGAGTAAGATGAAAGCTCTTATTATACTTTTCATTTAATTGCTGTAAGAAACTGAAAGCTAATAATGAGATATCTTCAATTCTTTCTCTTAACGGTGGAATATTTAAAGGAATAACATTTAGGCGATAATACAAATCCTCCCTAAATGTACGTTCTTCAACCATTTTTTCTAATCTTTTATTTGTAGCTGCAATAATTTGCACATTTACTTTAATAGGCTTTGTACTTCCAACTGGAATTACTTCTTGTTCTTGAAGGACTCTAAGTAGTTTTACTTGTAAATGCAATGGCATTTCACCAATTTCATCTAAAAATAAAACGCCTTCATCTGCTTGCTTAAAATAGCCGTCCTTATTCTGATCCGCTCCTGTAAATGCACCTTTAATATAGCCAAAAAGCTCACTTTCCAGAAGATTTTCAGGTATCGCACCGCAATTTAGTTTCAAAAACGGTTTCGAAGAACGATTTCCTAATTGATGAATAGCCTGTGCAATTACTTCCTTTCCTACACCAGACTCTCCATGCAGTAACACAGTGGAAGAAAAATCAGCAATTTTTTTCGCTTGGTTGATGATTTGCTCCATTTTGGGACTACAGTAAATCAGTTTTTTGACAAAACGATCCTTGCTCTTAATATCTTCAAGTTCCTTTTTATATTGCTCAGAAATCTTTTTCATTTCTTTTAATTCCGTTTTAAGGCGTGAAGTTTCTGTAATATCTCTAGAAGCAATAATAATACGTTCAATCTCCATATTCTCATCAAAAACGGGATTTCCTACTGCAAGCACTTTACGTCCACTTATAGTTTCTTGAACGATTGATACTTTCTTCTTTTTTTCTAAAACTAACTTTGTAACAGATGGCGTAAAAAGTCCCTGGTTTCCAAATTCTAAAATACTCTTCCCAAGTAATTCCTTTAAATCTACGTTCCAAAATCCAGGAATTATATTCTCACTGTAACGAATTAGTTCACCTTTACGGTTTACTACAAGGATTTCATCATAAATACTCGATAAAATAGCATTCAAATCTTTATTTAAATCTTTTACGTATTCAATTTCAGATGCCATTTCTTCAACCATTGGAAGATCTTGTACAACAATAACTACTCCTTCAACCTCGTTATCGACGAAAATTGGGCTATAATCGACAAGAACACCGATATCGTCATTTATTTGAATCTGATTAAGAATTGTTTTACCTGTAGCAAATACATTTTCAACTTGTTCTCCGCTAAAAATAGTTTCTGCTTTTGCATTAATTACTTTTCCCAATGTTGATTTCATCATTTTTAACCCAGCATCATTACAATTAATAATCACTTTATTTTTATCTACTACAAACGTGCCCATCGGTATTGATGTTAAAATATTTTTTAATAAATCTACACTTTTATTTTCTTGCTTGAAAAGCTCCGCCAATATATCTTCTCGAAGTATGTAACTTATTGGCATATCTTCCTCTTCTTTTACGATTGAGATTGGTTCACCAATAATTTGGAATAGTTCTGTTAATAAAATTTGTCCACTCAAACGACATACACTATCAATTGATTGGGAAGAGCTAGTAATCTTTGAAATTGCTATATTTTTCTTTTTATTATTACTTTGAATAATATTATTTAATTGAACATAACCAACAATCTGATTTTGCTTACGTAAGAATAAAAAGGGTTCATTTATATTGGATAAATCGATTTCATCATTTTCTTTAAATTGATCGATATCTATTGTGATGACTGGTCTTATTTGTTTCTCATTTATTGATAACATTTCTTTCCCCCCTTATGTCTATACCATTATACATTCCTATTTTAGCAGAATTTTTAAATTTATCATAAAAATCTAAAATTATAATTTACTAATCTATTTAATACAAACAAAAAGAAAGGGCAGTCTCTTAAGTCTATTCGACCAGAGACACCCTTTATTTGTTAGAAAAGAGAACGCGTTAATTGAATCAAGGTTGTTATTTGTAATCTTAGAAATATTAATCACACTTTACTCAATCGCTAGCGGTCACAAACAAATCCTCTTTAACATACGCAAGGACCATTCCAGGAACTATCTTGTCTCCAATTGAGACCTCCAATGAAACAACTTCACCACTAATTCCTTGATGAATAACTTTTGTAAATCCATCTGTAGTTTTAATAAAGAATAAAGGCTCCCATTCATAAATTCTCGAATCTTTCTGAATAGCAGTCTCTTCAACTGTTCCATGGTAGTCACTGACAATGACTCCATAATACATAAAGCTCACTCCTTTTTTGCACATTAAGAATATTCTAAATTTCTCCGACTCTGTCTCGCCTTAAAGTTCACCAAATAGCGAGTTTTCTTTAAAAAAATTCCTGGTATTATAACTCGCAAATGTGTTTTGATGGTAAAACCATGCTAAAGAAATTTTGGATTTCTGAAATATCCTCCTCAGCAATACCTAACTTAGGAGCCCAATAATGTTCAGAATGAATATCTTCTAAACATAATAATGCCATTTTACTAGATTGAATTGATGTAACCATTGATTTTCCATAAAAGTGACTTGAAAAGGCAATCGATAAATCATATCTATTATTTTGAGTTAATAAACAATAGTGGTGTACAAGCTGTCTTTCCGTTGATTCAGAAATAATATCGATCATTCTAGATCTCTCCCTTTGTTTTAGTATTTTATCCAACCTCTCAAGCGACAAGCTTCAGCAATTTTACGAATACCTTCGATATAAGCTGCTATTTTCATGTTTACATTATATTTTTGCGATGTTTTATAAACTTTTAAAAAGCTATCTGTCATTTTTTCTTTTAATCTCTCGTCTACAGTACTCTCAGACCAATAATAACCTTGCATATTTTGACACCATTCAAAATACGAAACAACTACTCCACCTGAGTTAGCTAAAATATCGGGAACGACTAAAATCTCTTTTTGATCAAGGATTTCTAGAGCTTCTTTAGTAGTCGGTCCATTCGCTGCTTCAACAACAATCTTGCATTTCAATTTATCCGCATTACGGTTGTTAATAACCCCACTTATTGCTGCTGGAATTAAGACATCACATTCTTTTTCTAATAGCTCTTGATTAGAAATCGCATTTTTAAATAAGTTAGAAACAACTCCAAATGAATCTCTATTGTCTAATAAATATGGAATGTCTAAACCTTTTGGATCATAAATTCCTCCAAGTACATCTGAAACTCCGACAACCTTTGCTCCAGCTTCATGTAAGTATTGTGCTAAGTAACTACCAACATTTCCAAAGCCTTGAATAATGACTTTCATATTTTTAATCTCAATTTTCTGTATTTCACTAATTAGCTCGAGAGCATAAAATACTCCTTTTGATGTTGCCGTCTCCCGACCTACTGAACCTCCTAAAGTTAGAGGTTTACCAGTAATAAAACTTGGTGAATCAAACTCTCTAATATGGTCATATTCATCTAGCATCCAAGCCATAACTTGGGCGTTTGTATACATATCAGGTGCTGGAATATCTTTAGTAGGTCCTACAATTTGGCTTACAGCTCTTACATAACCTCTACTTAATTTTTCTAGCTCATTCATACTTAATAGTCTTGGGTCACAAACAACCCCACCTTTTGCTCCCCCATAAGGTAAATCAGTAATACTACACTTTAAACTCATCCAGCCAGCTAATGCTTTTACTTCCTCTGGCGTTACATCAGGATGAAATCTAATTCCCCCCTTTGTAGGTCCTAATGCATCATTATGTTGAGCTCGATATCCTTGAAATATTTTTGTCTCACCATTATCCATTTGAACGGGAATACTAAATTCTAAAAATCGCATTGGTGTTTTAAGGAAATCAAATACTTGGCTCGGATAGTTCATTATGCTGATTGCTTCATTTAACGTTTCTCTAAACTCTTGAAGGGAATCATCTATTTCTGCCTGTTCACTACTCTTTTCATTTTGTTCTACTTCAGTTAAATTTGAGCTCATTTTCTACACCTCATTAGTTATTTTAAAAATTTAATAGCAATTCCTGTGCCAACTTGAATTCATGTCATCATTTTGTGAAGTGATAAATAGAAAAAAGCTTATTAGAAAGGCAATTATAAGACTTTCATTACTTTTATATTTTTTTGAATGATCCTTTTTAGTGTTTTTTCCTTCAACAACCTAATTCGTTCCTTTAGTGAAAATATGATTGAATGCATGAATTATTCAATTTTGCATTAATCATTATTCAAAATTGAATCACTTAAAATGCACTATCAGAGATGCGAACAAAATATTCCAGAGTAGACACAAAAAAAGTCACAAGGAGTAAATTTCCTTGTGACTTTTCTTCATTGTGAGTTTACTATACAGCAGCCTCTTCTTCATATTTAGGAGGTGCAATTTGGAATGCCTTAGTTAAGTAAATTAGATATAATAATCCAACGACGAACCAAACTGTTCCCATTATTAGCGAGCTTTTTTCAATGTTAAACCATAAGATTGCTACAGATGCGGCCCCAATTAAAGGCAAAATTAGGTAAGAAAAAGTGCCCTTGACTGATCTATGCTTTCCTCGAATGTAAAAATGGTTAATGACTGATAAATTAACAAAAGTAAATGCCATTAATGCTCCGAAGTTAATTAATGAAGTAGCTGTTACCAAGTTAAAAAAGATTGCTGATAATGAAATCACACCGACAAAAATTACGTTAAATGCTGGTGTTTTCCATTTCGGATGAACAAATCCGAACCATTTATCTGGGAAAACTTTGTCGCGCCCCATTACATATAACAAACGTGATACACTCGCATGTGAAGCCAATGCAGAAGCAAGTGTATTAATAAAGGTAATGCATAAGAAAATTGATTGAAATAATTTGCCACCTACATATAATGCAATCTCTGGTGATGCAGCATCTGGATGCTTAAATCTAGATATGTCCGGATAGTATAATTGAATGAAAAATGATGTAACTGTGAAGATTACGCCTCCCCAAAGTGCTGTGTAAAGAATTGCTTTAGGGATTGTTTTTGCAGGGTTTATTGCCTCTTCTGATAAAGTTGACACAGCATCAAATCCTAAAAATGAGAAGCAAAGGATTGTTGCACCGGTTACTAATGTGCCAAAATGCATTCCTGCATTAAAAAGTGGCTTAATACTAAATCCGCCGTATCCTTCTCCATGATGTAAGCCTTGGATTACAAGAACGATAAAGACAACCATAATCGCAAGCTGGACTAATACAAAGAAAGTATTGAAATTCGCCAGCATATTGATACTTCTTAAGTTTAAGAAAGTTACTAGTGCTACAAATCCAATTACCCAAATCCAGGTTGGGACATTAGGAAAAAGTGCATTTAAGTAAATTTTAGTTAATAAAGCATTTACCATTGGTAGGAACAAGTAATCTAATAATGATGACCAGCCAACTAGAAAGCCTAAGTGTCCACTAATCGCTTTCTGGGTGTATGTGTAAGCAGAGCCAGCTTCAGGAAATTCTCTTACAAGCTTACCGTAGCTAACCGCTGTAAATAACATTCCTATTAGAGCTACTATATATGCACTTGGTACGTGACCATTAGTTACATCAGATACAATTCCAAATGTGTCAAAAACAACCATAGGGGTCATATAGGCTAACCCCATCATAACTACTTGCCATAACTTTAAGGATCTTTTTAACTGTGTTTTATTTTCCACCTATCATATCCCCTTCGTTTTAGATTAAGCGCTTACACTACAATTACTACTTCCTTATAATTCTTACTTTTCCGACAGAAACCTCCTTTTTTTGAATATTTAAATAAGTCGTTTTCTAGAACTGCAAGTTTTATGCCAAAATATTAATTTTTTGTAAACGTTATAAAGAACAGCTTCAATTGCTTTGAAATTATTAAGTATTAATAGAAAAAACGAAATTCCTTCCACTAAAATCTACCTTTATGATCAGTCTGGTTGTTATTCAGTCCTGCATACATTATTCAAGACCTCATAAGATTTGCTTCTCTTTTTATACGAATCTTTAAAATTACTCACATCTATTAGACTGGCACGGAAGTTGCATTGTTAACGGTAAACTATCACTCTGCCCAATTTTAGGTACAAGAAAAATATGTAGCTTTTTTACCCGATCGATAATAAAACTTCTAGTTAATCTAATCGGACTAACTACGAGTTTAATTATAAGAAAATTCTGTTAATAAATTTCGAATCTGGAGGAGATGATTTATGAGTAAACAAGGTATTGATTCAGATGGTTTACAATCGTTTAATTACAAACAGGAATTACAGCGATCATTAAAATTTTTTAGTTCATTTGCAGTTGCGTTCTCGTTTATCTCGATTACAACTGGTATTTTTAGCTCTTATAGTCTTGCCTTAGGAGCAGCCGGACCTGCTGGAATTTGGACGTGGCCATTTGTCATGGTGGGACATTTACTTGTAGCCTTAATTTTTGCAGATTTATCGAGCAAAATTCCTTTAAGTGGCTATGTATACCAGTGGGTTAGCCGTTTAACGAATCGAGGATTTGGTTGGTTTACAGGTTGGGCAGCTTTATGTTACTTAATTATTGTTGTACCTACTGTTGATTATGGTGTAGCTCCAATTTTTCTTGATTTAATTGGTATTAAGAGTACAACTACTGTTCTCACAACTGTCGTAATAATTACAATCGTTATACAAGCATTATTAAATATTTACGGAGTAAGGATTGCTACAATCATTAATAATTCAGCTGTCTATACAGAAGTAATCGGATTTATTGGCATTATTATTATTTTAAGTTTTGTCTTATTTTTCAAAGGAGCAGATTTTTCATTATTAACTTACACTGCTCATAAGGTTGGCTCAAATGGAAGCTATTTAACAGCATTTGTACTATCAGTCGTAATGGGCTCTTATACATTAGTAGGCTTTGAAGCTGCGGCAAATTTAGCAGAAGAAACAGTGGATGCTAATAAAACTGTACCTAAGGCCATCGTTTACTCAATGTTACTTGCAGGTGTAATTGGATTTGTTTTCTTAATCATTGTTACATCGGGTATAAAAGATATTAATAGTATCATGGCTTCTGCTTCCCCCATTTCTGATATTTTACAATCACGTTTGGGCACTGCAGTTGCTGACTTCTTCCTTGCATTAGTTATTGTGTCAATTTTTGCGTGCGGATTAATCATTATGGCTTCTGCTTCTCGACTTATTTATGCCCTTTCAAGAGACAATGTGTTTTTCGCTTCTAATGTGTTTAAAAAGGTAGATAAAAAACATAATGTACCGTACAATGCGATAATTTTAGTTTCTGTATTAGGCATTATTGCTGTATTCTATTTTGGGAAACTATCTTTATTAATAGGTACTTCTGCGGCACTTCCAGCCATAATTTACTTAATTACTGTAATCGCATATGCTACTAAAATTAAGACCTTACCGGATACAGATGGTTTTAAGTTAGGAAAATGGCGACTACCTGTTACGATTCTTGCGATTATTTGGTTAGTATTTGAAGTTGGTATTTTAACTCTACCAAAAGACTTTTTACCAACGACTAAGGTTATCCTTTATTTATTTCTTGCTGGAATTGTTATTTATTGGGCTGTATTCAGATCTAGAATACAGGAAGGTAAAATTGGTATTAATTTAGAGAAGGATTTGGATGTTTAAATTATGGAATTATAAAATAATAGATTAATATAAAAATAACGTACATATTCATTTACAAATATGTACGTTATTTCTTATATTTTTAATTAATCAAGTTGTTCCCCATTAGTTTGAATAACATTTTGGTACCAATAAAATGATTTTTTCTTTTTGCGCTCTAAAGTTCCGCTTCCATCATCTTGTTTGTCTACATAAATAAAGCCGTAACGTTTAGACATTTCACCTGTAGACGCACTTACTAAGTCAATGCATCCCCATGGAGTGTAACCTATCAGTTCGACACCATCCTCGATTGCTTCACCAATCGCCTCAATATGACTACGTAGGTAATCAATACGGTAATCATCGTTAATCGTACCATCTTCTTCAATTTGATCGTATGCTCCAAGACCATTTTCTACGATGAATAATGGTTTTTGGTAGTGGTCATATAATTGATTTAATCCAATGCGAAGACCAGTTGGATCAATTTCCCATCCCCAATCACTTTCTTTTAAAAATGGATTTTTAACGCCACCAACTAAATTACCTTGGCTATTCTCTTCGTTCGTTTTATGTTTTTTCTCAGTACGTGACATATAGTAGCTTAGCGAAATGAAATCAACTGTACCTTCTTTAATGATTTCTAAATCACCATCTTGAATAGCTAAATTGATAACATTTTCTTTCCAGAAGCGTTTTGCAAATGCTGGATATGCTCCTCTAACTTGAACATCGCCACAGTAGTTATTCCAAAGGCGAGACTCTTGTAGAGCATACATCACATTTTCAGGATTTGAGTCGTAATTATAAGTTGGCACATACACAAGCATACAACCAATTTGGCTACCTGGAATGATCTCATGGCCTGCTTTTACAGCTAACGCACTTGCTACAAATTGGTGATGAAGTCCTTGGAAGCTATCCTGCAATTGTGTTTCTTTACTTTCAGGAGAAAAACCAAGACCTAATAGTGGTAAATGCGTTGCACCATTAATTTCGTTAAAAGTTAACCAGTATTTTACTTTGTTTTTATAGTACTCGAATAATGTTGTTGCATATCGATTAAAGAATTCGATTACTTTACGATTGCGCCAGCCACCATATTCTGTAATTAAGTGTAATGGAATTTCGTAGTGAGAAATTGTTACAACCGGTTCAATATTATATTTTTTCAATTCATCAAACACACGGTCATAGAATGCTAAACCTGCTTCGTTTGGCTCTAATTCGTCGCCTTTTGGAAAGATACGACTCCATGCAATACTCATACGATATGTTTTAAATCCCATTTCTGCAAAAAGTGCAATATCTTCTTTATAACGGTGATAGAAATCAATTCCATCATGATTTGGATAGACATATTTTTCTTTATTTATTTTAAAATCAAATCCTGGTTCTTGAATAACTTTTAGTCTTACTTTTCCTCCAGGCATAACATCTGCTAAATTTAACCCTTTTCCACCTTCTTGGTAAGCACCTTCTAATTGATTGGCAGCAGTTGCTCCACCCCATAAAAATCCTTTAGGAAATGAATAGTTTTTTGTCATAATGTTCCCCTCCACAATTTTTATTAAAATATTCTGACTGCTAACTTTAAATCAACAGTCAGAATCGTTTTCTAAATTAACCACAAATCGTTAAAAGTGTTTCATTTTCTTTAACGTTTTCTTTATTTACTGCATTTATTTCAAGATAGTTAGTACTATTTGTAATAATGACAGGAGTTGTAACCTCATAGCCTGCTTCTTTGATTTTTACTAAATCAAATTCTACTAGTAAGTCTCCAGCTTTCACGACGTCACCCTGGCTAATATGTGCTGTGAAAAATTCCCCATCTAATTTAACTGTATCCATACCAACGTGAATTAGAATTTCAATTCCATTTTCGGATGTAATGCCAATCGCGTGCTTCGTTCTAAATAAAGTTGTAACAACACCATCTACAGGAGAAACAACTTTTCCCTCTTGAGGTTCGATAGCAATACCTTTACCTAAAGCTTCACTTGAGAATGTAGCATCCTTAACATCAGTTAAAGGTACAACTTTTCCTTTTATAGGACTTACTACTTCTTGAACACGGTTTTTATCAACGTTTTTTACTTCATTTACTACTTTTTCTTCCTTTTGGTCTTCTTTTACTTCTACATCCTCGAAGCCAATAAAGTACGCAGCAACTGTACCTGCGATAAACGCAATCGGTAAACCGATCAATGCATAAACAAATGTTTCACCAATAAAGAAAGGAATTCCTGGAAGACCAGCGTTACTTGGAATAACGTATAGTTTTACGGCCATCAATGCATAGTAAGCTCCACCGATTGCTCCACCAACTAAAGCTCCAATGAATGGCTTTTTAAGTCTCATATTTACACCATACATAGCTGGTTCTGTTACTCCCATTAAAGCTGTCATACTAACTGAAAGTGCTAATGATTTAAATGATTTGTTTTTTGATTTTAAGAATACTGCAAAAGCCGCTCCAGCTTGCCCCATATTAGCCATAAACATTGCTGGAAGGATTGTATCGTATCCTTTTGTACTTAAGTTTCCAACTACAATTGGAAGAAACGCGTAGTGCATCCCAGTCATAACGATTAAAGAGAATGTACCTCCAAGCAGAAGTCCTGCAAAAATGCCTGTATGAGCATATAGGAAAGTAACACCTTTAGAAAGACCAGTGCCAATGAATACACCAAGTGGACCAACAGCAATTAAAGTGATTGGAACCATTACCAATAGAGTAATAGTCGGTACGATAATTAGTTTAACCATGCTCGGAGTTACACGATCAGTCCATTTTTCAACATAAGATGCGATCCAAACGGCCAATAAGACTGGAATAACGGATGAAGCATATGTTACAGCCGTTACAGGAAGACCGATAAAGTGTACTGGTTTGCCACTACTTAATAACGCTGTAATGGATGGATGCATAATCGCACCTGCGATTGAAACTGCAACAAATTGATTGGACCCAAATTTTTTCGCTGCACTAAAAGCAACTAAGAACGGTATGAAGTAGAATGCACCGTCTCCGATTGCATTCATAATGATATATGCTTGGCTTTTGTCTGAAATCCAGTGGAATGTCAAAAGAATAGCAAGAATTGCTTTGATCATACCCGCTCCAGTGATTGCAGGTAATATTGGTGCAAATGTTCCAGATATTACATCAAAAATACTTCCTATACCTTTACCTTTAGCCTTTTTATTACCATCTGAATTACCAGAATTAATATTGGCAATTTTATTTATTTCATCAAATACTTTTACAACATCGTTTCCAATGATTACTTGAAACTGAGTGCCGCTTCTGTTTACCCCCATGACACCATCAATTGCTTCGATTTTAGCCTTGTTTTTATCTGCAAAGCTATCGTCGTTCAAATTAAATCGAAGCCTAGTAATACAATGAATCAAATTGGTTATATTTTTTTCCCCACCGACTAAATCTATAATCTCACTAGCAGTTCGCTTATAATCCATAAATACCCCTCCTTAAATTATGGAAAATTCCAAAAATAATTAAGAAATCTTTCAATTTGTTATTTTAGTAAAATAAAAAACCTAAACTACAGGTGCATGTAAAAATCATCATACACTCTTGTAATTTAGGTTTTGCCTGCATGACCAGTAACAATCCTGAATTTTGTTATTTAATTTTTAATTAAATACAATGATATGTAAACTGGCCCATCTTGAGCTCCCTCGTCCGGATCAAAAGTGTCCCAAGAAAACAAAAAACCTAAACTGCACGCCTCAGGAAAACATAAGAGACGACAATTTAGGTTTTGCCTGCACGACCAGTAACAATCCTATAAAATCGGATGTATTTAATTGATAACTTGATATTATCACTGTAAATTAACATTGTCAACGCTTTCACCAAAAAATTAATTTCTATTTACAACGCGAGCAATATGAATTGTTAGATAAAGTTTTTCTTCTGTGCTTAATTCATACTCATATTTTTTTAGAACAAAATCTTTGATTTTTTCTGTACAAACAGAAGCATCTTTATATTTCTCTTTTATTGTATTGAACAGAAAATCTTCCTCATTATTTAAATATGTCTTACTAAAAATCCTTTGAGCAAAAAATTTAAGATGTGTAACAAAGCGATAATAGTTTAAAGATTCCTCATCAAACTCAATTTTAAAATGATATTTTACAATAGTTAATATTTCTTGAATGAACTTTGTAATATTTACAATGTTCGTCATTTCCTCATTCAATTCCGCGTTTACTACGTGCAAAGCAATAAAACCTGCTTCATCCTCAGGTAAACGGATTCCTGTTTTTTGCTCAATAATATTTAATGCATGTTTCCCAACTGAAAATTCTTCCTTATACAGTCGTTTTACTTCCCAAAGTAAAGGATTCTTGATTTCCAATCCATTTTTCTGTCTATATAAGGCAAAATGAATATGATCTGTTAGAGACACATAAATACTTTCACTTAATTTTTTTCCCAACGTCTCTTTTGCAAAGCGGATAATTTCATCTGACAGTTCCATATATTGTAAAGGAATTTCTTCAAGCAGCTTCTTAAAATGCTCAGATAAATCCTTGTTATCCAACTTGAAAACCTTTTCAATCAGTTGCTCATCAACAGGATCGCCTGGCTTTTTCTTAAAGGCTAACCCTCTCCCCATAACAACCATTTCTTGATTTTGCTCATTCAAAACACTTACTACATTGTTATTAATCACTTTATGGATGATCATCTATCTCACCTCTCTTGCGAAGGATTATTTGCAGTACCATTTATTATTTCTATACTATATCTTCTTTTTTTACAGGTCAATTTTACTACATCTATAGGTAAAAAAACCTAAATAACCAATGTCTAACATTAAGACATTGATTACCTAGGTTTTGCCTGCATTGCAGTAACAATCCTTTTACTTATAAGATACAGATAATTATAAAAAATATCATATTTATTAACAAGATATTTTTATTTTTTGATTCTGTAAGAGTATAAGATTGCTATGTACTTACAAAAACCAGTGTACTTTTTACTATTTTGCTCTGCTAGTTTATTCCAAATTCTTTAGATGGAGGAATGACTGAGTACTCTCTGTCGTCTGTTAAAATATAGCTTTTCAACTTAGTACTTCTTCGGTCTATATCAGATTTAAATTATAAATGATACCGAATTTTCAGATAAAAAAAAGAGATGCTAATTCAAATACGAATTACATCTCCAAACAATTTACTATTCAATTAAAAGCTAGACTTTAAATATGTCGTTCACACTCAATTCTCCAAATCACATTCATTAAGCTGAACAATTTTTGTTCTTTTTATTAGTTTATATCCAATCCATAAAACAAGGAATAATGGCAAACCTATATATGAAACAAGTACACCATTCCAGTCAATTGCTTTGCCCATAAATGCTGCATAGTTTTGTCCAAGAATAACGACCCCACATAGGGCGAAAGCAAATATTGGTCCGAACGGGAACCATTTCGCTTTATACGGTAGGTCATTTAAATCCTTCCCTTGTGCTACGTATGCTTTACGGAAACGATAATGACAAATTGCTATTCCAAGCCAAGCAATAAAACCAGACATACCAGAAGCATTAAGTAACCAAATGTAAACAACTCCGTCACCATATAGTGAAGCTAAAAATGCTAATGTACCGACTGCCGCTGTAATGATTAATGCATTAACAGGTACACCCCTTTTATTTAACCTACCAAATGCTTTTGGGGCTTTCCCTTGACGAGCCATATCCCACAGCATTCGTGCTGAAGCATACATTCCTGAGTTTCCTGCTGATAAAACCGCCGTTAAGATCACTGCATTCATTACTGACGCTGCAAATGCAATGCCAGCTTTATCAAAAACTAATGTAAATGGACTAACTGCTACATCTCCACTTGCTAGATTATGATTTGTATATGGTATTAGTAGACCTATTACAAATATAGATAATACGTAAAATAATAAAATACGCCAAAATATTTGGCGAGCCGCACGAGGAATATTTCGCTCTGGCTCCTCGCTCTCCCCTGCTGCTACTCCTAATAACTCGGTGCCTTGGAAAGAAAATCCAGCTGCCATAAAGATTCCAAGTGTCGCCATAAATCCTCCATGAAAAGGAGCATCACCAACTGTAAAGTTTTTAAACCCTACTGCTTCTCCACCAATAATTCCAAAAACCATTAAAAATCCCGAAATTAAAAAAATGATTACTGTAACAACCTTTATAATAGAAAACCAGTATTCAGATTCCCCAAATCCTTTAACAGACAGATAGTTTAACAGAAAGATAATAGCTAGAAATAATGAACTCCATAATAGTGAGGATGTATGTGGTAACCAAAATTTCATAACCATTGTAACTGCAGCTAATTCAGCTGCTATAGTAATCGCCCAGTTATACCAGTAATTCCAGCCAAGTGCAAAACCAAGTGCAGGATCAACGAATTTTGTTGCGTATGTACTAAAAGATCCTGCAACTGGCATATATGTAGCCATCTCAGCAAGGCTTGTCATTAAAAAGTACACCATTATTCCAATCGCTATATATGCCGCCAGAACACCACCTGGTCCTGCATTATGGATTGCACCTCCACTTGCCAAAAATAGACCTGTTCCAATTGTGCCTCCTAGTGAAATCATTGTAATATGACGAGGTTTTAATCCCCGCTTTAACTCTTGAGGCATAGAAGAAATATGATTCTCAGAATCAATGACTGTTATTGTATTTACCGTATTTTTCATTAAAATACTCCTTTTCAGTCGTTTTTTGGATTCGATAATTTTCTGCTTTTTTTAACATCCATTGGCAGGATTAGGAAAAAGTTTGAACATTAGAGAAAATGAGAAGCGAATAGTCGCTTCTCATTTCTTATTTGGAAAAATCAAAATAATTCTTCTTTAATAATCTTTGTTGCTCGATCAACTCATTATATGAAGTTGTTTTACCAAGCAGCTTTGTGTTAATTAAATATAATTGCTCCTCAATTGCACCAACAGTATCATCTGTTTGATATGTTATTTTACAATCTAAGCAAATGATACATGGTGTTTCTTTAATCTCAATTGCCTTCGTACCATCAGGAAGTTCCCAGTAGACCGTATTTGTTGATTCAACTATATTAGCTGATTCACACCACTGACATTTCATCATTCAGCGTCTCCTTGCGCACTTCCTACTAGTTTTTCACTAACTTGGATTTTTGTAAGCTGTGCTTGGAATTTCTTTTCTTTTAACTCGTCGCGTTTATCGCGCTTATCTTTCAATGAAGCATGCTCTGGGTTTGTTGCATATGTTTTACGAACCTCCATACGTTGTAAACCTTCTGGTACAAGATTGAATTTTGTTTCATTCATCAATCCTGCGATTCCTGCATTGGAACGTTTTTCATCCATATTAGGATAAATTTCTTTAAAGTATGCTTCTGCTCTACCTGGTACGTAATTTTGTGGTTCCGGATAAGTAGTAATTACACCTTCAAAATTACGAAGAACAACTTTATCAGCACTTTGAGAAATTAAGTAATTTGGTTGAAGAGAAATTTTTCCTCCGCCACCCGGTGCGTCTACTACAAATGTTGGTACTGCATATCCAGAAGTATGGCCGCGCAATCCTTCCATAATTTCTAAACCTTTTGAAACAGGCGCACGGAAGTGTCCAATACCTTCTGATAAATCACATTGGTAAATATAATACGGGCGAACACGAATTTTAACTAAATCATGCATTAGCTTTTTCATAATTGGTACACTGTCGTTAATTCCAGCCAAGATTACAGCTTGGTTTCCTAACGGTACACCAGCATTTGCAAGCATTTCGCAAGCTCGTTTCGACTCCTCTGTAATTTCAATTGAAGTATTAAAGTGAGTATTTAACCAAACTGGATGATATTTTTTTAAGATATTACAAAGATTTTCAGTAATACGTTGTGGGAATACTACAGGTGCCCTTGTACCAATACGGATAATTTCCACATGTGGAATTTCACGTAAATTTTTTAAAATATACTCTAAAATATTATCGTTAATTAAAAGACCGTCTCCACCTGAAATAAGTACATCACGCACTTGAGGATTTTTGCTAATGTAATTAATAGCAGCATCAAGCTGTTTCTTTGGCACTCCCATCCCAATTTGTCCTGAGAAGCGACGTCTAGTACAGTAACGACAGTACATTGAGCATTGATTTGTTACTAAAAATAGGACACGATCTGGATAACGATGTGTTAAACCTGGAACAGGAGAATCTTCATCCTCATGAAGTGGGTCCTCTAAATCATACTTAGTTTTATGAATCTCCGCAGAGATTGGAACTGATTGCATACGAACTGGACAACGTGGGTCATCCGGATTCATTAACGATGCATAATATGGGGTAATGTTTAATGGAATTGTTTTTGTCGCAATTCGTACCCCATCTTCTTCGTCAGGCGTGAGGTTAATTATTTGCTTTAACTCATCCAATGATTTGATGGTATTTGTAAGTTGCCAAACCCAATCATTCCATTGTTCCTCTGTTACATCTTTCCATAATTCAACTTCTTTCCAATGTCTTTTTGGAGCATAGACTGCATTTACCATACTTACATCCCCTTTCAAACTGTTTGTTTTAATATATAGCAAGAGTCGTGCCAAAAATTTACAATTATTTAATAAAAACGCCACAAATATAGAAAATTCAAACTATTCAGCCTGTTTTTTTATTTTTTAAAGTTAAAATCTTAAGTTGGTATCTTCTCAAGATGAATCAAAAATAATAAAACCGCCTAAAATTAGGCGGTTTGGCTATAGAATGAAGTGCTAAAACTAGATTTTTTAGAGATTTAAATGTAGTTTAAACTACGATATTTAACTTTTGAATCTTATATTGAAGAGTTTGCCTAGGTATTTCAAGTAGCGCTGCAGCTTGTTGAATATTAGAATTCGTTTGTAGCAATGCTTGTTTAATAAGTGAAATTTCCATCTCCTGCATTGCAGAACGTAAAGGCTGAACTCCTTTAGTGTCAGTACTTTTCTTAATTTGTTGTAGTTGAATCGGAAGATGTTTAACTGTAAGAGTATGCCCTTCTACCATAATCATAGCATGCTCAATCGTATGCTTTAGTTCTCGGACATTACCTGGCCAATTATATTGGTGGAATAACTCAAATACAGTATGTTCTACATTACGAATATTCTTTGAGAAACGTTCATTGAATTGCTCAACAAAATGAGACGTGAGCAGCTCGATATCATAATTCCTTTCTCTTAAAGGCGGTATGAACAAAGAAAACACATTCAAACGATAATACAAATCCGGTCGCATGATACCGTTTTGAACGCAATCTAAAGGTGATTCGTTAATTGCAGCGATTACCCTTACATTAACTTTACGAGTCTTTTGATCACCTATCCGGCGAACAACTCCATCCTCTAGTACTCTTAATAGCTTGGCTTGAAGCTCTAATGGCATTGAGTTTAGTTCATCTAAAAACAAACTTCCACCATCTGCAAGTTCAAATAACCCTGCTCGATCTATCGCTCCCGTATAACTACCCTTTGTCGTACCAAATAGTATACTTTCCAATAATGATTCTGGTAAAGCAGCACAGTTTTGAGCAATAAAAGGGCCTTCACTTCTATTTGAACAATAGTGAATTGACTGTACGAAAAGTTCTTTTCCAGTTCCAGTTTCACCAACTACCAGTACTGCAGAGTCTGCATTTGCTACCTTTTCTACTTGATTTTTAACGGCCATTAATGCAGGGTCATCCGTTAATATATCTGAGATCGTATATGAGTGAATTTGTTTAGCTTTTCCTTTTTTCACTTGCGGTTTAATTCTCGCTTGTAAGTCTAAAACCTTCTCACCAAGCGTTTTAATTGTAGAATAATCCTTTGCAATTTCAACAGCACCGATCAATTGATCATCCAAAATAATTGGAATTGTCGTGTTAACTGTATCAATAAAATGGCCTTTAATATTTTCATAGCGTTGAGGCTGTTGAATAATCGCTTGCTTTGTTTCTAGTACTTTCAGTAAGGTACTTGTTTCTTTCGTTAAAGAAGGGAAAGCTTCTAGTACATGCTTTCCCAGAACCTCTTCAACTGAAACACCATCATGGTCAGCCGCAACTTGATTATAAAATATAGTCATTCCATTTTTGTCGACTGCGTGAATTGATTCATCGATACTGTTTAATATGGCACTAATCATTTCATTAGTTGGAATTGTTGCGTTCATTTCATAACCATCCTTTCACTGCCGAAAAATTAGCAATTTGACGCTCATTTTTCGGCAGTTTGACATTAAAAGACTACTTTTGAAAGATCCTTCACCCATACATTCATATCTTCTAATTTATCAAAGATATAGCAGTTGTTTGTCATTCTTCCAGTATACTTATACCCTAATTGATGAAAGGCTGCATTCATTCCATATGATAATGATCGCGCGATCGTATAAGAGCAATAAACTGATTGGCTTACTAAATCCTGTTCCAACTTCTTCATTAACTCTTTCATCAATCCATGCTTACGATGCTCTTCAAGTGTCGCACAATTTGTTAGCTCGGCATTTCTTTGACCGAAGTCCACTTCAGCAGATGCTGCACTTACAATATTTCCATCTTTCTCATAAATCCAATAAATAGTCCCTTCATCCATCGTCTTTTCAACATAAGCGGATTCATTTAAAGGTGTAGGATATACCTTAAAAACTTGACCATATAATTTTGCAAGTTTAGTTGAGTCATTTTTTTCAGCTCTTCGTAAAACATAATCGTCAGGAATTACTTTTTCTTTTGATCGATCACTCTTTAATACAGCATCTAAAATGTCATCTCCAGCAGCCCAATAAAGACTATTTCTTCGATCCTGGCTGACATATTTCGTAACAAAAAAGCCATCACTACCTTGAAAATAGCCTTTCAGTGCAGATTCAATCATATATCCTGATTGTAAGAAGGAATATAAATGTTCACTTCTTGCTTTAATAATCAGCTTAGTAAATTTGTTTTCTTTTGCTAGTTTTTCTATTCTCTCGATTAGTAGTGATACATTCCCTAAGTAAAAATCGACTCGAATTCGCTCATTAAAATAATCTAAAGCACCTTCGAAATAATAGTTTTCCTGTTGAACTTTAATTGTTTCATAATACTTTTTCGTTTTCATATGCTCCCTCACCTTCTTGTTGTTGGCCCTCAACTCCACACCAGTCAATTAATGTACAGGCAATGATTTCTGCAGCTAAAAACATTTGATCTAAATCAATAAATTCATCTGGGTAGTGAGCTACTTTTGTCTCCCCTGGTCCAAAAACAATCATTGGAATATTTAAAATTTGTGTAAATAATCCACCATCAGTTCCCCATGGTGCAGCTTCAACGACTGGGTTTTGTTTCATTGTTTCAAGATAGTTTCGTTGCAAAGTTTGCACTAATTCACTATCAGCTTCAACAGTACCAGGAACCCATCTTGCTCCAAACCACTCTACTTCTACAGGATTTTCTACGAACCAATCATCAAGATTTTTAATATTATCTATCCAATTCTCAAATTCTATTTTCGCATCTTCTAATCTTTCATTTGGCGCTACTCCGAATCTTCCTTCTAAAGTCACTAAATCAGAAACAGAAGATGGCCATGTTCCACCTTGAATTGTTCCAATATTAATTGGAATCGGAATCGGTACTCCATCATATAACGGATCAGCTATTCGTTCATTTCGTAATTGCTCAAGTTTTTGGATTTGTTGAATGATGAGTACGCTTTTTTCGATAGCGCTTACACCTTCGTAACGAGTACCTCCATGTGCTACCTTACCTTTTACCTTAAGACGGAACCACATTGATCCTTGCTGCTTAATGAAAAACTTCATATTTGTTGGTTCAGGGATAATAACACCATCAGCTGTATATCCTCGCAAAATTGTAGCAAGTGTACCAGCACCACCACTTTCTTCCTCGATTACACTTTGAAAATAAACATTACCTTTTAGTGTAATTCCACTTCTTTTTATTGCTTCAATTGCTAAAATTAGCGCAACATTTCCACCTTTCATGTCAGTTGCCCCACGCCCATAAAGCTTGTTATCTACAACGGTTGCACTGTAAGGTGAGTAAGTCCATTGCTGAATATTTCCTTCTGGAACAACATCAATATGTCCATTTAGGATCATGGACTTCCCTCCGCTCGTTCCTTTAAGCGTAGCAACAATATTAGGACTACCAGTAAAACTATCTCTTGTTGAAATAAAATAAGGATGCTCTTTCATTTCTTTTAGATCTGGTTCCCATACGTCTAAATCCAATTCAAGCTCTCTCAGCTTTTCAAGGACAATTGCTTGTGCCTTACTCTCATTACCAGACACACTATTTTCCATAACTAGCTGTCTAAGAAGATCAATTGTTTTTTCTTTATGATCACTTATATAATCTTGAATAACTTTTTTGTAATGACTCATCCACTTCACCCTTTTCTATATAAACATTTTTAAATCTGTACTAATTTCTAGTTTGGCACCAGTTTTTTCGATTACATCCTCTACAGTATATGGACTCATTAATTCTTTAAGCACTAAAGTATCATTGACTACTTCAATGACAGCCATTTCAGTTATGATTAAATCAACACAAGATTTGGATGTTAATGGTAAACTACATTCTTTCACAATTTTTGGATTTCCAGCTTTATCGGTATGATTCATAACGACTATTACTCTTTTAGCCTTTTGAGCTAAATCCATCGCTCCACCTATTCCTGGTACACGCTTTCCAGGTACTATCCAGTTTGCTAAATCTCCTTTTTCACTAACTTGTAATGCCCCTAGAACTGTTAAATCTAGTAAGCCTCTTCGTATAATGCCAAAAGCAGTAGCACTATCAAAATAGCTAGATCCTTTTAGAACAGTTATCGGAAAACCACCTGCATTACATAAATTTTCATCTTCTTTTCCTTTTTCGGGACTCGGTCCAATTCCCATAACGCCATTTTCCGCATGGAACATAACATGTACATCTTCCGGTAAGTAATCAGGAACAATGGATGGAATTCCAATTCCTAAATTTACGATCATTCCGTTTTTTATTTCCTTAGCAGCTCGCATTGCAATTTTTTGACGAAAGTCTATTCCCATGCCCATTTCCAGTTCACTCCTTCTGATGAAATTATGTAATCAACAAACACACCTGGAGTTACGATTTCCTCAGGATTCAACGAGCCAAGTGGAACGATTTCTTCTGCTTCTACAATCGTAATATCCCCTGCCATAGCCATATGAGGATTCATATTTCTTGCACTCTTGTCAAAAACCAAATTTCCAAATGGATCGGCTTTCTTTGCAAAAATAATACTGACTTCTGCTTTAAGAGCTTCTTCAACTAGAAATTGTTTACCTTTTACAGATACTTTCTCTTTACCGTTTTCTGCCATACTATCAAGACCTACATCTACTAATACCCCTCCAAGCCCCATTCCTCCAGCTCGGATACGCTCTGCTAACGTACCTTGCGGAGAAAATTCTACATTGAGCTTACCTTCCGTCATTAATTTTCCTGCAAACGGATTCGATCCTATATGAGATGTCACAATTGACTTAATCCTTTCATTCCTTACCATCCTTCCGATACCAATGTCCGGAAATCCAGTATCATTACAAACCAAGTGAAGATCCTTAACTCCACTATCAAATAATGCTTGAAGTAAAGTTGGCGGTGAACCGACTCCACCAAATCCTCCAACCATTAGTGTCATGTCGTCATGAAAAAATTGAAGAATTTGTTCCATTGTTGCTATTTTTTTATAAGTATTTTCAACTAAATTCATACGATTTCCCCCTGAGCTGTATAAGTTAGATGGGATTGTTCCATTTCCAATTCTTTTAAACCCTCTGTAAGAATTTGAAGCAATTCATCCAGTTCTCCATAAGTAATCGTTAAAGGTGGTGCAATCATGAAAGCTGAATCTTCTTTTCCATTTTTTCCAGCAACAGAAGGGTATAAAAGTAACCCCTTACTCATTACTTTTTGAATAAAGGAACTTGATTTAATATCATGTATAAATTCAATGCCAATTAACAAACCTTTTCCTCTAACATCTCCTATGTATGGAAATTTCTCTTTTAATCCTTGGAGCTTATTCAACAGATAATTACCTTTTTCTTCTGCGGCTTGTACTAAATTATGTTTCTCAACATACTCAATAACGGCTAATGAAACAGCAGCTGATAGTGGGTTGGCACTAAAAGTATGTCCACTCATTACAAGCTTTGAACCTTGCATAATCGGTTCAATAACTCGATCACTAGCAATCATTGCAGCCATTGGTGTATAGCCAGATGTTAATCCTTTTCCAAGCGTAACGATGTCAGGCTGAACACCCCAATGCTCCATTGCAAACATTTTCCCAGTACGTCCAAGGCCAGTCATAACCTCGTCTGCAATCAGTAAAATATCATACTTTTCACAAATAGCTTTAATTCTTTGGTAATAACCTTTAGATGGTACAATCGCACCACCTGCAGCACCGATAATTGGTTCAGCAATAAACGCTGCAATATGTTCAGGGCCAATTCGATCAATAGCTGTTTCCAATTCAGTTGCACACGCTAAATCACAAGATGGATGTTCTAAGTTGAAAGGACAACGATAACAATATGGTGGTGAAACTGAAGGGTAATCCTCCAAGATTGGTACAAATCTTTGACGTCTTAAAGGGTGACCCGACATAGATAGTGCTCCAATTGTTATGCCATGGTAGCTCATCCAGCGTGAGAGGATTTTATTCTTCCCCTTCATTCCCTTTTCTTGGTAATGCTGTATCGCTAGTTTCATAGCAGTTTCTGTTGCTTCCGTACCACTATTAACAAAGAACGTCCAATTTAAATCACCTTGAGTGATATCACTCAGCTTCTTTGCTAACTTCTCAGCAGGTTCACTAGTAAACTGTGAACGATAAACAAAAGAAACTTGTTTTGCTTGTTCAGTCATAACATCAATGATTTCTTCAACCCCATGCCCAATACCTACAGTAATTGCGCCTGATGAACCATCAATATACCTATTACCATCTTTATCAAATAGGTACACACCCTTTCCATGCGAAATCATAGGGTAATGCTGGCCAAGTAATGGTTTAATTAAATAATCTCTTTCCATTTTTTATCCCCACCCTTCCTTATATAAAACGAAAAAAGCCACACTACTAAATATTGGAAATTTAAATAGAGGGTATTTTTTAGTATTCTTGCTTTCTGAGATACTTCCTTTTTATTTTTTACACTTAATCTCTGTAATCAAAAATTAATTAACTGTTTTTACTTCTTAACAAAAGATTTGTACAGATAGTTGCCCGCCCCAATTGATAGCCATATACATATCTATATAAAGAAAACTCGTTGACTGAAGAACCTTTTAGGTGAAGTCAGAGGCGTAGTTGCACTTATACTTAACCCTTAAAATTGGCAACCACGTCGAGTTAGATTCCCTGCTGCCAATTTATAATTTTTAACGTAAAAAAATAGGGATCACAATCAGTTGGCGGTGAAGATTAAAAATGGATTTATCGGAGAAAGTTAGAACTGAGATAGATAGTTTAATAGATAAAATTAAATTGGATCAGAGTGATGATGGATCTTGGAAATATTGTTTCGAGAGTGGTCCTATGACAGATGCCTATATGATTATTATTTTAAGAACGATTGATTGTCATGATGAAGAACTAATTAAGAAACTGGTAAATCGTTTATTAATAAAGCAAGACGTCAGTGGGGCCTGGAAGCTTTTTGATGATGACTCAGGAAATTTATCCGTAACTGTAGAAGCTTACACCGCGTTGCTTTTTTCGGGTTATATAGAAATTACAGATGAAAAAATGAAGAAAGCAGAAGCGTTCATTCGTCAAAATGGAGGATTAGAGAGTGTACACATCTCCACAAAATTTATGCTTGCTTTACATGAATTGTATCCATGGCCCAGTTTTTTTCCAGTCCCTCTCCTTTTAATGAATTTACCAAAGTTTTTTCCTTTGTCCTTCTTTAAATTTAGTTCTTATGTTCGATTCCACTTTGCTCCACTTTTAATATTAGGACAAAAAAGATTTACGATTAAAAATAAATGGACGCCTACAATACAACATTTGTTTACAAACAGTAAATTTAAAGCGATGAACAAAAAGCGGAAATTCCCAAATTTTAAAGTGCCTTTCATTAATTCATTATCCAAAGTGGCTATTAAGAAGGCCGAGCAATATATTCTTCAAAATATTGAAAGGGATGGAACATTATCTAGTTATGCCAGCGCTACTTTTATTGGAATTTATGCACTTCTTTCATTAGGCTATCAAGCTACTTCTCCCGTAACTCAAAATGCTGTTTTAGGTATAAAATCTTTCCTATTTGAATTGGAAGATTCCCTTCATATCCAAAATTCCCCTTCGACAATATGGGATACAGCACTCACTAGTTACGCGTTGCAGGAAGCAGGTGTGCCAATAAATGATAAAGCGATCGAGTCCGCTTCTAACTACTTAGTCTCCCTCCAACATACACTTGTCGAGAAAGACCATAAGATTTGTTTAGGTGGATGGGGATTTTCAGACAGCAATACTCAAAATCCTGATGTAGATGATACACAAGCAGTCTTAAGAGCAACAACGGATTTCTCTTTAATAGATGCCGATTATCGAAAATCTTGGAACGCTGGAGTGAAATGGTTATTTGATATGCAAAATAAGGACGGCGGATGGGCATCGTTTGAAAAAAACAGTAGCAAGTACTTAAAACTCATCTTCCCTATCCAAAATTTTGTTGATACTGCAGTCGATCCATCTACAGCAGATTTGACTGGTCGAACACTCGAATTTCTTGGATCCAAATTAAAGTTAAATATGGTTCATCCAAGAATTGAGGATGGGGTTAATTGGTTAATCCATCATCAACACGAAGATGGTTCTTGGTATGGTCGTTGGGGAATTTCATATATTTATGGAACATGGGCCGCTATTACTGGTATGAAATCGGTCGGAATCCCTTCAAGTCACCCTAGCATTCAAATAGCTAATAACTGGCTACTCAATATAAAAAACGAAGATGGTGGCTGGGGTGAATCTTGTAAAAGTGACATAGAAAGAAAGTATATCCCTCTTTCTTATTCGACAATTGTTCATACATCATGGGTTGTAGATACGCTCATTTCGATCAACGATTATCCCACTAGTGAAATTGATGATGGAATCGCAAACATTTTAAACTGGTTAAAGGTCCATGATAAGCGATTGACCTATCCAACAGGTGGAGGATTACCAGGTCATTTTTATATAAATTACCATAGTTATCGTCATATTTGGCCCTTATTGACTTTAAGTCATTATCTAAAAAAATATGAGACAAGTGACTAATTTGCGATTTCTAGTTAAACGCCTTGTCCTTATTTTCCTTGACGGCATATACTACATTGTTGAAAAAATATATGTGTGTATGTCATTTTAGTTAATGGTTTAAACAATAAAGGAGTGGCTTTATGGGAAATCTTGACCCAAGCTTAATGAGAGAATTTTGTGGTAAAGTTTGTGATCCTCGCAAGTTTCCACGTATTTATAGTATTCTTCGATCATATCGTAAAAATGATTTAAAAACCCGAGAAGGTGCATGTCATATGATCGATAGACTATCCGATTGCTGCAGTGTATCAATAACTGCAGAACAACGTGAAAACGCGGCTCAATGGCTAATGAATTGTAACGTAAACCCACAAGATCCTGATCACCAAAAAGAAATGTGGAATATGATAAGAAGCAGTAGAAGACGTTCTTGGTTTTAATTAATTGCAGACAGTAATTTTTATATTTTTTTAAATAAATGGCCTATAAGCTTACTCTTTTGAATTATTTCTAGGAGGGATTTTATAGGCCTCTTTGTGTGGATGATTTTATATAAAAATAAGAAATATACGATAGATGCCTTATTCAACATAATGGCAGTTTAGTTGAATAAGAACGTGAAAAAATTAGTTATCAATTCCATGGAAATATAATTAAATTTGTTGGTAAAAAATGGCCTTGTAGCATAAGCTTTTAACTATATTAATAGTTTAAAAAAGGATTAAGATATCCTTTTTTAATCAAGTATTTATCCTATTTGTTGCAATGCAAGTGAAAAATATTAAAAATAAAGTTTAAAAGCTAACAAATTTGTTAGCTTTTATTTTTGTTTTTTAATTACTTTTTCGCTAAATCTTTATCTCATCTTTATCTCATTAGTCTATAATTTTTTCGGAACAGGCGATTTTATAAATATCCTGAATTCTAGTAAAAAGTTTCAAGAAACTAAAACTCACATGCATACGTATCTTAATGAACTGAAAATTAGGTCTTCAGTTAAGTAAGTTTGTTCTTGGTAGCTATTTTCACAGTGGAATCGTTCAGATATTAAATAATAATTGGATAAAATAAGGGAAAAGTAAAGTTTCGAAAGAAAGTGTGGGAAAATAATGCAGTACAAAATCTTAATCGTAGAAGATGAAACGATTTTACGTGAAATAGTGAAAGATTATTTAGTAAATGAAGGTCATGAAGTAATCGAAGCGATTGATGGTGAACAAGCATTGGAGTTATTTCAAGAACAAGATTTTCATCTCATTCTTCTTGATATCATGTTGCCGAATGTCGATGGTTGGGCAGTTTGTAGAAGAATACGTAAAACTTCAAATGTACCAATTATCATGTTAACTGCACGTGTTGATGAGGATGATACACTTCTGGGGTTTGAGTTAGGTGCCGATGACTATGTTACAAAACCTTATAGTCCTCCAATTTTGCTGGCAAGAATTAAACGTTTGCTTGAAAGTCGATATAAAACGAATCAGAACTCAAAAGTTACATTATCTAAACAAGGCATATCGGTCGATTTTTCTTCACGGAAAGTCCAAGTAGATGGTGAAAATATCAATTTAACCCATACTGAATTTGAAATATTAACTTATTTAATGCAAAACCAGGGGATTGTGATTACAAGGGAACAACTCGTGCAAAAGGTTTGGGGTTATGACTACAATGGTGATGATCGAACAATTAATACACATATACGTAATTTACGCTCGAAATTAGGCAGTAAATCAAAACTGATTTCAACGATCATTCGAACAGGATATAAATTTGAGGAAACCGTATGAAATTTGGGATAGTCTTAAAACTGTTTTTATTAACAACAACTTTATGTTTGCTTATCACTGGATCCATTTATATTGGTCAAACAATCTTTTTTAAACAATACTATGCCAATCGTAAAGTAAATGATCTAAAATCAAGTATCAAATCATTTGAGAAACAATACCTAAAAAGTAAAGGTAATGTTCAAACAATCCAGCAATTAGAGCAAGACTTTTATCGTGCTCAAAATACATGGATTACAACACTAGATCAAAATGGAAATATAAAAACAGCACAAGATTATTATGTGGAAATTAAGATAGGAACTAATAAAAATTCAAATCAAATAATAAAGATTCCTTTGTATCATTTATTAAAAGAAGTCGACCTGTTAAAGGATACTCCACCTATTTCAAAAGGTGATATTGTAGATGTTAATACGATTGAGAAACATAACGTAACAATCCCTTATTATCTTTACGTAGTTCAACGTAATTCATACTGGATTAATCAATCCATATGGGAAAATATTGATAAGTCCCTTCAAGTTAGTAATAAGAAATTCGATTTAAAGGAAAAAGTAGAACTATCCCAAAAATATATTGCGGATATCCATCAACGGAAAGGAATTGTACAAACTGTTCGGATTCCTGATCGGAATGATGTTTCTAGCATTATTTATAGAAATAACTTATTTATGGATCGTATTAATGAATTTCAAACGAGCTTATTGTTTGATGAACAAACTAAGTACGAAATGTTCAAAACGCTTGATTATGAACAAAATGGAATCAAGTATAAATTATTTATCGATCCGGTTAAAGATGAAAATGGTGAAACAAATTATATTTTTTCAATGGCTTCTTTACAACCAGTAGATGAAGCTGTGCGGATGGTAAAAGATTATTTTGTCTATATAATTGCGTTTGTTTTACTTCTTACAATTTTGGCATCCATTTATTATTCAATCAAAATTGCAAGACCCTTATTAAGAATTAACGATACAACAAGAAAAATTGCGCACTTAGATTTTTCAGAACGAATTGAATATCATTCGAAAGATGAGTAAGGCGACTTATCTCAGAATATTAATTTGCTTTCAAATACGCTACACTCACATATTACACAACTACAACAAGATATTGAGAAAGAAAAGCAATTAGAAAATACAAGAAAAGAGTTCATTTCAGGTGTCTCTCATGAATTGAAGACTCCACTCAGTATTATGAAAAGCTGTATATCGATACTGAAAGACGGTGTTGCTAGTCATAAGAAGGACTATTATTTTGAAGCGATGGAAAAGGAAGTCGACAAGATGGATCTATTAATTGTCGATATGCTTGACCTTGCAAAATACGAGTCTGGAACGTATAAAATGAAAATGGAGCCCTTTTTAATTGATAAAGTAATTGATCAAATCTGTAGTCAATTATCTTTAGAAATTGTGGAAAAGGAACTTACGATTCATAAAGATTTAACTTCAATCGAAGTGTTCGCAAATCAACATCGAATTGAACAAGTCATCACGAACTATATAACAAATGCGATCCGCTATACACCTGTTCATGAACATATCTATATTTCAACGACAATTGAAGATGAACTAGTGAAAGTAAGTGTGGAAAATAAGGGGTCACATATTCCAAATGACCAATTAGATAAAGTTTGGGAACGTTTCTATCGTGGAGATACGTCTAGACAACGATCAGAAGGTAGCACTGGGTTAGGACTTGCCATTTCAAAAAATATATTGGACTTACATGATGCTAGGTACGGGGTCATGAATACGTCGGATGGTGTATTATTTTATTTTTGTTTAAATAAAAATAAGTGAAAATGTGTTTGAAAAATTTAAGCATACAATTCTTTTTGTTGGATCGCCCTAGTCAAAAGGGCGATTTTTTATTTCAAGCTAACGCATACTATCGGGCAGTATAGTTCTATAAGGAAATTATTAAATTGTAAGAGGAAAAGGAAGCAAAAAGAAAGAACCCTGTTCTCTTAGAAGAAGAATAGGGTTCTTTTATTGTATGGTAGGGGAGACCATAGTTATATTACTGATTGGTTAATTTATTTCTTCCATGGAGTTTCAGTTTTATGCTCGATGACTTGTAATACTTTTGGTTCAATATCTTTTAACATTTGCTCCATTGAATGATCGCCAGTGTTTCCACCTTGAATTTGTGCATCAACCTGTGTTTTTGCAATAACATCAATCACTTGTTGCTTAGAAACGTTTTTAGAAGCTGCAATCTCAACTACAGTCTTTCCTGTTGCTAATTCTTGTTTTAATTCTTGTGCGTTTATTTTTAATATAGAAAATAATTTTCCATCGTTTAAAAAATAATCTGCAGTATAATCAGGTTGACCTTTTGTAGAAAAAAAGCCTTCCACTTTAATATTTGAAGGTGTAGGTTGACCTTTTAATACCGATTGAATTTCTTTAGCGCTTGGTGCTTTTACTGTTGTTTTTACTTGTTTATTTTGATTAGATCGTACAGTTTTTACTGACTCGTTTTTTTCCTTTTGAGCAGCGTATGTAGTGCCAGCTCCTACTAATAATGCTGTTGAGATTCCAAGTACAGTGAATAATTTTGTTTTATGCTTTACCATTTTAAAACCTCTTTTCATAGTTATATTGGGTGTTACAGGTACAAGGATAACCAGACTATGTAAAGATGAAATGAAGATGAGATAAAGTTGAAATGAAACTTTCTTATGTAACTAACTCATGCATTAGTTGTACAACATGAGTTGCTTTGGAGCTCCTTTTTTATTCAACAAAATGGCAGGTTAGTCATAATGAACGAAAC
>NZ_NUHI01000036.1:0-67109 GCF_002575105.1 Bacillus sp. AFS053548 | reverse complement strand
TTGTCGCTCAGAAGCGACTTTTTAATATTACCATTTTGTAATATAGCCTGTCAACTTTTTTTAAAAGTTGTTTTTTAATTTGTTGAATCAGTTTTTGTTGTCGTTGAAGACAAGAAATAATATACCACGTATTCAAATATAGCGTCAACACAAAATTTGATTTTTTTTAATTTTTTTTCATGGACTATGTGAACAAGCCTCATGTGATCGCGAAAAGGGAAAGCAATGAAGCTTTTTACTCCCTACACCATTATTAAAGTGAAAAACTCCTATAGCGGTAATCTATTATACACTTCATATAAGATTTTCTTCTTTTGGACCATTTCATTTTTTACTCTTTCATTTAGATTATGAGATGATAACTCTTTATCTAATTCATATAGAGAGCGTATTATGAGCGATTCGATCTCTAATACATGCTCCCTATTTAGAAGCACTCCAAACATAAACACCACTCCATGGTACTTTCATCTTTATACGTTTTTAAGAAAATCCCAATTTTATTGTTCCAATACTTAAAACATTTAATCATTTCGTTTTATAGCATACAAGCTTACTAAATCTCATATCCTTTATATAAGAACTTGGACAAGAAAGAAGGCGATTCTATGCTTTTTTACTTTTACATCACTTCAAAAAGGAAATTAAAGCAATTTTCTTTAATTACTATTATTGCATTTTTCACAGCTTGCTTAGTTTATATACAAGCACCTAAAACATTTTCAACTTTTTCAACCAACAAGGGGCCAATGGCAATTTACAAAGGTGATGCCTCACAAAAAAATGTATCTCTTACTTTTGATATAAGCTGGGGAGATGAAAATGTAATCAAAGTTTTGGACGTATTACGAAATCAAAAAATTACGAATGCCACCTTTTTCTTATCCGCATCATGGGCAGAGCGGCATCCAGAGATTGTTGAAACAATCGTTAAACAAGGTCACGAGATTGGAACACTTGGGTATCGTTATAAAAGCTACACCCAGTTAACTCCAGTTGAAATGCAAAGAGATTTAAATAATTCAGCAGAAGTATTTAATCGTCTAGGCGTAAAAGACGTTAAGTTATTTAGACCACCAAATGGTGAATATAATAAAGAAGTTATAAAGCTTGCTGCACGCAACAATCTTTCTGTAATTCATTGGAGTGTTAATACTGAAGACTGGAGAAATCCTGGAACAAATAAAATTGTTAAAAGCGTAGAAAATAATACTGATCCGGGCGACATCATTTTGCTTCATGCAAGTGATTCAGCACTTCAAACACCAAAAGCATTGCCATTAATTTGGTCCTACTTAAAAGACGAAGGATATAAAAACATAACTGTTTCTCAAATGATATCTAATACTAAAACTAATATTAAAATTGTAAAATAAAAAAGCTAAGAGATGTTTCTCTTAGCTTTTTAGTATTTTGTGTAGAGTTAATAACTGATACGCATTACAAATAAATAACGGTACTAACATTAGAATTAACCACGAAAGATCATTCTGTCTTAATGCAGGAACCCATTCAACGATTGTAACGACAATCATAAAAAATAAAGCTGGAATAAACGCCCCTTTGTTTGTTTCTTTCATTTTTATATAAGAAACAATCAAACTACCTACTAAAAGCACTATTGGGAATATTAAATACACAGTAAAAGCTTCTCCATGCGCATACTCTTTAAATCGAAAGTAAGCTAAATCAAATAAAGCGAATATGATTAATACAATTTGAACTGTATTCCATAATGACTTAAATAAGCCTAATCCAAATCTATGTATTGTCAAATATGCAAAGAATCCCATCTGACTTACTGCACTGAAGACTAATCCTAATATAAATAAAAATGATACTTCTACTAGAAGTTTAATAAATCTAGCATCTTGAACGTAACTTAAATACTCTTTATACCCATAAAGAATACCCGTTATGATTGTTGCGATTCCACCAACTAGTAATGTTATTAAAAATAATCGAACCAATTTCCGACTCGTCATTCGTTTCTTAATCCCCCGTTTTCACAAAGCTTCTGATTTTCTTCTTAAATTAACGATTCATATAAAACTTTATTAACTATTTAATCAATATAAATACCCTAATAATTTAATTCATGTCTAAATATTATCAATGGTTATCGTATAACCATTGATAACAAAAAACAAGCATACAAATTAAAAGGGTATTGTTTATTATTTATTTAATACGATTTTTTCGACTACTTGCTCAGCAATCGACGTATAGATTTTACCTGTTGGGTGATCTTTATCATATATTGAAGGAGCAAAGTCCTCTTCATCCCAATCAGGCTGCTGTAAAGGTAATTGTCCTAATAGAGTTGTTTGAAGCTCTTTTGCAAGCCTTTCTCCTCCACCTTTACCAAAAACATACTCTTTTTCGCCAGTTTTTTTACTTTCAAAATAACTCATATTTTCTACAACACCAATAATTTCATGATTTGTTTTTAATGCCATTACTCCCGCTCTAGCTGCAACAATTGAAGCTGTAGGATGTGGTGTTGTAACAATTATTTCTTTACAAGAAGGTAACATGCTATGAACGTCTAGCGCTACATCTCCAGTACCTGGTGGTAAATCTAGTAATAAATAGTCTAAATCTCCCCATTCTACTTCTGTGAAAAACTGTTGTAGCATTTTACCAAGCATTGGACCTCTCCAAATAATTGGTGAATTATCTTCTACAAAGAATCCCATTGAAATAACCTTTACTCCAAAACGATCGACTGGAATGATACGCTCACCCCTGATCACAGGTCTTGTCGTAATTCCCATCATATCCGGTACACTAAAGCCATAAATATCAGCATCAATTATACCTACTTTTTTACCTAATCTTGCTAAAGCAACAGCTAAGTTTACAGAAACAGTTGATTTTCCTACTCCACCTTTTCCACTTGCGATTGCTAAAAATTGTACTTTTTTATTATCTAATAGTGAAAGTGTTGAGTTTTCTTCATTGTCTTCAATAAACTGACCTTTTTCTTCTTCTGTAAATTCAGTAAATCGAATTCCAACTGTATCAGCACCATTCTGCTTTAATAACTGAACAATTTGTGTTTGAATTTGCATTTGTTCAGCTGTGCCCGTTTTCAACAATGCAATTTTAACGCTTACATGTTTCTTCTCTTCTTTTATCGATATTTCTTTAACAGCATCTAATTCTGCTAATGATTTATTTAAAAATGGCTCATTAATTGTACCTAAAAGTGATAATACTTGTTCATTGGTAAGCATATTTACACCTCGTTATCTTAATATACTAAATAGTATAACACATGTATCATAGTTAGTCTTAAGTAACATTAATTAGTTAGTAAAAATGAAAACCACCGAATAATTCGGCGGTTCCCTATCATAGACGAAGTCCAAAAAATATGATTTTCAAGCTAATTGATCTTTCGATGCACGAAGTCTGTGCGGAGCGGAATTACCCTAAACGGTAATAAGCACCATAAGCAGACCAAGTAACGAAGAAAACGAGCGTTTGCCAATAGTTTGAAACACCGATTAATTCGGTGGTTCATTTTTATCTGTATAATATCTAATAACCCCTCTATATATAGCTGCAGCAAGTTTATCTTGATAGTCTTCATCTCTTAACTGCTGACTTTCTTCATAATTTGATAAAAAGCCAACTTCTACAAGCGCACCTGGTACTTTGGCATATTTCATCAAATAAACATGATTAATAATTTTCGCTAATCGATGAGTATTATTTAAACTTTCTCTTAGCTCAGCTTGGACGTATTTTGCAAATCGCTCATTTTCAATTAATGAACCATAAAAGAATGTTTGTGCTCCTTTTGAAGATGTTCTTGGTAAGGAGTTTAAATGAATTGATATGTATAGGTCTGCGTTCGATCCATTAATAATTTCTACCCTTTTCCTTAAATCCACGCTTTTTCTTCTACTATATCCTTTCATTCCATCCTCTGCTAAATCGTAATCTCCATCTCTTGTCATAATAACTGTTGCTCCTTGACCTTGTAAATAATCCCTCAGTTTGTTTGTTATTGATAGTGCCACAACTTTTTCAATAACATCTCCACCTGAAGCACCTCCATCTGGTCCACCATGCCCAGCATCCAAAACAATCACTTTTCCATCTAGAGGTAGTCCTCTAAAATTCCAGGTCTTTGAAGTTTTTTGTAATAAAGGTATACTCAAAATCAAAAAAACAAAGGTTACAATGATAACGATTAAATGCCATCTTTTCATTTTTTCTCCCCCTGATTGTCCTATAAAAAATATATGGGACAACTAGGAAGAATATGACTTACTTTGATAAACGAAGTCTGTGTCTTCTTTCTCCTTTTACATATCCATCTAACCACCAATTATTTAAAAAAGATTTACATCGGTCAAACGGCTCTGTTTGTATATCATCCTTACGGCCAAATACAGAAGAATAAAATAAATAAGCTAACCATTCAGATTCTTTAGCTGATCTTCTTATAACATTCTCGATTGGTTCACCATAATAACCAAATCGGCTATATCTTGCACCTAATAAGTATGTTTCTACCGCTAACTCAAAACAGTAATCTTCTCGTGCTTTTCTTTGGTTAATGTCTGCGTCAATACAGTAGGAAAACGAATCCTTTAATTGGGCTTTTAATTGAATTATTTTTAATTCTTTTAATAAGCTCTTTTCAAATTTAATTTGCTTTGCTCTTCTTTTTTCTCGGAAATTTGTTATAAGATTCATGATGAAACCTCCCCGTAGCCATAGTCTAAGACGAAAAGGGGTGCTTCATTCAAAAACTACATACTTAATTTCTTCCATAAAAAAATAATAATTTTCTTAAAAAACACAGATTTTAAAAATTGTATTAATTTTGAATTTAAAATGCATTTTTAAGACCTATAAAGATCTACTATTTCTTAAATTATAAAAAAGAGAGGTCTCAAAAACACTTCCTCCCCTCTTTCATATTTTTAATTATTGAATGATTTCATTCTTTGTAAAAGTAATCCATCACTTTTTTCATTTTCTCCATATACAAACTGAGGCATATGATACTTTAAATACTCTCCATATTTACTATTTGTATTTAATACTAATTCATCAACAAAGTAGGCACCTTTTACTACAGTATCCAAAAATAAACTCGCAACCCCTGCATAAACTCCACACGCGACCTGAAGATAGGTTGCATTTGTACCATAATTAGCGAATGAATCTTTATTGTTCATAACATTATAGATATAGCGCTCTTTATCTTCGTACACAAGCAAAACTCCAACTACGTCCTCTCCTACCAATGGAGCTGTTGAAGGATCTAGAAGCTTTTTATCAAAACCCAATATTTCGTCAGTGTTTTTTAAATTATTTCTAATTAGATTTGTTGTATGCTCATTAACACGATACACAAAGCCACTTTCTAAGTTGAACAATTTGCCAATAATAAATACTTCTTCATGTGGCATAAGACAACCATAGAAGACTTTTTCCCCCAACGTTACTTTAAATTCAACAGAATAAACATCATCATACAAGAAGATTGGAATATTTTGTTTAACAAACATAGGAAAGCTTGTGACTGCCTCTTCTAGGAAGCAATCTGGGGACCAAGTGGTGTAAATTGTCTCTTTTTGAGCTATTGAAGGGTTTTCATAAAAAGAATTATCATGTTCAACAATGTAACATGCAAGAGGTTTTTCGGAAGGGAATTGGTTCATTAAATCGATTGCCATCCATTGCACAATACCAGGATTCATCCCTGAACCAATAATTGCTGTAGTATTTTTAAACTTTCGTTTATTGTCCTCGAAGATACGTAAACGTTCTTTAAGTGGGAATCCAGAACTAATACTTTCATCTCCATCTACTATTTCACTTTCTAAAGCTGTGTTGACATACTTCACACCAAACTCATTACAACAGCGCAACATTTCAACAGAATCTGCTCTAGAAACATCAACTACAATAACTGTATTACTCTCTATGAGATGTTTTTTCATTAAATCAATATTATTAACATTCATTTCATGAAATGTAACATTTTCTATAAGGTCAGGAATAATCCTTTCAAAATAAGTTAAATCTTTCTGTTTCAAATCAATTAAATGAAACCTGGCATTTTTCATTAGCTGATGAATTGGATCATTTTGATCCTTTGCCGCTTTATTAAATATAGAAAGTACTGCCTTTGCCACTCCGCCAGAACTACCTAATAGGGTAATAATCGCATCATTTTCAAACATATAAACAACTCCATATATTGGTTTAATATTAGCTTTTACTTTACTATATGAACCAATGGGAAAAGTGTTCGGACAAGTATCCTGTCTATCTAACCTATGCTAACTTTCTAATTGAAAAAAAAAAAGCCTAACTAATTATTAGTTAAAAGCTCTATTTTTGGTTATTAATTACTTTTGTCGTCAGATTCTAGTTTTTCTAAAAGTTTCTTCTGTTGTTCCTTACAAAATTCTTTAAATTCTTTGCATTCTTCTAAACACTCTTGTCTGCATCTTTCAATTTCTTCTTCGCGTCTCTTTTCTCTTTCAACTCGTAATTCAAATTCTCTATCTCTTTCTTTTTGATCGATTGGTGCTGTATCAGTTTTTAGAAGTGGTACATCTCCTCTTTGGATTGGTCCGATTCCAAATAGAGCACGCCATTCATTAGGAGTTAAGGAAGCTCGTTCTACCATAATTGAAAATGCTAATTTAGTTGCAATCGATGCAAATTCTAAGTTAGATGCTTCAAAAACAATCCGATTACCATTTTTTCGTTCCGCTGGAGTGAAGAATTTACGTGTAAATTCATTATTTAGCTGGATGACTAAAGGATTAATAACAGCTTCATTATACGAATTCCATTGATCCTCATTAAATGTACTTTGAACTATATTTTCGTTCGTATTAAAAAAACTATAGATTCGTCTGATTGCATCACTTGTTCTTTGTGCCTCTGGAGCATAATTACTTGCGGGTACTTGTTGTAAAGTGTACGTTGGCTCTGAAAAACCTGCTTTTACACCATCGCCTGTAAACTTCATATAATTATTTACAAATTCATTCGTATTCTTAATCATATCTTCTTCATCTAGTAATTCCTTAAAGTTCAATAACCAATTCATAAAGCGATTGTTACTTACATTTTGGACGATACTATCATCTACCGAATCAATCACTTCTAATAACGGAAGTAAAGGATCATATGGCGAAGTACCAAATAGATCATTACTATTAAAATCTTGTCTTAAATGAATGATATCGCTATAAGGTAAAATTAGTACATTTTTAGTTTTGAATGTGAACTTTAAAAAAATCAAACCTTGATTATTTTCAAGCACTTCAACTTTCGTACATGGAATAGGAAATAGAGCGATAGGATACCCAAAATCATTTCGCTTTATAAATGCAAACGCGTTACTATTTAAGTCAAGTTGCGTTACCATTTTCTCTAAAAGTAATTGCCTAGACATAAATGGATTTGGTTCTTGAAGTACATTAAAAACCCACGGATCGGGGTTAATCTTACATTCTCTATTATTTTCTCTAACATGTGTTACTTTTAGTTTTCCAATTGCATTGGCTTTAGGTCTAATACATGCCCTGATCACATCATTCTTAAATAATGTATCGCCTAATGTTAATTGGCCATCCCCTTCATCATTTAATAACTCAAAAGAACTAGTACTTGATTGAAAATTCATTTTGCCCATTATCCAATCGATTAAGCCCAACGTACATCACCCCTAACGTAGATGGCCAAAGGTATAATTTATTAAGGTATATTATTTTATTCTTTTAAAACTCTTCTATGCTACAATTCGAGAATGGATTATTAGAATTTTTTAATTTTTGTCATTTTAGAATATGAGTATACTATTTAGTTTATTCCAGAAAGTAATCTCATACGAAAAGGCCCTCGCCAAAAGCGCTTGAGGGCCTACTAATATTTATTTTTAATATCTCTCAGCTAATAGCTGTTTCGATTCAAAGTATAAAACTTGTATAAATTTCTTTGCATTAATGCGGGTATGTGTTGATGAAGTCAAGGATACTTGCTTCAATTCACTCATTCTTTGACGAACTGTTTCAAAATCAAAAAACTTTGAAGCATAATTTTCAAATTTAGGGTTCGCAAAATCTGTCAGTCCTATTGATGCCATATGGTTTAATGATTGATAAATTGCTCTACGAACTCGTTGTTCTGATGATTTCCTTTCCCGCTCAACATCTTCTTGAGAATTTACAATCCCTAGCTTTTTCAAACTGATGTGTGTGTATATATCCTTTAATGTAGGAAACCCTGCCTCTAAGCCAAAATTCGTTTCATATTCATATAGGTAATTGAGCATATCAAGCAAGTCCTTGCTCCCATTTTCTCCAGCTATGCCAAGTTCTGATAAAAGAACCTGTCCCCAATCCGTAATTTTCTTTTTATCAGATATTGGAGTATGTCGATTTATTGAATTTACATCAAAAACATTACTTAATGACTTTTGAATGTCAAGAATCGATCGCTCAAGTCGAATTCGCTCCAAGACCTTTCTAACGACGGAGATCACTTCAATTTTGTTCAATGGCTTAGTAATATAATATTCAATACCGAGAGAATAAGCTTCTCCAATTAATTCTTTCGACTCCACTTGGGAAATCATAATAATTTTTCCTTTGAATGAAGGTCCCATTCTGCGAATTGTTTCTATACCGTCCTGAAGAGGCATTAATAAATCGATAAATAAAATATCAACATGATTTATTTCAAGTGTATTTGCATCTAAAAAAAAGCCGTCTTCCGCCTCACCAACAACTTCACCTAGCTCTTCATCTTCTATGATTTGTGATAACATCGATCGAAAGACTTCATCATCATCTGTGATATAAAAGTTCATAAATTCATCCTTTCTAAGACGAGAGCTCCGATTGGTAGTCGGATTGTAAAAATACATTCACTCTCTTTTTGATTGAGAATAACTTCCCCTCCAAGTTCTTCTGCCATTTCTTTGATATAGGATAAACCGATTCCTGTAGATGGGGTTCCATCATCGCTATATTTAGAAGTAAACCCAGGTTTAAAAATAAGCTTCATATTTTTTGAAGGAACTCCAGGTCCATTATCAATAACCTTACATTCAATCCAATCTTCAACTCTTTCTATTGATAAGAGAATCGTCCCTTTATGCTCTATAGCTTCAACTGCGTTCGCAACTAAGTTATTAATGAATGATAGCATTAGATAGATATGATAGTGCAGGTGTTGTCCCTTTATTTCGGAAATAAACTCAATCTTCTTTCCTAGCATGCCTGCATATTTTTGATTAATTCGGATAACCATTGTCACTAAATCACTTACACTCATATATTCAGGCAAACTTTCACTTGTAATTAGTTTAGAAAGTCCAGCAAAAATTCTTTGGTTATCCTTTTTTATTTCATGTACCTCTCCTGCAATTCTTAAAGATTTGCTCCCCCATTTTTCAATTGGAACTCCTAAATCCTGTTTGTACTTACTCATGTCTCGATATAAATTGTAGGATTCTTTTGTTATTGTTTCGGCATTTTGTAATGTCTTTTTCAAATAAACAGACTCTACATACAAATTGGATAAATGCATAAGCATATTTTCATTTTCTTTACGAGTTTGTGATTCCTTCAGTTTTAGCTCGTAAAGTTTCATCATATTGATAAACGCTAATACAAAGAAGCTTCTAAATACCGCAATAATAATAATTTTGTTTAACTCTTCGACTGTAAGTGAAGAACCCATTCCATATAGTTGAAGTATTAATTCGATTAAACTAGAAGTGATTTCAATCGTAATACCGAAGATTCCTATTAGTAAAGGATGCTGATTTCGATTCACCTTCAGTAAATAGAATAAAACGGAATATGAAAAATAATATAAAAAAGTAGGAAATCTAACCGAAAAAGATGAAGCAAGATTAAAATCGGTCAATACTAACCAATCTAGTCCAACACGGAATACAAAGACAGATATGCCTATTAACAGCCCTATTAAAACAGAATGATAATTCCTAAAATACAATAAAGAAAAGAAAAAAATTGGGGTTCCAAAACTAACGCGAAATATATTATCAAATGGATGAAAGTTCAGTTCACCCGCTATTGGAACTATAACCATAAGTGCAATAACAATCCAGAAATCTTTCCCTTGCAGTCCTTTAGATTTCAAATCCGCCACTTCCTGATTTTTGCTACTAGTATATCGCCTTGTTGTTATTAACACAATGATCCTCCATACTACTAAATTTCATAAGAAAATACAGCTTGATCATACAAGCTGTATTTTTTATTTTTATATAGTGACCAATTCTTTTGTAGCTTTAACCGGTCGATATGCAGGATCCCACATTGCGTTTCGTACTGCTTGCTCAATATCGTCGTGTACAACTCGAGCTACTCCATCAGCTACTGCTGCTTTAGCTACTTCAATCGCAACTACTTCAGAAATAGTTCGTAGATTCTCGATTTGAGGAAGTAAAGGTGCACCTAACTTACTTACATCGATCATTTCCGCTACAGCTTCTGCAGCCGCTGCAAACATTCCATCAGTAATAATACTAGCGCGTGAAACATTTGTTCCAAGTCCTAAGCCTGGGAAAATAAGCGCGTTATTTGATTGACCAATTACATAAACCGTTTTGTTAAATGTTACTGGAGCAAAAGGACTTCCTGTTGCTACCAATGCTCTTCCTTCAGTCCACTTGATTAAATCAGAAGGTTTTGCTTCTGCAAGTGGTGTAGGATTTGACATCGGTAAAATTACAGGTCTTTCAACATGTGCTGCCATATCTTTTATAATCTCTTCTGTGAATGCACCGGCAACAGTTGAAGTACCAATTAAGATCGTAGGATGAACTTGGCTTACAACTTCTGCTAGGCTTGCACCTGAGTTATTTTCCTCGATTGGGCGTGCATACGGTTGTTGGAAGTCGAACAACCCTTCCATATCCTCTGCAAGCAATCCATTTCGGTCAATACACCAGAATCTGCGGTTTGCTAATTCGAATGACAGGCCTTCACGTACCATTGCATCACGTACTTGATCTGCGATTCCAATACCCGCCGCTCCTGCACCGAATACAACTACACGATGTTCACTTAAAGGAATACCAGATGCATTCACTGCTGCTAACACAGCGGCAAGTGATACTGCTCCTGTGCCTTGAATATCATCATTGAAAGTACAAACATGGTGACGATATTTATCTAATATGTTTCGTGCATTTTTAGAGCTGAAATCCTCCCAATGAAGTAAAGCATTTGGGAATTTTTCAACAGCAGTTGTTACAAACTTATCAATGAATGCATCATATCGATTATCGCGAACGCGAGGATGACGGTTTCCAACATAAAATGGATTATTTAGTAGCTCTTCACGATCAGTACCAACATCTAAAACGACTGGTAATACACGTGCTGGATCAATACCTGCCGCAGCTGTATATACCGCTAATTTGCCGATTGCGATATTAATACCACCAACTCCCCAGTCACCAATTCCTAATATTCCTTCACCGTCAGTAATAACGATTAAATCAATTTCATCTGCATTTGCGCCATAATGATCAAATGCTTGTTCAATACCATCTTCTTCATTAATAGAAAGATACAAACCACGAGGTCTTCTATATTCATTACTATAACGTTGAATTGCTAAACCAACTGTTGGTGTATAAACAACTGGAAGCATTTCAGGTAAGTGATCTGTTAGTACTCGATAAAATAATGTTTCATTACGATCATGTAAAGCTGATAATGCAACATTTTTATGCAAATCAGTAGGTTGTGACGAGAATTGCGCGTAAGCCCGTTTAGCTTGCTCCTCCAGCGTCAGTACAGCTGGCGGTAATAATCCTGTTAAACCTAATTCTTTTCGTTCCTCTTGAGTAAATGCAACTCCTTTATTAAGCATTGGTACACCTAATAATTCGGCACCTCGCAAGGTAGTCTCCACTTCTCCATTCGAACCTACCTTGAATTTATGCATATAATCCCATCCCTTATCTATCTTTTTATTTTTATCTTTTTTAGTTAAGCAAAAAAGGGCTTTTCGCCCTTACTTTGTAATAATTAATTATCAGACTGATTGAAAACGAATTTTCTTTCAATGTACATGGCCCGATGCGGTGCTAAAGTTACATACATGGCGGTATAAGCACCGCAAACAGGCTAAGCAACATAGAAAGTGAGCGTTTATCAGCAGACTGACTGTTTTATTGACGTTCTAAAAGAACTGCACCAGCAATACCAGGGTGAGTCATTTCAAATGGATCTAAAATTAAATCAAGCTCTTCTTCAGATAATACGTCATATTTTAAGCAAAGTTCACGAATTGGCTTTCCTGTTAAAATTGCTTCTCTTGCTATTCTCGCAGCAACTTCATAACCGATATGTGGATTAACCGCTGTGATTAGACCAACGCTCTTTTCTACATATTCTTTCATTCTGTCTTCATTTGCTTCAATTCCTTTTAAACAATTATCAGTAAATGCACGGAATCCATTATTCATAATGTTAATTGATTGAAGTAAATTAAATACAAGAACTGGCTCCATAACGTTTAATTCTAATTGTCCCGCTTCAGAAGCTAAACAAATTGTATGATCATTACCGATTACTTGGAATGCAATTTGGTTAATTACTTCAGCCATTACAGGATTTACTTTTCCTGGCATAATAGATGAACCCGGTTGACGCGCTGGTAATGAAATTTCCCCAAGACCTGCACGAGGACCAGAAGCCATTAAACGTAAATCGTTTGCAATTTTAGACATATTCATCATACAAACTTTAAGAGCACCAGATACCTCTGTGTAAGCATCAGTATTTTGAGTAGCATCAACAAGATGCTCAGCTCCAACAAGTGATAATCCGCTTATTTCAGCAAGTTGCTTAACAACTAGTTCAATGTAGCGAGGATCTGCATTTAAACCTGTTCCAACCGCTGTAGCTCCCATATTTACTTCATATAAGTGCTGACGAGATTGTTCGATACGTTTTATATCACGTCCAAGTACTCGAGAATATGCTTCGAATTCTTGTCCTAAACGAATTGGTACTGCATCTTGTAAGTGAGTACGGCCCATCTTAATTACATGGTCAAATTCTTTTGCCTTTAAGTCAAATACATCACGCATATAATTCATTGTGTTTAATAATTTATCTAACATATTTAAAGTCGCGATATGAATTGCAGTTGGGAATGCATCATTTGTAGATTGCGACATATTTACATGAGTATTTGGACTAATGCAGAAATAGTCACCTTTTTCTTTATCTAGTATTTCAAGCGCACGATTTGCAATAACCTCATTTGCATTCATATTCATTGATGTTCCTGCGCCACCTTGAATCGGATCAACAATGAACTGATCATGCCATTTGCCCTCAATAATTTCTTGAGCTGCCTCTGCAATCGCTTTACCATTTCCCTCATAAAGACGTTTTGTTTCCACGTTAGCAAGTGCTGCTGCCTTCTTTACAATCGCTAAAGCTTTAATAAGCTCTTCGTGAATTTTATAACCAGTAATAGGAAAATTCTCAACTGCGCGCAATGTTTGGACACCATAGTAGGCATCTGCTGGAATTTCTTTTTCCCCTAAAAAATCTTTTTCAATGCGTATGTTTGGTTTAATTTCAGTAGCCGCCATTTGTTTTTTCTCCCATCTTTACGCAACTTTTGATTCCTTAATAGAATCAATATATTGTTGCGCCTTCTCTTTATCGTATTCGCCTTCCCATTTCGCCATCGTAATGGCTGCTAACGAGTTTCCTAATACATTTACTGCAGAACGAACCATATCTAAAATACGATCAATACCTGCAATTAATGCGATACCTTCTAAAGGTAATCCCATTGAACCTAGTGTAGCCAGTACAACTACGAACGATGCACCAGGGACACCAGCCATACCCTTTGATGTAAGCATTAGTACAAATAATAATGTTACCTGCTCCATAAATGACATGTGAATATTGTACATCTGAGCAACAAATAATGCAGCAAGCGCTTGGTAAATCGCTGAACCCGTTAAGTTAAACGAGTACCCTGTCGGTATAACAAAAGATACTATTGCTTTTGGACAACCCATCTCTTCCATTTTTTTCATGATATTTGGAAGTACTGCTTCAGAACTTGCTGTTGTAAATGACAGAATCAGTTCTTCCTTTAAGATCTTCATAAGTGTAAAAATATTCGTCCCTGTCATTTTAGCATTAATACCTAAAATAACAATAGCAAAAAATGCCACAGTTATATAAACAGCTAAAACAAGTTTACCAAGTGGTAATAAAGTACTCACACCAAACTTTGCAACTGTTACAGCAATCAATGCAAAAACCCCAAACGGAGCAGTTTTCATAACTTGATTTGTAACCCAAAACATCGCTTCTAATACGCCTTCAAAAAATCCAAGAACTGGCTTTCCTTTATCTCCTATCGCTGCTACTCCTAAACCAAATAGAACAGAGAAGAAAATAATCGGCAATAAATCACCTTGTGCCATTGATTCAAACACATTTTTCGGGAAAATATGAACAATTGTTTCTGCAAAACCACTTTGTTGTGTTGCAGTTGCTGTTTGTTCATATGCAGAAATATCACCTTTTTGCAGATGACTCATATCTACGCCTTTACCTGGGTGGAATAAATTCGCTGCAAGTAATCCAATTCCAAGCGCAATCGTCGTAATGATTTCAAAATAAAGAAGTGTTTTTCCACCAAGTTTTCCTAGCTTCTTTATATCCCCTACACCTGCTACAGCTACTACTAGAGCTGAAATGACAATTGGCATAACGATCATTTTAATTAAATGAATAAAGATATCACCAATCGGTTGAATATAAGATATTGCCTTTTCATTTCCGTATACTAAAGCTCCTACAACAATACCTAATATAAGAGCAACAAAGATTTGCGTAGCTAATCCAAATTTCTTCATATAAATCCCCCTTGTTAACGCTTTCAAACATATAAATGAAATACATAACTAATTCTATATGCAAACCTACAAAACAATACAAAAACCTACAAACACTTTTAAAATAATTATAAAAAGTTTCAAAAACGTTAAATGGTCGAACGGATTGAACAAGGAGTAGGTCAAAAGAAAAAGTAGCTCGTGTAATAAAGCCCCTTCATTTTGAAATAATACCAGACATACAAAAATGTCTGTCCATAATCAAGGGAAAGATAGGAAAAAGGAAGTATAGTATGGGGAAGAATTGAAAATAGAGGAATTTACGCATAATGAAATAAACCCACAAAATAAAAAACTCCTGTCCACAAAGTGGAGAGGAGTTTTGAACGTATAAATAAAAATTAACGTTTTGAGAACTGAGGAGCTCTACGTGCACCTTTAAGACCGTATTTTTTACGTTCTTTCATACGTGCATCACGAGTTAATAATCCAGCGCGTTTTAAAGTTCCGCGGTATTCAGGATCAACTTGTAATAATGCTCTTGAGATACCGTGACGAATTGCACCAGCTTGACCAGTGTATCCACCACCGTTAACGTTTACTAAGATATCATAGCTACCTAATGTTTCAGTTGCAACAAGTGGTTGTTTAACAACTTCTCTTAATGCAGCGAATGGGATGTAATCTTCAAAATCACGACCGTTAATGATAACGCGTCCTTCGCCAGGAACTAAACGTACACGAGCTACTGAGCTTTTACGACGTCCTGTGCCATAGTATTGTACTTGTGCCATGTGAATGCCCTCCTTTTATAATTATCCGCGAAGTTCGAAAACTTCTGGTTTTTGTGCTTGGTGTGGATGCTCGTTACCAGCATACACGTGTAATTTTTTAATTTGAGCACGTCCAAGACGTCCTTTTGGAAGCATACCTTTAACAGCTAACTCAAGCATTTTAACTGGGTAGTTAGTACGCATTTCTAAAGCTGTACGCTCTTTTAAACCACCAGCATACATTGTATGACGGTAGTAAATTTTATCGTTTAATTTGTTTCCTGTTAAATGAACTTTCTCAGCATTGATGATGATTACGTTATCACCTGTATCAACGTGTGGTGTGAAAGTTGGTTTGTGCTTACCGCGAAGTAAAGTAGCTACTTCAGTTGCAAGACGACCTAAAGTTTTTCCTTCAGCGTCTACAACGAACCACTTACGTTCAACTTCGCTAGCTTTTGCCATATAAGTTGTGCGCATTCTATTTTCCTCCTAATACAATATACATAAAGTAAAATTGTTTTTATTGTTTATCTTTAACACGACTGGTTCCGGGGCTAATCGTGGTTCTTAAAACAATACCGTATTTAATATTAAACTTTATACCTTCTAATGTCAAGCAAATGTTACACCAGGATTAGTTGTTATAATCAACTTTCCATAAAAACAGCCCATTAGGCGGTGAAGTCTTGCCAGCCTTGGCTCGATTACGTGCTAATAATGCGTTTTTTACACTTTTTACATCACGCTTTCCTTGCCCTACTTCAATTAATGTTCCAACAATTATTCTTACCATATTATAAAGAAAACCATTTCCTTCAAGAGCAATGACAATCCCCTGATCTGTTTTATTAATACTTCCTTTATAAATCGTTCGTACTTTGTCCTTAATATCCGTATTTGATGCACAAAAGGAACTAAAATCATGTGTACCTAGTAAGCAATCTAATGCTTCTTGCATTTTAACAATATTTAGATCAAAAGGGAAAAAATAATGATGATTTCTAGAAAAAACATTTTCGTCTTTTTCATTCCAAATAAAATAACGGTATTCTTTCCGAACGACGTCAAATCTAGAATGAAAATTATCATCGACGATCTCTACATTTCTCACATTAATATCTTTAGGTAATTGTGCATTTAATGCTCTCTTCCATTGCTCTGGTTGAAGGTCATATTCACTATCAAAATGAATTACTTGTCCTACTGCGTGTACACCTGTATCTGTCCTACCAGATGCATGGATTCTTATTGGATTACCTTTGTGCATTTTAGTTAGAACCTTCTCAAAATCTGTTTGGACTGTTCTCTGATTAGGTTGAACTTGGTATCCATTAAATTGTGTGCCATCATATGAAATTATACATTTAATTCGATTCATAACTTATCTCCATTACTTACGTAAAAACAATAATAGTAAAAATAATATCAGTAATACAACAAAACATGCTGTATCCCGTAAATGCCACTTCATAATACGAAACTTTGTTCTTCCATCTCCGCCTTGGTATCCTCTGGCTTCCATCGCAACTGCTAAGTCTTCAGCTCGTTTAAATGAATGAATAAATAATGGAACAAGTAAAGAAACTAATGCTTTTAACCGGTCTTTTATAGGTCCTGAAGAGAAATCCACTCCTCGAGACGACTGTGCCTTCATAATCTTTTCAGTCTCTTCCATAAGCGTTGGAATAAATCGTAGTGAAATTGACATCATTAAAGCCATTTCATGCACAGGTAGACCAAACCTTTTAAATGGGTTAAATAATGACTCAAGTCCATCGGTGATTTCGATTGGATTTGTTGTTAATGTCAGTAAAGTGGTAATTGAAACTAAAAGAAAAAATCTCAAAGATATATAAATACCTTGAATAATTCCTTCTTTATGAATGTCGACCCATCCAAAATGATAAATTAGTGGTCCCTCTTTATTTGTAAAAACATGCAATAAAAACGTAAAAACTGCTAACAACCAGATTGCTCTTAATCCTTTTAAATAATAATTAAGAGGTACTCTTGATAGCAATACAATTACAATTGAAAATAAAAATAAAATACCGTATGTTATAAAATTATTTGCTAAGAAAACGATACAAATAAAAATGAACATTGTAAGAAGTTTTGATCTAGCATCTAGACGATGAATAAGTGAATCGATTGGAATATATTTTCCGATAATTAGACTATTCATTTTGTTTCCCCATTATAAAGATTCGCTATATAATTAGCGAGTTGTTCGATTGTTAAACTTGTAGCTTTTTCATTAATGCCTAATTTTTGATTTAGTTCTTGGTGGAACTTTAAAGAAAGTGGAATTTGTAATCCAATTTCCTCTAACTCCCTTTCATATGAGAATACTTCTAAAGGGCTTCCCTTTAAATATGTAGTCCCTTTTTGAAGCACATGGATCGTATCTGCATATCTCGCTGCATCTTCCATGCTATGCGTCACCAAAATGATCGTCAGGCCCTTTTCTTTATGCAATTCGTAAAACATATCCATTAACGCCTTTTGTCCACTAGGATCAAGACCAGCAGTTGGTTCATCCAAAACTAAAACTTCTGGTTCCATTGCTAAAACACCTGCAATTGCAACCCTTCTCATTTGACCACCACTTAATTCAAATGGTGACTTCATTAAATATTCTTCACTTAAGCCTACTTTTTCAATTAAATCTTTAGCTCTTTTTTTTGCTTCATCCTCAGATACACCAAAATTCATTGGACCAAAGCAAATATCTTTCTCTACAGTTTCTTCAAATAATTGCTGCTCAGGAAACTGAAAAACTAATCCTACTTTTTTTCTTAATGATTTTAAATTCTTGTTTTTCTTATCTGATAAAAGGGTAATATCGTCTATTTTAGCGATGCCCTCTGTTGGTTGTAAGAGGCCATTTAAATGTTGCAGAAAAGTAGATTTACCTGAGCCAGTGTGACCAATTACAGCATAATATGAGCCATCTGGTATCGTAACATCAATATCATAAAGAGCACGATGCTCAAAAGGTGTCTTCGGCTGATAAGTATAGCCTACTTTTTCAAAAGTAATTTGCATAATTCGCTCACCAAGCTTTCTTGCTCTAGATGGTCTTGTCTCAAAGGTAAACCTTTTTCGATTAATAAACTAGAAAGGTTATTTGTAAAAGGAGATGCTAATCCAAGCGACTCTAAAGAAAACTCTGTTTTTAAAAGCTCTTCTGGAGTTACGCTTTGAACTAAATGACCATCATGCATAATTAAAATACGGTCTGCATGTATTGCTTCTTCTATATCATGAGTAATTGAAATAACAGTCATATTAATGTCTTTATGTAAATCACGAATTGTCTCGATTACTTCTTTTCTACCGAAAGGATCTAACATCGAAGTAGCTTCATCTAATATTAATATACTTGGTTGAATTGCTAATGCCCCTGCTATTGCTACTCTTTGTTTTTGGCCACCAGAAAGAGAGTGTGGCTCATGGAGTACAAATTCATTCATATTGACGATGTTTAAAACTTCTTCAATTCGACGATCCATTTCTTTTTTCTCAATTCCATGGTTTTCTAATCCAAATGCAATATCGTCTATTACTGTCGTACCTACAAACTGATTATCAGGATTTTGAAATACCATCGCTATTTTCTTTCGCACGTCCCAAATTGTTTTTTCTGACAAGCTAATTTCCTCATCAATTACAATTTGGCCTTCTTCGGGTAATATTAGTCCATTTAAAAGTTTAGCTAATGTTGACTTTCCAGATCCGTTTCGACCTACAATAGCGATCCATTCATTTTCTTTTATATTAAATGATACAGAATGAACTGCATTTGATTGTGCCTGTGGATATTTAAAAGAGATGTTATCTACTTTAATACTATCTTTTCTCATTTGTTCACCTATAATTTCTCATTGTTTATAGATATATAATAGTCTAAAAGTAAACAGAAAAAAAGGGCAACGACATGTTTACAAGAAACGTCGAGCCCTTTTGTATTCGAATATTAAACTAATTCGATAACAACCATTGGTGCAGCGTCTCCACGACGAGGACCAATTTTTGCGATACGAGTGTATCCACCTTGGCGCTCAGTGTAACGAGGAGCGATGTCAGCAAATAATTTTTGTAAAGCGTCTTGACCGTTTTCAGCGTTAGCAACTTCATTACGGATGTAAGCAGCAGCTAGACGACGAGCGTGTAAGTCTCCACGTTTACCTAAAGTAATCATTTTTTCAACAACTGAACGTAACTCCTTCGCACGAGTCTCAGTTGTTTGAATACGTTCGTTGATAATTAAATCAGTAGCTAAGTCACGTAACATAGCTTTACGTTGTGAGCTAGTACGTCCTAATTTTCTGTATCCCATTTCTAGTTCCCTCCTTTGTAAGTAGTATCAAAATTGGGTCATATAGACATGAAGAGAACGCCTCTCCCTTTATCGAAGCTACAATCAGTCTTCTTTACGTAGGCCAAGACCTAACTCTTCTAACTTATGTTTTACTTCTTCTAAAGACTTACGACCTAAGTTACGTACTTTCATCATGTCTTCTTCTGTCTTATTCGCAAGCTCTTGTACAGTATTAATACCAGCTCGCTTTAAGCAGTTATATGAACGAACAGAAAGATCAAGTTCTTCAATCGTCATTTCAAGGACTTTATCTTTTTGATCTTCTTCTTTTTCGACCATGATTTCTGCATTTTTAGCTTCGTCAGTTAAACCTACAAAAATGTTTAAGTGTTCAGTAAGAATTTTTGAACCTAGTGCGATAGCATCCTTTGGTCCAATACTTCCGTCAGTCCAAACATCAAGTGTTAACTTATCGAAATTTGAAACCTGTCCCACACGTGTATTTTCAACTTGGTATGTGACACGAGACACTGGAGTGTAAATCGAGTCGATAGGAATAACACCTATTGCTTGATCCTCTCTTTTGTTACCATCTGCAGGGATGTATCCACGTCCACGTCTAGCAGTTAGACGCATACGTAAATGAGCATCTTTAGCAAGAGTTGCAATATGAAGATCTGGATTTAGAACTTCAACATCGCTATCATGCGTAATATCGGCTGCAGTAATTGGCCCTTCACCGCGTACATCAATTTCTAATGTTTTTTCTTCGTCTGAATAAATTTTCAGAGCAAGTTTTTTAACATTAAGGATAATTGTTGTAACGTCTTCTACAACACCTTCAACTGTAGAGAACTCATGTAACACACCATCAATTTGAATAGCAGTTACAGCGGCACCAGGAAGTGAGGATAAAAGGATACGACGTAAGGAGTTACCTAGCGTTGTACCATATCCACGCTCAAGTGGTTCAATAACGAATTTACCATATTTGGAATCGTCACTGATCTCAACCGTTTCGATTTTCGGCTTTTCGATTTCAATCATTTTTTAAACCCTCCTTCAAAACGTCGAAACCCTCGGTTAGACCAAGCTAACCGAAAGTCCCTATTAGGCAGTTCCTAATTGTGCACAACAAGAGATGTCTGTTAATATTTGCCAAACATATATCATAATCCATTATAGACAATTTTTGAAAACTTATACAGACAAATTATACACGACGACGTTTTGGTGGACGGCATCCGTTATGTGGAACTGGAGTAACGTCTCTGATAGCAGTTACTTCAAGACCAGCAGCTTGAAGAGCACGGATAGCAGCCTCACGACCAGCACCCGGACCTTTAACAGTTACGTCAAGAGTTTTTAAACCGTGTTCCATAGAAGCTTTAGCAGCAGTTTCAGCAGCCATTTGTGCAGCGAATGGAGTAGATTTACGAGATCCTTTGAAACCTAATGATCCAGCGCTTGACCAAGAAATTGCGTTACCATGAACATCAGTGATTGTTACGATTGTGTTATTGAAAGTTGAACGAATATGAGCTGTACCAGCTTCAATATTCTTTTTCACACGACGTTTACGTACATTTGTTTTACGTGCCATGTTGAATACCCTCCTTTACTTAAAAAATATTATTTCTTCTTGTTCGCTACTGTGCGGCGTGGGCCTTTACGAGTACGAGCATTATTTTTAGTGTTTTGACCACGAACAGGTAAGCTACGACGGTGGCGAATACCACGATATGAACCGATTTCGATTAGACGTTTAATGTTTAAAGAAACTTCACGACGAAGATCCCCTTCAACTTTCAACTTGTCGATTAATTCACGAATTTTACCTAATTCTTCTTCTGTTAAATCACGTACACGAGTGTCTTCTGAAATACCAGCATCAGCTAAGATTTTTTCAGAAGTTGCACGACCGATTCCGTATACATAAGTTAAAGAAACAACCACGCGTTTGTCGCGAGGAATATCTACACCAGCAATACGAGCCATTCTAGTGCACCTCCTTTTTTATTAACCTTGTTTTTGTTTATGTTTTGGATTTTCACAAATTACCATTACTTTACCACGTCTGCGGATAACTTTACATTTTTCACAGATTGGTTTTACTGATGGTCTCACTTTCATGATTTCAACCTCCTTGTAGATTACGGAGTGCATATTTATTATTTAAAACGGTACGTAATACGGCCACGAGTTAAATCATATGGAGATAGTTCTACAGTAACTTTGTCACCTGGAAGAATACGAATGAAGTTCATACGAATTTTACCAGAAACGTGTGCAAGAACTACATGACCATTTTCCAATTCAACCTTGAACATCGCATTCGGAAGTGTTTCCGTAACGGTACCTTCAATTTCAATTACATCATCTTTCGCCATTAGGGCATTCTCCTTTCTTCAAATCAGTAGCTTGCTTGTAGGCAAAAATACGCTTAGGAACATTAAGCCAAAGTGCTCTGATATGTTGGAGATTTTTGGCCTACTAAAGACCTATATTATATCAATCGTTCCAAGCAAAGCTATGTTTAAGCTTTTATAACAGTATCAGTTTTGACGAAACAACAATACGTCATACACAAGGAACGACGATCTTATCGTTCAATTATTAAACTAACTCTTTTAAAAGATTATCAATGTCGTTGAAGACTTTAGTAATCTCTTGTTCACCTTCAATTGTTTTTACATAACCAAGATTATTGTAGAAATCAAGTAAAGGCTGAGTTTGTTTGATATTTACTTCAAGGCGATTTGCAACTGTTTCTTCATTATCATCCGCACGTTGATAAAGTTCTCCGCCACATTTTGGGCAAACACCCTCTTCAACAGGTGGATTGAAAATTAAATGATAAGTTGCTCCACACTCTTTGCAAATACGACGACCTGTTAAACGTTCAATTAAAAGTTGTTGGTCTACATGAATGTTTAACACGAAGTCAATTTTACGATTCATTACTTTCAGAGTCTCTTCTAGTGCTTCAGCCTGCGCAACTGTTCTAGGAAAACCATCCAGTAAAAAACCACTTTGGCAATCATCTTTAGCTAATCGTTCACGTACAATACCAATTGTTACCTCATCGGGAACAAGATGACCTTGATCCATAAACGATTTTGCTTGAAGACCTAGTTCAGTGCCGTCTTTAATCGCTGCACGGAACATATCACCAGTAGATATATGAGGAATGCCGTATTTTTCGACAATTTTCTCAGCTTGTGTGCCTTTGCCTGCACCAGGAAGCCCCATAAGAATTAAATTCATGGTTAATCCTCCTCAAAATTAGGTGAGCAATAGGGAATTAATCATATCCCTATGCTCGTTCTTTAATAAAGCCTTTGTAGTTTCTCTTAACAAGCTGACTTTCTAATTGTTTCATTGTTTCAAGCGCAACTCCGACTACGATTAGTAAACTTGTTCCTCCAATTTGAGCTGAAGGTGGTAAGTTCGCAACTTTACCAAATACAATTGGTAATAAAGCGATGACAGCTAAGAAAATTGCTCCTACGAAAGTTAAACGATATAAGACTTTAATGATATATTCTTGAGTGCTCTTACCTGGGCGAATACCCGGGATGTAGCCACCTTGCTTCTGAAGATTTTCAGCCATTTGCTCTGGGTTTGCCTGAACAAAAGTATAAAAATATGTGAAAGCAACGATCAAGATTAAATAAAATGCCATACCCCATGGATTGTTATACGTAAAGTGCGTTTTAATCCATTCAGTCACATTGTTACTTGGTAAGAACGATGCAATTGTTGATGGAGTAATTAAAAATGAAACAGCGAAGATTACCGGAATAACCCCAGCGCCATTTACTTTTAATGGCAAGTGAGTAGATTGTCCTCCGACATAACTATTATTACCATTGTTACGTTTAGCATATTGAATTGGAATTTTACGATTAGCTTGTTGAATATAAATTACAGCTACGATTACTAATAGTAAAACTAAAACCACTAGGCCAACTTTCACGATGTTTAAGAATAGCGCGTCACCAGCACCTTTAAATTGTTGCTGATAGACTTGACTCATTGTATTAGGCATAGCAGCAACTATACCGCCAAAGATGATAACTGATATACCGTTCCCTACACCTTTAGCAGTAATCTGCTCACCTAACCACAATAAGAAAGATGTTCCAGCTGTTAGTACAATTGCTATATAAAGATAGGTTGACCAACCTGGATTTTCAATTAACATTCCGCCAGTAATATTGTTCATACTGATTGATAATCCAATTGCTTCTACAAAACCAAGAATAATTGTGATGTATCTAGTCAGTTGAGTCAATTTACGTCGACCAATCTCACCTTGCTTCGACCATTCAGTTAACTTCGGAACAACGTCCATTTGAAGTAACTGAATAATGATTGAAGCAGTAATGTACGGCATTATACCCATTGCAAAAATCGAGAACTGTTTAAGAGCTCCTCCACCGAATGTGTTTAGAACACCAAAGATGCTTGAGCTATCTTGTGATGCTAATACATCGGCGTTGACGTTTGGAACAGGTATAAACGTTCCAATACGAAATACAATTAACATTAATAACGTAAAGAATATTTTTTTTCTAATATCTGCAATGCGCATAAAGTTGGAGATTGTCCGGAACATTTTAGATCACCTCAGCATTTCCACCAGCTGCTTCGATTGCCTCTACCGCAGAAGATGAGAACTTGTGAGCTTTAACAGTAAGTTTAACTTCTAACTTACCTTTACCTAAAATCTTAATACCAGCTAATTCTTTACGAACGATACCAGTTTCGATCAGTAACTCAGGAGTTACTTCAGTTCCGTTTTCGAAGCGATTTAACGTTTCAACATTAACGATTGCGTAATCTTTACGGTTGATGTTAGTGAAACCACGTTTTGGTAAACGACGGAATAAAGGAGTTTGACCACCTTCAAATCCAAGACGAACACCGCCACCTGAACGAGCGTTTTGTCCTTTATGACCTTTACCAGCAGTTTTACCAGTACCTGAACCAATACCACGACCGATACGTTTAGATACTTTACGAGAACCTTCTGTAGGTTTTAATTCATGAAGTTTCATTAGGGCACCTCCTTACTTATTCATGTTCAATTAAATTTCTTTTACAGATACAAGGTGAGAAACTTTGTTAATCATCCCACGCATTGCAGCGTTATCTTGTTTAACAACAGTTTGGTTTGTTTTAGTAATACCTAAAGCACGAACTGTTGCGATTTGATCTTGTTTACGACCAATTACACTGCGAGTAAGGGTAATTTCTAACTGTTTAGCCATCGTTATCCCTCCTTATTAACCTAGTAATTCTTCTACAGATTTACCACGTAGTTTTGCAACTTCATCCGCACGTTTTAAGTTACTTAAACCTTCGATAGTAGCACGTACAATGTTTACTGGTGTGTTAGAACCAAGAGATTTAGATAAAATATCATGTACCCCAGCAAGTTCTAATACCGCACGAACAGGACCTCCAGCGATAACTCCAGTACCTTCAGAAGCAGGTTTTAAGAATACTTCACCAGCTCCAAAACGACCAGTAATTACGTGAGGAATTGTAGTTCCAACGATTGGTACGTTAATTAGGTTTTTCTTAGCATCTTCAACAGCTTTACGAATAGCATCAGGTACTTCTTGAGCTTTACCAGTACCAAAACCTACATGACCGTTTTTGTCACCAACAACTACTAATGCTGCAAAGCGGAAACGACGTCCACCTTTTACAACTTTAGCAACACGGTTGATCGTAACTAAGCGTTCTTCAAGCTCTAATTTATTAGGATCAATGCGACGCATGTATGTCCCTCCTTCTTTTATTAAAATTGTAAACCAGCTTCACGAGCAGCTTCAGCTAAAGCTTTTACGCGACCATGATATAAGTAACCACCGCGGTCGAATACAACTACAGAAACACCTTTTTCAGTAGCGCGTTTTGCAACTAAACTACCAACTAATGTTGCTGCTTCGATATTGCCAGTACCATTTAAAGTTAATTCTTTATCTAAAGTTGATGCACTTGCTAATGTTACACCATTAACATCATCAATGATTTGAGCATAGATATGGTTGTTTGAACGGTAAACGTTTAAACGTGGACGTTCTTGAGTACCAGATAATTTAGTACGAACACGAGCATGTCTTTTTTTACGTACTGCATTTTTATCAGCCTTAAAGATCATCTTGGTCACTCCTTTCTCTTATCTAGTTATAGATTACTTCGCAGTTTTACCTTCTTTACGACGAACCATTTCGCCTTCGTAACGAATACCTTTACCTTTGTAAGGCTCTGGTGGACGTACTTGACGGATGTAAGCAGCAAGAGCGCCTACACGTTCTTTGTCGATACCTTTAATACTGATTTTAGTATTTGAAGGTACTTCGATTTCAACACCTTTTTCAGGAGTGATCTCAACTGGGTGAGAATAACCAACAGCTAGAACAAGTTTGTCACCTGTTTTAGTTGCACGGTAACCAACCCCAACTAATTCAAGGTTACGAGTATAACCATTAGTTACACCTTCAACCATGTTACCTAAGATAGCACGAGTTGTACCATGAAGAGCACGGTGCTCTTTGTTATCAGTTGGACGTGCAACTGATAATACGTTCTCGTTAACTTCGATTGTCATATCAGGGCTAAAAGTACGAGTTAACTCACCTTTAGGTCCTTTTACTGTAATAGTATTGTTGTTATTAGTAAGAGTAACTCCAGCAGGAATTACAAGTTCTTTTTTACCAACACGAGACATTCACTACACCTCCATTCTCTCTGTGTTATATTACCAAACGTATGCTAAGATTTCGCCACCAGTTTTTGCTTGACGAGCTTCTTTATCTGTCATTACACCTTTAGATGTTGAAACAATAGCAACACCTAAACCGTTAAGTACGCGAGGTACTTCGTCAGCTTTCGCGTATACACGTAAGCCAGGCTTAGAGATTCTTTTTAATCCAGTGATAACACGTTCGTTGTTCACACCATATTTTAAGAAAATACGGATGATACCTTGTTTATCATCTTCAATGTACTCAACGTCACGGATGAAACCTTCACGTTTTAGAATTTCAGCAACTTCTTTCTTTAGGTTAGAACCTGGGAATTCTAATTTCTCGTGACGTACCATGTTCGCATTACGAATGCGAGTAAGCATATCTGCAATAGGATCTGTCATGACCATGTTCAGATAACCTCCTTCCTAATATCTATAGAATTACCAACTAGCTTTTTTAACGCCAGGGATTTGTCCTTTATAAGCAAGTTCACGGAAACAAATACGGCAAAGTTTAAATTTACGTAATACTGAGTGTGGACGTCCGCAACGTTCGCAACGTGTATACTCTTGTACTTTAAATTTCTGAGCACGTTTTTGTTTCGCAATCATTGATTTTTTAGCCACGTTTTCGCCTCCTCTTCTTTAGCGCTGGCTTTCATTATTTTTGAAAAGGCATTCCGAATAATGTTAGCATTTCACGAGCTTCTTCATCAGTATTTGCAGTAGTTACAATAACGATGTCCATACCACGTACTTTGTTTACTTTATCATAATCGATCTCTGGGAAGATTAATTGCTCTTTAACACCTAAAGTGTAGTTTCCACGGCCATCGAATGCTTTTTTAGAGATTCCACGGAAGTCACGTACACGAGGTAATGTTACAGAAACTAATTTCTCAAAGAATTCGTACATACGCTCACCGCGTAATGTAACTTTAGCACCGATAGGCATTCCTTCACGAAGACGGAATTGTGCGATTGATTTTTTAGCTCTAGTTACCACAGGTTTTTGACCTGCGATTAAAGTTAATTCCTCAACAGCAGTATCTAATGCTTTTGAATTTGAAACAGCCTCACCAACACCCATGTTGATGACGATCTTTTCAATTTTTGGCACTTGCATAACTGATTTATAGTTAAACTTGCTCACTAGAGCAGGAGTGATTTCATTTTGATATTTCTCGACTAGGCGGTTCATTCAGTTGACCTCCTTTCATAAATTTCTATTATTTATCAAGTAATTCGCCTGATTTTTTTGCAATACGTACTTTTTTACCATCCACTAATTGGTAACCTACGCGTGTAGGTACTCCAGTTTTTGGATCTAATGCCATAACATTAGAAACATGGATTGGTGCTTCTTTCTCGATGATGCCACCTTGTGGGTTAGCTTGAGTAGGTTTTGAGTGTTTTTTAATGATGTTAACACCTTCAACTAGTACGCGGTTATTCTTTGGAAAAGCAGCAAGGATAACACCTTGTTTTCCTTTGTCTTTACCAGAGATAACTTGAACTTTATCACCTTTTTTTACATGCATCTTCTTCGTGCACCTCCTTAATAAGGCTTTCTGAAGTATTTATTAAAGTACATTAATTAAAGTACTTCTGGAGCTAATGATACGATTTTCATGAAGTTGCTATCACGTAATTCACGTGCAACTGGTCCGAAAATACGAGTACCACGTGGGCTCTTATCATCTTTAATGATAACAGCTGCGTTTTCATCAAATTTGATGTAAGTACCGTCTGGACGACGAACACCGCGTTTCGTACGAACGATAACGGCTTTAACTACATCACCTTTTTTAACAACGCCACCTGGTGTTGCTTGTTTTACTGTACATACGATGATATCACCGATGTTAGCAGTTTTACGGCCTGAACCACCTAATACTTTAATAGTAAGTAATTCACGTGCACCTGAATTGTCAGCAACTTTTAAACGAGTTTCTTGTTGGATCATGTCAAATTGACCTCCTTTCGGATTGAGAATGATATCCGATCATCTATTAGATAATAACAGCTTCTTCTACGATTTCAACTAAACGGAAACGTTTTGTAGCTGATAATGGACGAGTCTCCATGATTTTTACGATATCGCCAACTTTTGCAGTGTTTAGCTCATCGTGCGTTTTATATTTCTTAGAATATTTAACGCGTTTTCCGTATAGTTTATGTGTTTTATAAGTCTCAACTACAACAGTAATTGTCTTATCCATCTTATCAGAAACTACACGTCCTGTGTAAACTTTACGTTGGTTACGTTCGCTCACTGGGCAAACCTCCCCTCATTATTAATTATTAGAGTTAATTTCTCTTTCACGAACTACAGTTTTCATACGAGCAATTGCTTTACGAACCTCGCGGATACGAGCAGTGTTCTCTAATTGTCCTGTAGCTAATTGGAAACGAAGATTGAATAACTCTTCTTTAAGAGATTTCACTTTTAGTTCAATTTCAGCAGTGGTAAGATCGCGAATCTCATTAGTTTTCATTAGAATCACCACCATTGTCTTCACGTTTTACAAACTTACATTTAACTGGTAATTTGTGAGCTGCTAAGCGTAGTGCTTCACGAGCTACTTCTTCAGATACACCAGCGATTTCGAACATAATTTTTCCTGGTTTAACGACTGCTACCCAACCTTCTGGAGCACCTTTACCGCTACCCATACGAACCTCAAGAGGTTTAGCTGTGTAAGGCTTAGAAGGGAAGATTTTAATCCATACTTTACCGCCACGTTTCATGTAACGAGTCATTGCACGACGCGCTGCTTCAATTTGACGGTTAGTAATCCAAGAAGCTTCAGTTGATTGTAAACCGAATTCACCGAATGCAATTTCAGTACCACCTTTGGCACGTCCACGCATTTTTCCACGATGCTCTCTTCTATATTTAACACGTTTAGGCATTAACATAATTAATTTCCTCCTTCCTCAGAAGCTTTCTTTTTTGTAGGAAGAACTTCACCTTTGTAGATCCATACTTTTACGCCAAGTTTACCGTATGTTGTATCTGCTTCTGCAGTTGCATAGTCGATGTCTGCACGTAATGTATGAAGTGGCACTGTACCTTCGCTATATGATTCAGAACGAGCGATATCTGCTCCGCCAAGACGACCAGAAACTTGTGTTTTGATTCCTAATGCACCAGCACGCATAGCACGTTGAAGTACTTGCTTTTGAGCACGACGGAAAGAAACACGATTTTCTAATTGGCGAGCGATGTTTTCAGCTACTAATTTAGCATCAAGATCTGCTCTTTTAATTTCGATGATGTTGATATGAACACGTTTGCCAGTAAGGTTGTTTAAAGCTTTACGAAGAGCTTCAACTTCCGAACCACCTTTACCGATTACCATACCTGGTTTTGCAGTGTGAACAGTAATGTTTACACGGTTAGCAGCTCTTTCGATTTCTACTTTAGAAACAGCAGAATCTTTTAAACGAGTGCTGATGTACTCACGAATTTTGATATCTTCATGTAAAAGATCAGCGTAATCTTTTTCAGCGTACCATTTAGATTCCCAATCTTTAATAATACCAACACGAAGTCCGACTGGATTTACCTTTTGTCCCATCGATTATCCCTCCTTCTTCTCTGATACCACGATTGTAATGTGGCTTGTGCGTTTGTTGATTGCGCTAGCACGTCCTTGTGCACGAGGGCGGAAACGTTTTAAAGTAGCACCTTCATCAACGAATACTTTTTCGATGTATAAGTTATTAACATCCATATCATAGTTATGCTCTGCGTTAGCAATAGCAGATTTTAATAATTTTTCTACAACAGGAGAAGCAGTTTTTGGTGTGTGTCGAAGGATTGCGATCGCTTCGCCAACTTGTTTACCTCGGATTAAATCGACTACTAGACGAACTTTACGAGGAGCGATACGAACTGTTCTCAGTACAGCTTTAGCTTGCATTGGAGTGCCTCCTCTCATTATCTTCTAGTTTTCTTGTCATCCGCATCGTGACCTTTATAAGTACGAGTTGGAGCAAATTCACCAAGTTTGTGACCTACCATATCTTCCGATACATATACAGGTACGTGTTTACGACCATCGTATACTGCAATAGTATGTCCGATAAATTGTGGGAAAATAGTCGAACGACGTGACCAAGTTTTAACAACTTGCTTAGAGTCAGTCTCGTTTAATTTCTCAACTTTAGCTAATAAGTGATCATCAATAAATGGACCTTTTTTCAGGCTGCGTCCCATTGTGGTACCTCCCTTCGTGATTGACCTACGGTTCTAGTGAACCGTAGCACAATCGCGTTATTTTTTACGACGACGAACGATAAACTTGTCTGACGCTTTGTTTTTCTTACGAGTTTTGTAACCAAGAGTTGGTTTACCCCATGGAGACATTGGTGATTTACGTCCGATTGGAGAGCGTCCTTCACCACCACCGTGTGGGTGATCAACTGGGTTCATTACAGATCCACGTACAGTTGGGCGTTTACCCATCCAACGAGAACGACCTGCTTTACCGATGTTAATAAGTTCGTGATGTTCGTTACCAACTTGACCTACTGTCGCGCGGCAAGTTGCTAAAATCATACGTACTTCACCAGAGTTTAAACGAACTAGTACATAACGATCTTCTTTACCTAATACTTGAGCAGAAGTACCAGCTGAACGTACTAATTGTCCTCCACGACCTGGTTTTAACTCGATGTTGTGGATTGTAGTACCTACTGGAATGTTTACAAGTGGTAAAGCGTTACCTACTTTAATATCTGCTTCAGGACCTGAAACGATTTCCATTCCTACTACTAAGTTTTTAGGAGCTAGGATGTAACGTTTTTCTCCATCAGCGTAGTTAATTAACGCAATGTTTGCAGAACGGTTTGGATCGTACTCGATTGTAGCAACGCGTCCTGGTATACCATCTTTATCTCGTTTGAAATCGATGATACGGTATTGACGTTTGTGTCCACCACCTTGGTGACGAACAGTAATTTTACCTTGGTTATTACGGCCAGCTTTTTTACTAAGTGGAGCTAATAATGATTTTTCTGGTTTATCAGTAGTGATCTCAGCAAAATCATTAGTAGTCATACCACGGCGACCGTTAGTGGTTGGTTTATACTTTTTGATTCCCATCGTAATTTCCCTCCTTTTCTAGTAGTTAGTATTAAACGCCTTCGAATAATGTAATTTCTTGGCTATCAGCAGTTAATTTAACGATTGCTTTTCTACGACGGTTTGTGTAACCAGCATGTTTACCCATACGTTTAAACTTACCTTTGTAGTTCATTACGTTAACTTTTTCTACTTTAACACCGAAGATTGCTTCAACAGCATCTTTAACTTCAGTTTTATTAGCTCTTACATCTACTTCAAAAGTGTATTTTTTTTCAGCGATTGCTTCCATAGAAGCTTCAGTGATAACTGGGCGTTTGATAATATCACGAGGATCCTTCATTACGCAAGCACCTCCTCTACTTTTTCCACCGCAGCTTTAGTCATGATTAATGTATCATGATGTAAAACGTCGATTACGTTTACTTCATTTGCTGCAAGTACTGTGATTCCAGGGATATTGCGAGCAGATAAAGCTACGTTTTCATTTAAGTCAGCTGTTACGATTAAAACTTTCTTAGCAACTGATAAGCCAGTTAAAACAGTAACCATATCTTTTGTTTTTGGTGCGTTTAACGCTAAATCTTCAAGAACTAGCATGCTTTGTTCTAATACTTTAGTAGATAAAGCAGATTTAATCGCTAAGCGACGTACTTTTTTAGGTAATTTATAAGAGTATGATCTTGGAGCTGGACCGAATACGATACCACCACCACGCCATTGTGGAGAACGGATTGAACCTTGACGAGCACGGCCAGTTCCTTTTTGTCTCCATGGTTTGCGACCACCACCACGTACTTCAGAACGTGTTTTAACTTTGTGAGTACCTTGACGTAAAGATGCACGTTGCATCATTACAGCATCAAATAAAGCGTGTTCGTTTGGAGCGATTCCGAATACAGCATCAGCTAATTCGATTTCTCCTACTTGAGCACCTGTTTGATTAAACATAGTAACTTTAGGCATTTTATTTCCTCCTTTCTTCTAAATTAATTATTTAGATTTAACCGCAGTACGGATTGTTACGTAAGATTTTTTAGAACCTGGTACATTACCTTTTACTAAAAGTAAGTTACGTTCAACGTCAACTTTAACGATTTGAAGGTTTTGTACAGTTACTTTTTCTCCACCCATTTGACCAGGTAAAGCTTTGTTTTTGAATACACGGTTCGGAGCAACAGGACCCATTGAACCTGGACGACGGTGGTAACGAGAACCGTGAGACATTGGTCCACGAGATTGTCCGTGGCGCTTAATGCTACCTTGGAATCCTTTACCTTTTGAAGTTCCAGTTACATCAACGATGTCACCATTTGCAAAAATATCTACTTTGACTTCTTGACCAACTTCATAAGCTGATACATCAGCGTTGCGAAGTTCACGAACGAAGCGCTTAGGTGCAGTGTTTGCCTTAGCAGAGTGCCCTTTTTCTGGTTTGTTAGCTAATTTTTCACGTTTGTCAGCGAAACCGATTTGGATAGCTTCGTAGCTATCAGTTTCAGTAGTTTTCTTTTGTAAAACCACGTTTGGAGTAGCTTCGATTACAGTTACTGGAATTAACTCGCCGTTTTCAGCAAATACTTGTGTCATACCGATCTTTTTCCCTAAGATTCCTTTAGTCATAAGTCACACCTCCTGAATTTATATATAATTTTATTAAAGTTTGATTTCAATATCAACGCCAGATGGTAAATCTAGTCTCATTAATGAATCAACTGTTTGTGGAGTTGGATTCACGATATCGATTAAACGTTTGTGAGTGCGCATTTCGAATTGCTCACGAGAATCTTTGTATTTATGAACCGCACGAAGGATCGTGTAAATTGATTTCTCAGTTGGTAACGGAATCGGACCAGATACAGAAGCACCAGAACGTTTCGCTGTTTCAACGATTTTCTCTGCAGATTGATCTAAAATACGGTGATCATAAGCTTTTAAACGAATACGAATTTTTTCTTTTGCCATAATTTTCCCTCCTTTTTCGCCTATTTAAATAATAGACATACTCCGTGGAAATTTCCTTACACTCGCCATGGCAAAGCGGCCGGGTGTATCAGCAACCTTCCACTTCTACGCAGTCAAAGACCAACATCATCTATTATACATAAAAAATAATGCTATTGCAAGCATTTGTTATAAGTTTAAATAAATAATGTTCTCGTCGTCTTCAGTACTTAGTTATTATATTATCTTCAATTATTAAAATCAAGCAAGAATCAGTTTTAATGCATATTTTAAATATTTCCATTTTACTTATAAAAAAAAGCTTAGAAGAAAAGATCTTCTAAGCTTTTAAGTTTAATTATTCAACGATTGTAGCAACTACGCCAGCGCCTACAGTACGTCCACCCTCACGGATAGAGAACTTAGTTCCTTCTTCAACAGCGATTGCGTTGATTAACTCAACAGTCATTTCGATGTTGTCGCCAGGCATAACCATTTCAACGCCTTCTGGTAATTGGATGATTCCAGTTACATCAGTTGTACGGAAATAGAATTGTGGACGGTAGTTAGCGAAGAATGGAGTATGACGTCCACCTTCTTCTTTAGATAAAACGTAAACTTCAGCTTTAAACTTAGTGTGTTGTTTAACTGAACCTGGTTTAGCTAAAACTTGACCACGTTGGATATCGTCACGAGCAACCCCACGAAGAAGTGCACCGATGTTATCTCCAGCTTCTGCTTGATCAAGAAGTTTACGGAACATTTCAACACCTGTTACAGTAGTTGATTTTGGCTCTTCAACAAGACCAACGATCTCTACTACGTCACCAACTTTAACGATACCACGCTCAACACGACCAGTAGCAACTGTTCCACGACCAGTGATTGAGAATACGTCCTCAACTGGCATTAAGAAAGGCTTGTCAGTTTCACGAGCTGGTGTTGGGATGTAAGTATCAACTTCAGCCATTAATTCATGAATTTTAGCTTCCCACTCAGCATCTCCTTCAAGAGCTTTAAGCGCAGAACCTTTGATTACTGGAATGTCATCGCCTGGGAAATCGTATTCTGATAATAGATCACGAATTTCCATTTCAACTAATTCAAGTAATTCTTCATCGTCAACCATGTCACATTTGTTCATGAATACTACGATGTAAGGTACACCTACTTGACGAGATAAAAGAATGTGCTCACGAGTTTGAGGCATTGGACCATCAGCAGCAGATACTACTAAGATACCACCGTCCATTTGAGCAGCACCAGTGATCATGTTTTTAACATAGTCAGCGTGACCTGGGCAGTCAACGTGTGCATAATGACGAGTTTCTGTTTCGTACTCAACGTGTGCAGTAGAGATTGTGATTCCACGTTCTCTTTCTTCTGGAGCTCCGTCGATTTGATCGTAAGCGCGAGCTTCAGCTCCACCTACTTTAGCTAATACAGTTGTAATAGCAGCAGTTAATGTAGTTTTACCATGGTCAACGTGTCCGATTGTACCAATGTTAACGTGTGGTTTTACACGTTCGAATTTAGCTTTACCCATTGTAAAAATCCTCCTTATAATTAAGAAAATTAATTTTTAGTTTTATTATTATGCTACAAAGGGTGAGACACCCTTTGTAACTAACATAAATAGTTATACATGATGAGAACTAAATAATCAATTACTCACCTTTATATTTTTTGATAATCTCTTCAGAAATTGATTTTGGTACATCTTCGTAATGGTCAAATACCATTGAGAACGTTCCACGACCTTGTGTGTTAGAACGTAATGAAGTTGCATAACCAAACATTTCAGAAAGAGGAACCATTGCACGTACTACTTGAGCGTTACCGCGAGCTTCCATACCTTCAACGCGTCCACGACGAGAAGTAATATCACCCATGATATCTCCTAAGTATTCCTCAGGGATAACAACTTCTACTTTCATTAATGGTTCAAGTAGAACTGGGTTACATTTCTTAACAGCATTTTTAAGAGCTAATGAAGCAGCTACTTTAAACGCCATCTCGTTTGAGTCAACATCATGGTAAGATCCATCGAATAATTTCGCTTTAATGTCGATTAGTGGGAAACCAGCTAATACACCATTTTTAAGAGAATCTTCAAGACCTGCAGCTACAGCTGGGATGTATTCACGAGGAACAACACCACCAACGATTGCGTTTTCAAATTCGAAGCCTTTTCCTTCTTCGTTTGGTGAGAATTCAATCCAAACGTGTCCGAATTGTCCACGTCCACCTGATTGACGAACGAATTTACCTTCTACTTGTGCAGAAGAACGGAAAGTTTCACGGTATGCTACTTGAGGAGCACCAACGTTAGCTTCAACTTTGAATTCACGACGCATACGGTCAACGATGATATCAAGGTGAAGCTCACCCATACCAGCGATGATTACTTGACCAGTTTCTTGGTCAGTATGTGCACGGAAAGTTGGATCTTCTTCAGTTAATTTTACTAACGCTTGACCCATTTTATCTTGGTCAGCTTTAGATTTTGGCTCAATCGCAATTGAGATAACTGGATCAGGGAATTCCATAGACTCAAGAATTACTAAATTCTTTTCATCACATAAAGTATCACCAGTTGTAGTATCTTTAAGACCTACAGCTGCAGCGATATCTCCAGCGTATACTTTCGAAATCTCTTGACGAGAGTTAGCATGCATTTGTAGGATACGACCTACACGCTCACGCTTACCTTTTGTAGAGTTTTGAACGTATGAACCAGATTCTAACGTACCTGAGTATACTCGGAAGAACGTTAATTTACCAACATAAGGATCAGTCATGATTTTGAATGCTAATGCTGCGAAAGGCTCTTCATCACTTGAAGGAACGATTTTCTCTTCTTCAGTATCAGGTAAAGTTCCTTTGATAGCTGGTACATCTAATGGAGATGGTAGGTAATCAATTACTGCATCAAGCATTAATTGAACACCTTTGTTTTTGAAAGCAGAACCACATACTACTGGGTAGAATTGTACTGAACATGTAGCTGTACGAATAGCAGCTTTTAATTCAGCAAGTGTGATTTCTTCACCTTCAAGGTATTTCATCATTAATTCTTCATCTAGCTCAGCTACCGCTTCGATTAAACGACCACGGTATTCTTCAGCTAGTTCTTGATATTCTTCTGGAATTTCAATTGTTTCAATGTCAGTTCCTAAGTCATTATTGTACTTAATAGCTTTCATTTCAACTAGGTCAACGATTCCCCAGAAGTTATCTTCAGCACCCATCGCTAATTGGATTGGGTGTGCGTTAGCTTGTAAACGGTCATGTAACGTACCTACAGAGTATAAGAAATCCGCGCCGATTTTATCCATTTTGTTAACGAATACTACACGTGGAACTCCGTAAGTAGTTGCTTGGCGCCAAACTGTTTCAGTTTGAGGCTCAACACCTGATTGAGCATCAAGTACTGCTACTGCGCCATCAAGTACACGTAGAGAACGTTCAACTTCTACAGTGAAGTCTACGTGACCTGGAGTATCAATGATATTTACACGGTGGTTATTCCACTGAGCTGTTGTAGCAGCAGATGTGATAGTGATACCACGCTCTTGCTCTTGCTCCATCCAGTCCATTTGTGAAGCTCCTTCATGAGTTTCACCAATTTTGTGAATACGACCTGTGTAATAAAGGATACGCTCTGTTGTTGTTGTTTTACCAGCATCAATATGAGCCATGATCCCGATATTACGAGTGTTATTTAAGGAGAACTCTCTAGTCATCAGGGTTCTTTCTCCCTTCCAGTATTAGTTAGGATTTTTTAGTACAAGAAAAAGTTATTCCTATACATACTTCATGTTATTAAGTTAAGCAAGCACTACAAGCAAGGAACTATTATGTCATCCTAAATTATGTAATCCGACGTTCACCTATTTAATCTAGCAAGCTAAATTAAAAATAGGTGAACGACTTAACCAACATTCATTATGTGCAGAAATAACTATATTGCTTTTAATCTTACCAACGGTAGTGAGCAAACGCTTTGTTCGCTTCTGCCATTTTGTGTGTATCTTCACGTTTCTTAACTGCAGAACCTGAGTTGTTAGCTGCATCAAGAATTTCATTAGCTAAACGCTCTTCCATCGTTTTTTCTCCACGAAGACGAGCATAGTTAACTAACCAGCGAAGACCTAAAGTTGTACGGCGCTCAGGGCGAACCTCAACTGGTACTTGGTAGTTTGAACCACCAACACGACGAGCTCTAACTTCTAGAACTGGCATGATATTTTTAAGAGCTGCTTCGAATACTTCCATTGGTTCTTTACCAGAACGTTCTTGGATTAATTCAAATGCTCCGTATAAGATAGCTTGAGACTTTCCTCTTTTTCCGTCAATCATCATTTTGTTGATTAAACGAGAAACTAATTTTGAATTATAAAGTGGATCTGGCAATACATCTCTTTTTGCAACAGGACCTTTACGTGGCATGTTATTTCCTCCTTTCGGCTAGTTGTTATTTATTACTTCTTAGCTGCTTTTGGTCTCTTAGTTCCATATTTAGAACGACCTTGCATACGCTTGTCAACACCTGCAGTATCTAATGCACCACGAACGATATGGTAACGTACCCCCGGTAAATCTTTTACACGTCCACCACGGATAAGAACAACACTGTGTTCTTGTAAGTTGTGTCCGATACCTGGGATATAAGCAGTTACCTCGATTTGGTTAGTTAAACGTACACGAGCATATTTACGTAATGCTGAGTTCGGTTTCTTAGGAGTCATAGTACCAACACGAGTACAAACACCACGTTTTTGTGGAGCTGATAAATCAGTTGATTTTTTCTTTAATGAGTTGAAACCTTTATTTAATGCTGGTGATTTTGATTTCCATACTTTAGAAGTACGTCCATTACGCACTAACTGGTTAATAGTAGGCATGAGTTTTCCTCCCTTCAAATATTTATAAGACCACACATCCAGGTGGTTCATAATAAGTTGAAAACAAAGTTTTTGCAAGAAGGAAGAAGCCCTCCTTCTCACAAAAACAGTTTTAACCTGTATATTCCTAAATTAGCCCCGGATCTAACCTGCTTAGATTAGCAGTGCTATTGTCTAGGAGCAACCTTGAATATAATATCATTTTTCATCAAATGATGTCAACTCAAGTTGTAAAATATTTTAAGATTATTTTTCAACTAATACTTCTTCGTTCATTTCAACTGATTCAGTTAAATCTTTAACAAGATCTACTTTACGGTATCTGTTCATACCAGTACCAGCTGGAACCAACTTACCTATAATAACATTCTCTTTTAATCCTAGCAACTCATCACGTTTTCCTTTAATCGCAGCGTCTGTTAATACACGCGTTGTTTCTTGGAATGATGCAGCAGAAAGGAATGAGTCTGTTTCTAATGACGCTTTTGTAATACCTAGTAATAATGGGCGCGCAGTAGCTGGTTGTTTACCTGCAAATAAAGCTTCTTTATTCGCTTCAGTAAACTGGTGTAGTTCTAATAATGTACCAGGTAGTAAAGTAGTCTCACCTGCATCCATTACACGAACTTTCTTCAGCATTTGACGTACCATTACCTCTACGTGTTTGTCACCAATTTCTACCCCTTGCATACGGTATACTTTTTGTACTTCACGTAATAAGTATTCTTGAACAGCGTTTGTACCTTTTACTTTTAACAGTTCTTTCGGATCGATTGAACCTTCAGTCATTACTTGACCACGTTCAATTGATTCACCTTCTTGAACTTTTAGTCTAGCGCCATAAGGAACTGGGTAGTTTCTAGATTCTACTGAGCCTTGAACAATAATTTCTTGTTTATCTTTAGCGTCAGTAGAAATTGAAATAATACCATCAATTTCAGAAATAACCGCTTGACCTTTAGGATTACGTGCTTCAAATAGCTCTTGAATACGAGGTAAACCTTGAGTAATATCGTCTCCTGCTACCCCACCTGTATGGAATGTACGCATCGTTAACTGTGTACCTGGTTCACCAATTGATTGTGCAGCGATAATACCTACTGCCTCACCAACTTCAACCTCAGCACCTGTAGCTAAGTTACGGCCATAACATTTTTTACATACTCCATGGTTAGTATTACATGTGAACGCAGAACGGATATTAACTTCTTCAATACCAGCATCGATAATTTCACGAGCTAAGTCTTCTGTAATTAAATCGTTTTCTTGAGCAAGTAATACACCTGTTTCTGGGTGACGTATAGTTGAACGTAAATGACGACCAACTAAACGATCGTATAATCCCTCAATAATTTCGTTACCTTCTTTAATTGCTTTAACGTGTAATCCACGGTCAGTACCACAATCATCTTGACGAACGATTACATCTTGTGCAACGTCAACTAGACGACGAGTTAAGTAACCTGAATCGGCTGTTTTTAGTGCTGTATCGGCAAGACCTTTACGTGCACCGTGTGTAGAGATGAAGTATTCAAGTACCGTTAGACCTTCACGGAATGAAGATTTGATTGGTAACTCAATAATACGACCAGCCGGGTTGGCCATCAGACCACGCATACCAGCAAGCTGAGTAAAGTTTGATGCGTTACCACGGGCACCAGAGTCACTCATCATAAAGATTGGGTTGCGTTTATTTAGGGAAGCCATCAGTTTGCCTTGAATAACATCCTTTGCATCACTCCAAATTGCAATTACACGATCGTAACGCTCATCTTCTGTGATTAAACCACGGCGGAATTGTTTTAGAACTTTATCTACTTTTTCTTGAGCTTCAGCAATAATTAACTGCTTCTCAGGTAATACGATGATATCGGATACACCAACTGTAATACCAGCTTTAGTAGAGTGTCTAAATCCAAGATCCTTCATGCGGTCTAGCATTTTTGACGTTTCAGTAATTTTGAAACGTTTAAATACTTCAGCAATGATATTTCCAAGTATTTTCTTTTTGAAAGGAGCAATTTCTTCTCTACTTTCAATAATTTCTTTAATGTTCGAACCTTTAGCTACAAAATACATCTGAGGAGTTTCCTTCTCAAGGTTACTCTGAGTAGGTTCATTAATATACGGGAACGACGTAGGTAAGATTTCATTGAAGATTAACTTACCAACCGTTGTGATTAATAATGAATTTTTTTGTTCTTCAGTAAATGTTTCGTTATTTAATGAATTTGCTGCAACAGCAACACGAGAATGTAAATGTACATAGCCATTTTGGTATGCAATTAACGCCTCATTGATATCTTTAAATACCATACCTTCACCGACAGCGCCTGCACGCTCAAGAGTTAAGTAATAGTTACCTAATACCATATCTTGAGATGGTGTAACTACTGGTTTACCATCTTTCGGGTTCAGGATGTTTTGTGCTGCAAGCATTAAAATACGAGCTTCTGCTTGTGCTTCACTTGATAACGGTACGTGAACAGCCATTTGGTCACCATCAAAATCGGCATTGTATGCAGTACATACAAGTGGATGTAGACGGATTGCACGGCCTTCTACTAATGTAGGTTCGAACGCTTGGATACCAAGTCTGTGTAGAGTTGGGGCACGGTTTAGTAACACGGGATGCTCACGAATAACTGATTCTAATACATCCCAAATCTCAGGGTGTAAACGCTCAATTTTACGTTTTGCAGACTTAATATTATGTGCTAAGCCACGCTCTACTAATTCTTTCATCACGAATGGCTTGAATAATTCAATTGCCATTTCTTTTGGTAATCCACATTGATACATTTGTAAGTTAGGTCCTACAACAATAACCGAACGGCCAGAGTAGTCAACACGTTTACCAAGTAAGTTTTGACGGAAACGTCCTTGCTTACCTTTAAGCATGTGAGAAAGAGATTTCAATGGACGGTTACCTGGTCCAGTAACTGGACGGCCACGGCGACCATTGTCGATTAACGCATCAACTGCTTCTTGAAGCATACGTTTTTCGTTTTGTACGATGATGCTTGGTGCACCAAGGTCTAATAAACGTTTTAAACGGTTGTTACGGTTAATTACACGACGATATAAATCGTTTAAATCTGAAGTTGCAAAACGTCCACCATCTAATTGAACCATTGGTCGTAATTCAGGTGGGATTACTGGTAGCACATCTAAGATCATCCAAGAAGGCTCATTACCAGAGTTACGGAATGCTTCTAAAACTTCTAAACGTTTAATTGCTCTTGTACGACGTTGACCTTGAGCAGTTTTTAACTCTTCTTTTAATGAATCAACATCTTTTTCAAGATTAATATCGCTTAATAATTTTTTAATTGCTTCAGCACCCATAGATGCTTGGAAAGTTTGACCGTAACGCTCACGATAAGCACGGAACTCTTTCTCAGATAGCAATTGTTTCTTTTCTAAAGGAGTATCTCCAGCTTCTGTTACTACGTAAGAAGCAAAGTAGATTACTTCTTCCAGAGCACGAGGGGACATGTCTAAAACAAGTCCCATTCGGCTTGGAATACCTTTGAAATACCAAATATGTGATACTGGTGCAGCTAATTCGATGTGACCCATACGCTCACGACGTACCTTTGCACGAGTTACTTCAACTCCACAACGATCACAAACTACACCTTTATAACGTACACGTTTATATTTTCCGCAGTGACATTCCCAATCTTTCGTAGGACCGAAAATGCGTTCACAGAAAAGACCATCTTTTTCAGGTTTTAATGTACGGTAGTTAATTGTTTCAGGTTTTTTAATTTCCCCGTATGACCACGAGCGAATTTTGTCAGGCGATGCAAGTCCGATCTTCATATACTCGAAATTGTTTACATCTATCAAGGGGCCTACCTCCCTTTCTGTCCTAAGGTTTTACCCTATATAATACTTATTCTTTTACGTATTCAATATCCATCGCTAAATGTTCTGAAGATTGATCATCATCATCTTCAGTATCACGCATTTCAATTTCTTGATCTGTAGCAGACATCATTTTAACATCCATACCTAGAGATTGTAATTCCTTAATCAATACTTTGAATGATTCTGGAACACCTGGTTCTGGTACATTTTCACCTTTAACGATTGCTTCATATGTTTTCACACGGCCAACAACGTCATCAGATTTAACTGTTAAGATCTCTTGTAATGTATAAGCAGCACCGTATGCTTCAAGTGCCCAAACCTCCATCTCACCAAAACGCTGTCCACCAAATTGTGCTTTACCACCAAGTGGTTGTTGCGTAACAAGTGAGTACGGTCCTGTTGAACGAGCATGTAACTTGTCGTCAACCATGTGTGCAAGTTTGATCATATACATGACACCTACAGATACACGGTTATCGAAAGGCTCACCACTACGTCCATCATATAGTACAGTTTTTGCATCACGTGCCATACCAGCTTCTTCAATTGTTCCCCAAACATCTTCCTCACGTGCTCCGTCAAATACTGGAGAAGCAACATGAATACCAAGATATCTTGCAGCCATACCTAAGTGTAGCTCTAATACCTGACCGATGTTCATACGAGAAGGTACACCTAATGGGTTTAACATGATATCAACTGGCGTTCCATCAGGTAAGAATGGCATATCTTCTTCTGGTAAAATACGAGAGATAACCCCTTTATTACCATGTCGTCCAGCCATTTTATCCCCTTCAGAGATTTTACGTTTCTGAACGATATAAACACGAACAAGTTGGTTTACTCCTGGTGGTAATTCATCACCGTTTTCACGAGTGAATACTTTCACATCAAGAATAATTCCGCCTCCACCATGTGGAACACGTAATGAGGTATCACGAACTTCACGAGCTTTTTCACCGAAGATTGCATGTAGAAGACGTTCTTCAGCAGTTAATTCAGTTACACCTTTAGGCGTTACTTTACCAACTAATAAATCTCCATCTTTTACTTCAGCACCAATTCGGATAATTCCACGCTCATCAAGATTTTTAAGTGCATCTTCACCAACGTTTGGAATATCACGAGTGATTTCTTCAGGTCCTAATTTTGTATCACGAGCTTCTGATTCATATTCTTCAATATGAACTGAAGTGTAAACATCTTCTTTAACTAGACGGCGACTCATAATGATCGCATCCTCGTAGTTGTAACCATCCCATGTCATGAATGCTACTAATACGTTACGTCCTAGTGCTAATTCACCTTTTTCCATCGAAGGTCCATCTGCAAGAATTTCGCCTTTTACTACTTGGTCACCAACACTTACGATTGGGCGTTGGTTATAACAAGTACCTTGGTTAGAACGTACGAATTTTAACATACGATATTTATCAAGGTCACCTTTAACTTTTTGTCCATCTACTTCTAAGTAGCGACGTACCCAAACTTCTTTCGCTTCAACACGTTCAACGATACCTGGGTGTTTACAAATTACTGCAGCACCTGAGTCTTTTGCTGAAACGTATTCCATACCTGTACCTACGATTGGAGATTCAGGGTTTAATAATGGTACTGCTTGACGTTGCATGTTCGCTCCCATTAGAGCACGGTTCGAGTCATCGTTCTCTAAGAAAGGAATACATGCTGTCGCAGCTGATACTACTTGTTTAGGAGATACATCCATGTAGTCAATACGTTCACGTTTAACAACTGTGTTATCTCCACGGAAACGAGCTACTACATCTTCATCTAAGAAGCTTCCGTCTTCACCTAAACGAGCATTCGCTTGGGCTACAACGTATAAATCCTCTTCATCAGCAGTTAAATAGTCAATTTTATCAGTTAGACGACCTGTTTCAGGGTCAACTCGACGATAAGGAGTTTCAATGAAACCAAATTGATTTACTTTTGCATAAGAAGAAAGTGAGTTAATTAATCCGATGTTCGGTCCCTCAGGCGTTTCAATCGGACACATACGGCCATAGTGAGAGTAATGAACGTCACGCACTTCAAATCCTGCACGTTCACGTGTTAAACCACCTGGTCCAAGTGCTGATAGTCTTCGCTTATGAGTTAATTCAGCAAGAGGATTTGTTTGGTCCATGAATTGAGATAGCTGTGAACTACCAAAGAATTCTTTAATTGAAGCAATTACAGGGCGAATATTAATTAATGCCTGCGGAGTAACTGCGTTTGTATCTTGAATTGACATACGTTCACGTACAACACGTTCCATACGAGATAGACCGATACGGAATTGGTTTTGAAGTAATTCACCAACTGAACGTAAACGACGATTTCCTAAATGGTCAATATCGTCAGTGTCACCTACGTTATGTAGCAGGTTAAAGAAGTAAGAAATTGAAGAGATAATGTCCGCAGGTGAAATATTTTTCACACTTTTGCTTACATTGGCATTTCCAATAACTTGAATAACTTGTTCACCATCTTCTACAGGAGCGTAAATTTTAATAGATTGTAAAGTAATCTCATCTTCTAATACGCCAGCAGCAGGGTGAGCAACTTTTTCACCAATATTCTTTTCTAAGAATGGAATAATACGATCTAACGTACGGCGATCAAGAGTTGTCCCTTTTTCTACAATAATTTCACCAGTTTCTGGATCCACTAATGTTTCTGCAATACGTTGGTTAAATAGTCTATTTTTAATGTGTAATTTTTTATTTATTTTGTAGCGTCCAACGCTAGCTAAGTCATAACGCTTCGGATCAAAGAAGCGAGTAATTAATAGGTTTTTAGCGTTTTCTACTGTAGGTGGTTCACCTGGACGTAATCTTTCATAGATTTCAAGAAGCGCCTTTTCAGTGCTATCTGTGTTATCTTTTTCAAGAGTATTACGTAGGTATTCGTTTTCGCCTAATAAGTCTAGAATCTCTTGGTCTGTACCAAACCCAAGCGAACGTAGTAGTACCGTTACAGGTAATTTTCTTGTACGGTCAATACGTACATAAACTACATCCTTCGCGTCCGTTTCGTACTCTAACCAAGCACCACGGTTCGGAATAACTGTAGCCGTAAAACCTTTTTTACCATTTTTGTCGATCTTTCCACTATAGTACACACTTGGAGAACGTACTAATTGTGAAACGATTACACGTTCAGCACCATTAATAATGAATGTGCCTGTGTCCGTCATCAGTGGGAAATCCCCCATGAAAACGTCTTGCTCCTTAACTTCGCCAGTTTCCTTATTTAATAGGCGAACTTTCACTCGAAGTGGAGCAGCGTAGTTTACGTCACGCTCTTTCGATTCTTCTACAACATACTTCGGCTCACCTAAACTGTAATCAATGAATTCTAATGATAGATTACCTGTGAAATCCTCAATTGGTGAAATGTCTTGGAACATTTCTCTCAAACCTTCATCTAAGAACCATTGGTAGGATGCTGTTTGAATTTCAATTAAATTAGGTAACTCTAAAACTTCACTGATACGAGCATAACTTCTGCGTTGGCGGTGTCGTCCATATTGAACTAGTTGACCTGTCAACATATTCACCCCTTAAATAAGAGTATTTAAAACAAAAAAATAGTAACAAATAAGCAGAAAACATCCCTTACTTGTTAAACAAAAAATAAAATGGTTTCAAAATGAAAACCATTTATTAAACTCAACGACAGTCATTTTACTATCATTTCCAAAGAATATAGAAATATACCCACTTTCAAAAAATCATTTTTGAAAATAAATATATATTGGCATTTAATAATACTATCACAAGCAAAAATTGCAGTCAATCTTTTTTACTTTTTATGATATAATATCCTTTATCTTTTTTTACTACCTCAACCTCGTCGAAAGTTTCTTTTAATAAATCAAGAGCAGATGGCGCCCCTTGCTTCTTTTTAATAACTACCCAAAGCTCTCCACCAGGGAGTAATTTATCATGAGCACTTTTTAAAATCTCATGAACAACACTTTTCCCGGCACGAATTGGCGGATTTGTTAAAATTGCCGCATATTCACCAGCAACATTTTCATAGATACTACTTTCATAGATTTTCACATTATCTATTTTATTTACATCCGCATTTTCTTTTGCTAATTCTATCGCTCTTAAATTCACATCAACCATTTCCACCGTTCGACTAGAATCATCTTTTGCGATTGATAATCCTATTGGACCGTATCCACATCCAACGTCTAAAATATTACCTTCAACTTCTGGAAATGTGAATGTGTTAATTAAAACACGGGATCCAAAATCAACTTCATTCCTAGAAAAAACACCTGAATCAGATTGGAACTTCAAATCATTCCCTCTCAGAGTAAATGAAAATACCTTTTTATCAGTTTTACTATTCGGTTGATTTGTAAAATAATGATCTGCCATTAAAAATCCTTCTTCCATATATATACTTATCAACAGTCTTTCCAAAAGTAACCCCATATGTACAAAAAAAGCTCGCATAAATGCGAGCTTTTCTAAAAACTTTTAGAAATTACTTAACTTCTACGTTAGCGCCAACTTCTTCAAGTTTAGCTTTCATTTCTTCAGCTTCTTCTTTGCTGATTCCTTCTTTAATTGCTTTAGGAGTGTTGTCAACTAATTCTTTAGCTTCTTTTAATCCTAAACCAGTTAATTCACGAACAACTTTGATTACTTTGATTTTTTGGTCGCCAGGGCTAGCTAATACTAAATCAAATTCAGTTTGCTCAGCAGCAGCTTCTACAGCGCCACCCATCATAGCTACAGGAGCAGCAGCAGTTACGCCGAACTCTTCTTCGATTGCTTTTACTAAGTCATTTAATTCTAATACAGTCATGTTTTTAACTGCTTCAATGATTTGTTCTTTAGTCATTGTTAATTTCCTCCTTGTTTATACCTTTAAATTATATATTTTAAGCGATCTTGGCATTAAGCGCCTTGTTCTTCTTTTTGTTCTGCAACTGCTTTAGTTGCAAGAGCGAAGTTGCGGATTGGTGCTTGTAGCACGCTAAGCAACATAGAAAGTAAACCTTCGCGAGATGGAAGTTCAGCAAGAGCTTTAACTTCTTCAACAGTAGCAACGTTTCCTTCGATTACACCAGCTTTAATTTCTAAAGCTTCGTGTTTTTTAGCGAAATCGTTGATTACTTTAGCAGGAGCAATTACATCCTCCGTACTAAACGCGATAGCGTTTGGACCAGTTAATGATTCGTTTAAACCAGCTAAGCCAGCCTCTTCAGCAGCACGACGAGTTAAAGTGTTTTTGTAAACTTTGAACTCAACGCCAGCTTCACGTAATTGCTTACGTAATTCAGTTACTTCAGCAACATTTAAACCACGGTAGTCTACAACAATTGTTGATTTACTATCACGTAATTTAGCAGCTACTTCAGATACAACTTGTTTTTTAGCTTCTAATACTGCGCTCATTTATTACACCTCCTGTGGATTTTTGTGTGTATACCGCAAAAGTGTAACCATAGCAAAACCTCCACGAACTTTTCAAAAAAAGACATGGAGGTTGTATATGCACGAATTTATCAGTTATACACCTCGGTAGGATATTAAGCATAAGCACCTACTGTCTACGGTAGTCTATTTAATTAGCAAGACAATCTCCATTATAGAGAGTTCTTGTCGAATTGTCAACTTTGTTTTTTATCTTAGAAACTAGCTGGATCTACTTTGATACCAGGGCCCATAGTTGAAGTGATTGCTACGTTCTTCATGTATGTTCCTTTAGCAGCAGCAGGTTTAACTTTTACCATTGTTTCAAAGATTGTTGTAAAGTTTTCTACTAACTTTTCGTTTTCGAAAGATACTTTACCGATTGGTACGTGAATGTTACCTGCTTTATCAACACGGTATTCAACTTTACCAGCTTTGATTTCGTTAACAGCTTTTGTTACGTCAAATGTAACTGTACCTGTTTTCGGGTTTGGCATTAAACCTTTAGGTCCTAATACACGTCCTAATTTACCAACTTCAGCCATCATGTCTGGAGTTGCTACTACTACATCAAAATCGAACCAACCTTGTTGGATTTTGTTAATCATGTCAGCATCGCCTACGAAATCAGCACCAGCAGCTTCAGCTTCTTTAGCTTTTTCACCTTTAGCGAATACTAATACACGTTGTACTTTACCAGTACCGTGTGGAAGAACTACTGCACCACGAATTTGTTGGTCAGCTTTCTTTGGATCTACTCCTAAACGGAATGCTACTTCAACTGTTGCATCGAAGTTAACAGTTGTAGTCTTTTTAACAAGTTCAACAGCTTCGTTTACTGCGTAAACAGCTGTACGATCTACTAATTTAATAGCTTCTTGGTATTTTTTACCTTTGTTAGCCATGTTTTATTCCTCCTAATGTGGTTTTAACGGATTTTCCTCCCACGAATAAAGGTTGCGATAAAACACATCAAATGATGTTCGCAACCTCCTCAATCACACCTTATTGAAGATGGGATTAGTCTTCAATAACGATACCCATACTACGTGCAGTACCTTCTACCATACGCATTGCAGCTTCAACAGAAGCAGCATTTAAGTCAGGCATTTTTTGTTCAGCAATCTCACGCACTTTATCGCGTTTAACTGTTGCTACTTTTTTACGATTTGGTTCACCAGAACCAGACTCGATACCAGCCGCTACTTTAAGAAGTACAGCAGCAGGAGGAGTTTTCGTAATAAATGTAAACGAACGATCTTCGAATACAGTGATTTCAACAGGAATAATTAGACCAGCTTGGTCAGCTGTACGAGCGTTGAACTCTTTACAGAATCCCATGATGTTAACACCTGCTTGTCCTAATGCAGGACCAACTGGTGGTGCTGGGTTTGCTTTTCCTGCAGGAATTTGCAATTTTACCATTTTAATTACTTTTTTAGCCACGAGACACACCTCCTTAAGTCCGTGATGTGGTGACGGGTTTTTACACCCTCCCACTCATATCGTTTTGCATTTGCATGCATATTCTTATACAGAAGTTAATATCATCTTTTCGATGCATATTGACCTTTAAAAGTCTAACATTTTCAAATTAAAAATGCAAGGTCTTGTATTATAATTTTTCAATAAGGTGTAAATCCAGTTCTACCGGTGTTTCTTTATTAAAGAATTCTACTAACACAGTCACTTTTTTCTTTTCGAAGTCAATTTCTTTAATTGATCCAGTATAATTCGCAAATGGACCTTCTTTTAATCGAACAACTTCATTTACATCTAAATCAAAATCAATTGTTTGTTCATCTAGACCCATATGTTTTAGAATATGAGTAATTTCTTCTTCTAAAAGTGGGGTTGGTTTTGAACCAGATCCTGCTGAGCCAACGAAACCAGTTACTCCCGGTGTATTTCGAACTACATACCAAGAATCGTCAGTCATGACTAGTTCAACTAACACATAACCCGGAAACACTTTACGTTTCGTTACTTTCTCTTTACCGTTCTTCATTTCCACTTCTGATTCTTCTGGAACTATTACACGGAAAATTTTATCCTGCATTCCCATTGTTTCAACACGTTTTTCTAAATTCGCTTTTACTTTATTCTCATATCCTGAGTAAGTATGAACTACATACCATCTTTTTTCCATGTTAGAGGACTACTTGTCCTTCCCTCCCCGGTCAACTTTCTTTGCAAATTAAAAAACCCGTCACCGGGCTTTTTTTTAAACATTATCACTCATTATAGCACAATTAGTTTTAACTTATTCAAGAATAAGTCGAATTAGTTTAGAAAGTCCTGTGTCAATTACAGCGAAGAATACTACAAAGAATAAAACTGTAGCTAATACTGTAACTGTTGAATTAACTAATTCTTTACGTTTAGGCCATGAAACTTTTTTCATTTCACTTTTTACTTCGCGAAAAAACTTACCGATACGACCCACAGATGCAACCCCCATATATACTAGTTTAGAGATTTACGAAACGTCCGCCTTGTCCAAAAAATAGTGCATGATCTTTAACTTATATACTGAATAAGGACATTCGCAATTATCATTTATCTTACTTCATTTATTTTGTTTCTTTATGTGTAGTATGCTCATTGCACGTTTTACAAAACTTTTTCATCTCCAAACGTTCTACAGAAGAGGAATTCTTCATCGTGGAGTAATTTCTATTATTGCAATTAGCGCACGACAGGACAACTTTTTTTCTCATGGTGACACCAACCTAATTCATCTATAATTATCCATTTAGAATGTACCATGTGAAATATAAACTGTCAAATTCATTTCTAAACCCTTGTATTCCTATATAATATTAAGAATTACAAATGGATTTCTTTGATCTAATTAAACTGATAGTTCTCTAATTTCCATATATCTTTCAAGCTTTCTTTTTACTCGTTGGAGAGCATTATCAATCGATTTTACATGTCTGTTTAACTCTTCTGATATTTCTTGGTAAGATCGACCATCTAAATAGAGTGATAATACTTTTCTTTCTAAATCGCTTAATAATTCAGACATTTTAAGCTCTATGTCCACATTTTCTTCTTGATTGATAACAAGTTCCTCTGGATCCATGTTTTTTGTTTCTGTTAAAACATCCAGTAATGTACGATCAGATTCCTCATCATAAATAGGCTTGTCCAATGAAACATAAGAATTTAATGGTATGTGCTTTTGTCTAGTCGCTGTTTTAATTGCTGTAATAATCTGTCTTGTAATGCATAATTCTGCAAACGCCTTGAAGGACGAAAGTTTATCTTCCTTGTAATCACGAATTGCTTTGTATAATCCAATCATACCTTCTTGAATGATGTCTTCACGGTCAGCTCCTATTAGGAAATAAGACCTAGATTTTGCTTTAACGAAATTTCGGTACTTTTGAATTAAAAATGTTAGTGCCTCTTGATCTCCCTCTCGAACATATTCGAGAATTACCTCATCTTCTAAAGGGCCATACTCTATCATTAGCTTCAATTCCTGTTCAACGTTCAAAATTAGCACCTCCGACCAAACAATTTAATTAAATTATACAGCACAAAGAAGAAGGAAACAATAAGTCATCGTTCCCCTCTTCGCCATTTTTCTAAAATTTCTGTTTGTTTCGAATTTAAAGTCTTACTAATCGTCAGTCTTTGATCAGGTATTTCACTAATTCGACTACTTATCATTTTTTTATTTTGAGTAACCGATCGATAAAGTTCCATTGCAGGTATACGAAGTGCACCTTGTCCAAATATTTGCCATTGCTCAGTAAAGTCAGATGTCGCAACATAAATATGATGGTTAACATGACGGAGCTCAATTGCAAGTTTTTCAATTTTTTCATCAGCCGTCTGGTTTTTTCGAGTAAAAATCACTTCGACCTTTGAATTCTTGTCGACCTTTTCGATTCCATTTACAAAATGAGCATCAAATACAACAATTATATACATCCCTGTGTATGCCTTATACTCAGCAAGTTGAGTAATTAGATAATCACGTGATTTATCAAAGTCAATTTCTCGAATTTTTCTAAGATTCGGCCAAGCTCCAATCATGTTATAACCATCTACAATAAGAATCTCTTTCTTTTTATGATCCAAGCGGGTGTCTCTTACGATGTATTTCATACATTAATAGACTAGCCGCAACAGACGCATTTAAAGATGTAACTTTACCGACCATTGGTAATTTAATTAGGAAATCACATTTTTCCTTTAAGATCCTGCTCATGCCTTTACCTTCGCTACCAATAATTAACCCAAGAGAAATTTGGCCATCCATGTTTCGATAGTCATCAGCACCTTTTGCATCTGTACCAAAAATCCAAACTCCTCTTTCTTTTAATTCATCTATAGTTCTTGCTAAGTTCGTTACTCGAGCTACTGGAATGTATTCAATTGCTCCAGTAGAAGCTTTAGCAACCGCTGAAGTTAAACCTACCGCTCTTCTCTTTGGAATAATGATTCCATGAGCACCAACTGCATCTGCAGTTCTCATAATTGAGCCTAAATTATGAGGATCTTCAATTTCATCAAGAATTAAGAAGAACGGCTGTTCATTTCGACTACTCGCAACTTCAAATAAATCATCAAGTTCCACATATTCATATGCAGCTACTTGTGCTACTACACCTTGGTGGTTTCCCTTAACCATTCCATCTAATTTCTTGTTTGGTGCTGTTTGAACTATCACTTTGTTTTGGTTAGCTAATTCTAAAAGTTTATGGATTTGACCTTTATTTGCTCCTTCGCTAACCCAAATTTTATTTATATCACGACCTGAACGTATTGCTTCCATAACTGGATTACGTCCAATAATAAATTCCTCAGACATATTATGCTCCTTTATCATTCTCAATAATTTGAATCGCAAAATCTACAATTGTATTGAGTCTATCTTCATTTTTTAATAAATAATGGTACCCAATTAACGCTTCCATTGCGGTTGCGTATCGATATGTTTGTACATCAGTATTTTTTGGTACAGTTCCTGACTTTGCATTACGGCCCCTTTTAACGACCGCAACTTCTTCATCTGACAGTATCTCAGTAAAAAGCATTTCTCTAATTACTTTAGCTTGTCCTTTCGCAGAAACAAATCTTGTTGCTGCTCGGTGAAGTTGATTAGGTCTTACTGTCCCTTTTTCAAGGAGGTGATGACGTACATAAATTTCATATACAGCATCACCTATATAAGCAAGTGCTAAACTGTTTAGTTGTTTAGCATCAATTTTTTGGTTACTTTCAATCATGAAGTTATCCTCTTTTCCAGCGAATACCTTGCGGAGTATCTTCAACGATTATATTCATTTCTTTTAATTGATCACGAATTTGGTCCGCTAATGCAAAATCACGATTTTTACGTGCGTCTGTACGTTTTTGAATCAATGCTTCGATTTCATCATCTAACATTGCTTCTTCTTTAACTAGTGTTATGCCTAGAACATTTGATAATTCATCAAAAGTTGCTACTAATTGATTTAATACATTTGTAGAAGTATGTGTTTCTAGTAAATATTGATTTGCCAATTTAGCTAATTGATATAAAACAGAAATTGCATTAGCTGTATTAAAGTCATCATCCATTACTTTTGTGAAGACGGTTTTTTCATCTGCTATTTCTTTTAACCACTTATTGTCATCTTCTGTTAAATTAGTACTTCTTTCTAAACGATGCTTACTATTTTGATATGCCGTTTTAATACGTTCAAAACCATTTCTAGCTTCTTGTAAAAGTTCATCACTATAGTTAATTGGGTGACGATAATGCACTGATAACATGAAGAAACGTAATAACATAGGATCAACGATTTTTATAATGTCATGTACTAATACAAAGTTACCTAATGACTTAGACATTTTTTCGTTGTCGATATTGATGTATCCATTATGCATCCAATAATTTGAAAAAGTTTTCCCGCTTAAAGCTTCTGACTGAGCGATTTCATTCTCATGGTGTGGAAATGATAAATCTTGACCACCTGCATGTATATCAATTGTTTCTCCAAGGTATTTCTTCGCCATTGCTGAGCATTCAATATGCCATCCTGGTCTACCTTTCCCCCATGGACTTTCCCAGAATATTTCACCTGGTTTAGCTGCTTTCCATAGGGCAAAATCTAATGGATCTTCTTTCTTTTCGCCAACTTCAATTCTTTCACCAATTCGAAGGTCTTCAATTGATTGGTGTGAAAGTTTACCGTAACCATCAAATTCCTTAGTTTTGAAGTAAACATCACCTTCGGATTCATATGCATAACCTTTTTTTACTAGCTCATCGATAAACTCAATAATAATATCCATATTATCCATTACACGAGGATGATTCGTCGCTGTTTTGCAACCTAGTTCTTGAACATCTTCAAAATATGCATTAATAAAACGATCTGCTATAGTTGGAACATCTGAGCCTAATTCATTTGCTGCTTTAATTAACTTATCATCAACATCAGTGAAATTTGAAACATAGTTTACTTCGTATCCACGATATTCAAAATAGCGTCTTACTGTATCAAAAACAATAGCAGGTCTTGCATTACCAATGTGAATATAGTTATATACAGTAGGTCCACATACATACATTTTGACCTTACCTTCTTCTATCGGCTTAAAATCTTCTTTATTCCTTGTTAATGTATTATAAATTTGAATTGCCATAGTTTTACTTCCTTTCAGATATACTCATTAAACTTCTTAGCTCTTCTAATTCCGATTCTAGTTGTAGTAATCGATCTGCTACTGGGTCAGGTAGATCACAGTGATCAAATTGATTATTTACTCTAATTCCATCTTGAACAACTATCTTACCAGGTATACCAACAACCGTAGTATTATTTGGAACATCCTTTAGTACAACTGAATTTGCACCGATTTTTGCATTTTCTCCGATTGTGATTGATCCTAGAACTTTTGCTCCCGTAGCTACTAGTACCCCACTCAATAAGGTTGGATGTCGCTTACCTTTTTCCTTACCGGTTCCACCTAATGTTACCCCTTGATAAATCGTAACATCATCACCTATTTCACATGTTTCTCCAATTACGACTCCTGCTCCATGATCGATAAAAAATCGTCTACCAATTTTCGCCCCTGGGTGAATCTCGATTCCTGTTAAAAAACGAGCAAACTGTGAAATACTTCTTGCAATAAAGTGCCATTTTTTCCGATAGAAATAATGAGCAAATCGATAAAGCCATAATGCATGTAAACCAGCATACGTAAGAATAACTTCTAAATAGCTAGTAGCGGCTGGGTCGCGTTCAAATATCGTCGCTACATCTTCCTTCATGTACTTTAGCATCTTCATTTCCCCTTAAAGAATTTATTAAGAATTTGATTTTTTTCTCTATAAAAAATAAAAAGCGTCCCAGTGTACATAACATACACAGAGACGCTTTATGCGCGGTTCCACTCTGTTTAGATAAAATAAATTTATCTCAACTCATGTAATGTAACGGTTTCCACCGCCCTAGCCTACTAAAACGTATTTTTCGGCTAAGGACTCAAGGGGGCACTTCCATGACTAGCGTTAAAATCACTTTCACCAATGTGATTCTCTCTGGGTAACGAGTAGCCATTTACTTTTCCCTATCAACATTTTACCTATATGAATATTACTTATATATATTACAAATTAATCAAAATGTTAACCAATTATTTGTTGTAAACGAGCAATAACTTTTTCTTTTCCTAATAAAGTCATCGCTGCTGGTAATTCAGGACCATGACATTGACCAGTTGTTGCAACACGAATTGGCATAAATAACTTTTTGCCTTTTTGTCCAGTTGACTTTTGAACTGATTTCATTGCAGCTTTAATTGAATCAACTGTAAATTCTTCAGAAGCTTTAAGTTCATCAACTAATGCTGAAAGTACTTCCTTCACTTGCTCTTCAGAAATAACAGCTTGCTCTTCTTCACCGAATGTTAATACTTCTTTGAAGAATAAGCTTGATAATTCTACTATTTCAGCACCAAAGCTCATTTGGTCTTGATATAAAGCTACTAGATTTGTAACCCACAGATTTTCGTCTGCAGTGCGTTCTTCATTTACAAAACCAGCTTTAATTAGATGTGGTAAAGAAATTTCTACCACTTTTTCTAATGGTTGCTCTTTAATATATCGGTTGTTAATCCAAGTTAATTTTTGCTTATCAAACATAGCAGGAGCAGAACTTAAACGACTTGGATCGAAATTCTTAATAAATTCATCCTTGCTGAAAATTTCTTCTTCACCAACTGGTGACCAACCAAGAAGAGCAATAAAGTTAAATAATGCTTCTGGTAAGTAACCAAGATTTTGATATTGTTCAATAAATTGTAATACAGATTCGTCACGTTTTGAAAGCTTTTTACGATTTTCATTCACAATTACTGCCATATGACCAAAATCTGGAGCATCCCAATTTAATGCACGATATACCATTATTTGTTTAGGCGTATTAGAAATATGCTCTTCCCCGCGCAGTACGTGACTAATCTTCATTAATGCATCGTCAACTACTACCGCGTAGTTATAAGTAGCGATTCCGTTCTTTTTAACAAGAACCCAGTCACCGATATCTTTTGATTCAAATTTAATATTTCCACGAACGATATCTTCCCACTCATACGTATCGTTTGCTGGTACTGCAAAACGAATAGTGTGCTCTGCACTTGCTGCTTCTTTAACAGCTCTTTCTTCAGCTGTTAAATGACGGCATTTTCCGCTATAACGTGTAGTTGGATGACCAGCCGCTAATTGCACTTCACGTTCCGCTGCAAGCTCTTCCTCTGTACAATAGCACTTGTATGCATGACCATTCTCAATTAATTCATTAGCATATTGTTTGTATAAGTCTAGTCTTTCTAGCTGACGATAAGGACCGTACTCGCCACCTTTATCTGGACCTTCATCCCAATCAATACCCAACCAGTGTAAATATTTCGCTTGGCTTTCTTCGCCACCTTCAACATTACGTTCGATATCAGTATCTTCAATACGTAATACCATATCACCGTTAAAATGCTTAGCAAATAAATATACGTATAATGCTGTACGTGCATTTCCAATATGTAAATGACCTGTCGGACTAGGTGCATAACGAACTCTTACTCTATTTGACATTTATAGACACTCTCCACTGAATAATTAATATACTTTATTAGTTTAAGCCTTCTTTTGTAACAATACAACCGCTTGGGATGCAATTCCTTCTTTTCTTCCTGTAAAACCTAATTTTTCAGTTGTTGTTGCTTTAACATTAATACAATCAGATGTCGTTTCAAGCAGTTCTGCAATTCGCTCTCTCATTAATTGGATATATGGTGCCATTTTAGGCGCTTGAGCAATAATCGTACAATCCGCGTTAACTAAATCATAGCCTTTATCCTTAACAATATGAAATACGTGTTGAAGTAGTTTTGCTGAATCAGCATCTTTAAAAGCTGGATCTGTATCCGGAAAATGTCTACCTATATCTCCTTCACCAATAGCCCCTAGTAATGCATCCGATATTGTATGAAGAAGAACATCGGCATCAGAATGACCTAATAAACCTAATTCGTATGGGATCTCAATACCACCAATAATTAATGGGCGATTTTCTGCAAAAGCGTGAACATCAAACCCTTGTCCAATTCTAAACATGTAAACACCTTCTAACCTCTATATTGTTCATAGATTGTTTCAGCAAAAAACAAATCTTCTTTAGTTGTTACTTTAATATTGTTATAATCTCCATTTACTACAAAAACTTTACTTCTGTTCCATTCAACTAAGCTAGCATCATCAGTTCCTAAATAACCATTTTCGATCGCTTTTTGATGAGCTTCCATTAGGCATTTGTATGTAAAAGCTTGGGGAGTCTGTACTCCCCAAAGTATAGAACGATCGATTGTCTCAACGACTTCTTGATCAATAACTTTCTTTATTGTATCTTTCAGTGGAACAGCACAGATGACTGCCTCATGTTCATTCATCTTTTCAAGAATCCGCTCAATCACTGCATTTGTTACAAAAGGTCTCGCCCCATCGTGTACTAAAATAAAACTTTCAGTATCCTTAATTGAAACTAAACCATTATAAACACTTTCTTGCCTTTCTGCTCCACCTTTTACATAGGTTATTTTATTTTGAATAAAGCTTGGCAAATTTAAAGTTTCAAAGAACTGTTTTTCAGATTCTTTAATCGGTAAGATAATCTCATTGCAACGATGATCTTCGCCAAATACTTTTAAAGTTAATTCAATAATTGGCGAGCTAATTATTTTTAGAAATAATTTATTATAGCCTGCACCCATTCGAGAGCCAGAACCCGCTGCTGGAATGATGACCTTATATTGCATTTTACGTATACCCCTCTAACTTACTTTACTTTTGCAAAAATCATGCGACCAGCAGAAGTTTGTAGTACGCTCGTAACGACAGTCTCTACTCGTTTACCAATTGATTCTTTACCGTCTTCTACAACGATCATTGTACCATCATCTAAATATGCAACACCTTGTAATTTTTCTTTACCTTCTTTTACTACAAAAGCAGTTAATACTTCCCCAGGTAATACTACTGGTTTAATTGCATTTGCTAGATCGTTAATATTCCAAACTTTAATTTGCTGAAGTTCACTTACTTTATTTAAATTAAAGTCATTTGTCACTAAAATACCATTTTTTAATTTAGTAAGCTTTACTAATTTGGCATCTACTTCAGGAACATCTTCAAAATCCCCTTCGTAGATTTCAACTTTCATAGCTAGCTCTTTTTGAATTCTATTTAGAATATCTAATCCTCTTCGTCCTCTATTTCGTTTTAACGTATCTGAGGAATCAGCTATATATTGTAATTCTGCTAATACAAATTGTGGAATCACAATTGTTCCTTCTATGAATCCAGTTTGGCATATATCAGCAATACGACCATCAATGATTACACTAGTATCTAAAATTTTAACTGGAATATCGAATGATGAATCTTGCTCTTCAGCAGTCTTTTTCTTGGCTTTTGAAGATAAAGTAAATAAACTCAATAATTCTTCTCTCTTTTTAATCCCAACTTGAAAACCTAAATATCCTAATAAAATCGTAACAACTATTTGAATAATTGATGAAACATACTGTAATCTAATTGAGTCAATTGGCAATGAAATAAGAAATGCCAGAATAAGTCCAAAAACAAGTCCTAAACTACCAAACAAAATCATTGAAATAGGAGCTTTTAATAATTTCTCCTCAATATACTTGATAAACGTTACTGTTGGATCAACTAACCAAAGCGATAAAATAAAAAAGATCACTGCTCCACTTAAAGCTTGCACATAAGAATTATGCAAAATATTAGGTAACTCTGTTTTTAACAGTTTATCTAATAGTGGAAAAAGTACTAAACCTAAAGTACTTCCGACAAAAATATAAATAACTTGAACGATCCTCTTTATCAATTCGCCACCTCCTTTAAATAAATAATAACTCTATCTTAGACGAAATAACTTAGTTATGTCTATTGATAAACAGTTGCTCCTGAATTCGTTTTAATCCTTCTTTGATTTTTTTTGCACGAATTTCACCGATTCCATCAACATCATCTAACTCAGCAAGAGTAGCTTTATAGATCCCTTTAAGGTGCTTAAATCGCTGTGTTAAATTTTCGATCACTAGCGGCGGTAGTCTAGAAATTTTCATCAACATACGATATCCTCTAGGTTCTACCATTTCTTCAAGATTTGTGTTATTCGGATAACCTAGCAATTTAATAATGGCATGGTCCTCTAACAATTCTTCATTTGCCAGTTCTTGGAGTTTTTGCAAAATATTTTTAGGATCTTGTTCCTTACTATAATGATAATCCTTTATTAAAAGTAATGCCTCCTCCTCAAGGTCCGAAATGATCTCAATTAACTGTAATTCAATCAGTCTTCCTTCATCACCAAGTTCAATTACATAGTTATTAATTTCATTTTTAATTCGAAGAACCATTTCAACACTATGTAAGACATTTACAACTTCAAATAATGTAACTAGCTCTTCAAATTCTAAAATACTAAGTGAAGTAATCCCTTGATTCCACACAATTTTATATTTTTCAAGAGTCTGAATCGCCTGATTAGCTTTTGTTAAAATTACGCCAATATCTCGCAGTGTATAGCGCAAATTACCTTTATATAAGGTAATAACATTACGTCTTTGCGAAATAGCAATTACTAAGTTTCCTGTCTGTCTTGATACTCGTTCTGCAGTCCTATGACGCATACCAGTTTCTTTTGTAAAGATTGATTGATCTGGTATCAATTGTGCATTTGCTAACAGGATTTTTGACCCTGTTTCATTTAAAATGAGCGCTCCATCCATTTTTGCTAATTCATATAAGCTAGCTGGAGAGAAAGGGTCATTAATATGAAAACCACCGTCGACCATTTCTTTTGTTTCATCATTAAAGCCAAGTACAATTAGTCCACCAGTCTGTGCTCTAAGTACATTATCAATGCCATCACGCAATGGTGTACCTGGAGCGATCATTTCTAAAACTGGCAACATTGATTTAGCTTTTTGTTTTTGATCCTCCATCTCTACCCTCCTAACACGTATTTTAATGCTTCATGTACTGTATTAATACCTATTATTTCCATTCCTTCAGGAAAACTCCATCCTCCAATATTTTTTGATGGAATTATTGCTCTTTTAAATCCAAGTTTAGCTGCTTCTTGTACTCTTTGCTCTATTCTAGATACCCTACGAACTTCTCCTGTTAAACCGATCTCACCAATTACTACATCTGTTGGATTAGTAGGTTTATCTTGAAAGCTTGATGCTATACTTACTGCAACAGCTAAGTCTACAGCAGGCTCATCTAACTTCAGTCCTCCGGCAACCTTTAAATAAGCATCTTGATTTTGTAATAAAAGGCCCATTCTCTTTTCTAATACAGCCATAATTAACGATACTCTATTATGATCTATACCAGTTGCCATTCGCCTTGCATTTCCAAAGCTCGTTGGAGAGACAAGTGCTTGTAGTTCAACTAGTACAGGTCTAGTACCTTCCATAGAAGCAACAACAGTTGAACCTGCTACTCCAAAAGGTCTCTCTTCTAAGAATATTTCCGATGGATTCAGCACTTCCACTAATCCTAACTCTTTCATCTCAAAAATACCAGTTTCATTAGTAGATCCAAAACGATTTTTAACTGCCCTTAATATTCGATATGTATGATGCCTTTCACCCTCAAAATATAACACCGCATCTACCATATGTTCCAGTAAACGTGGACCTGCAATTGATCCTTCTTTTGTTACATGTCCTACTATAAAGATCGGGATCCCTTTAGTTTTCGCGAATTTCATTAATTCTGAAGTACACTCTCGTACTTGTGATACACTACCAGGAGCAGATGTTACTTCTTGTAAATAGATTGTTTGAATCGAATCAATTACAACAAAATCAGGAGCCATCTCATCCATATATCGAGCAATATGAGACAAATCTGTCTCGGATAAAACATATAAGTTTTGTGTAGCAACACCTAGTCGTTCTGCTCTTAATTTTATTTGCTTCTGAGATTCTTCACCTGAAACATATAAAACTTTATGATCCTTTTTAGCCAATTGTGAGGAAACCTGTAAGAGCATCGTCGACTTACCAATTCCCGGGTCACCACCAATTAATACTAATGAACCTAAAACGATACCGCCACCTAAAACCCGGTTAAACTCATCGAAAGAAGTTTCAATACGAGTTTCAGTGCCAATTTCCACTTCCATAATTGAAATTGGTTTCGTTCCTTCTACTGTAGCATTTGTATTAAATGTTAGCCTTCTTGAACTAGCAGGTTGTTCTATAAACTCAACCATTGTATTCCACTCGTTACATGCAGGACACTTTCCAATCCACTTTACTGACTCATATCCACAAGATTGACAAACGAATTTCGTTTTATTTTTTTTAGCCATATGTATAGTACCTCTTTTGTTACTATGATTTTCTATATTAATAGAGTATGTATTCTAAGTCTATCCTAACGCTTTTTTGATATAAGAAAAAGGGCTTCACGCCCTTTTTCACAAATTAGATAACTTTACAATTAATTTGTTCACTTATCCTTCATAAAAGGTATGAACTTTGTAATTGCTTATTGATTTACAGTTTCAGCCTCTGATTTTATCAAATATTCGTTATCTTTTACATCAAGAATAACTTTTCGGCCTTTTTCAACATTACCTTTTAATAATTCTTCGGATAAACGATCCTCTACTTGTTTTTGAATTGCTCTTCTTAATGGACGAGCTCCGTATTCAGCATCGAATCCTTCATCTGAAATTTTATCAATTGCTGCATCTGATAATTCTAGTTCAATTTCTTGTTCTTTTAAACGCTTCGTTAAGCTATTAACCATTAAGTGAACAATTTCTTTAATATGTTTCTTCTCTAATGAATGGAAGACGATTGTTTCATCGATACGGTTTAGGAATTCAGGACGGAATGCTTTTTTCAGTTCCTCTAATACTTTTCCCTTCATATCTTTGTAATCTTTTTCCCCATCATTAATATTGAATCCAACATATTTATTTGTTTTTAAAGCACTTGCTCCGACGTTTGATGTCATGATTACAAGTGTATTTCTAAAGTCAACTGTGCGGCCTTTTGAATCAGTTAATCGACCGTCTTCTAATACTTGAAGTAGGATATTAAATACGTCTGGATGAGCTTTCTCAATTTCATCTAATAGAATTACCGAGTAAGGTTTACGTCTAACTTTCTCAGTCAATTGACCACCTTCATCATATCCTACATATCCTGGAGGTGCTCCTACTAAACGAGATGTTGCGTGTTTTTCCATATACTCCGACATATCAATACGAATCATCGCATCTTCATCGCCGAAAATTGTTTCAGCTAATGCTCGAGCCAACTCTGTTTTACCTACCCCTGTAGGACCTAAGAAAATAAATGAACCAATTGGACGTTTTGGATCTTTTAATCCAGCTCTTGCACGTCTTACAGCTTTCGAAACTGCAACTACTGCTTCTTCTTGACCAATTACTCGTTTATGAAGAACACTTTCCATATTTAACAGTTTATCTGCCTCTGTTTGAGCAAGTTTTGTAACTGGAATATTCGTCCATGATGATACAACATTCGCTATATCCTCTACAGTTACTTCAGAATTTTCTTTGCCTTGTTTCTCTTTCCATTGACGTTTCGTATCTTCTAATTGTTCACGTAATCTTTGTTCTGAGTCTCTTAATGATGCTGCTTTTTCAAATTCCTGACTTTGAACAGCTGCATCTTTCTCTTTACGAACTTCCTCTAATTTTAATTCTAATTCTTTTAAATTTGGCGGTGTTGTAAAGCTACGTAGTCGTACTTTAGAACCTGCCTCATCAATAACATCAATTGCTTTATCCGGTAAGAAACGGTCTGTAATATATCGATCAGATAGTTTTACAGCTTCAATAATTGATTGATCAGAAATTGATACTCTATGATGTGCCTCATAACGGTCACGTAAACCTTGAAGAATTTGAATTGACTCGTCTACACTCGGCTGATCAACTTGAATTGGTTGGAAACGACGCTCTAACGCAGCATCTTTTTCGATATATTTACGGTATTCATCAATTGTTGTTGCACCGATGCATTGTAGTTCACCACGTGCTAATGATGGCTTTAAGATGTTAGATGCATCAATTGCACCTTCCGCTCCACCTGCACCAATTAATGTATGAAGTTCATCAATAAAAAGAATAATATTACCAGCTTGACGAATTTCGTCCATTACCTTTTTCAGACGATCTTCAAATTCACCACGGTACTTAGTTCCAGCTACAACAGTACCCATATCAAGTGTCATTACTCGTTTATCTCTTAAAATCTCTGGTACTTCATTATTAACAATTTGTTGAGCTAATCCTTCTGCAATAGCTGTTTTACCTACACCAGGCTCACCAATTAATACTGGATTGTTCTTAGTGCGTCGGCTTAACACTTCAATTACTCGCTGAATTTCTTTGCCACGTCCGATTACAGGATCTAAGCGACCCTCTCTAGCTGATACAGTTAAATCACGAGCTAAGCTGTCTAATGTCGGTGTGTTTGCTTGATTAGCAGATCCATTTTGATGATTAGACGAGCTTTCATTACTACCTAATAATTGAAGAACTTGTTGACGAGCTTTATTTAAGCTAACACCAAGATTATTTAATACTCTTGCTGCTACGCCTTCTCCTTCTCGAATTAATCCTAAAAGGATGTGTTCTGTTCCTACATATGAATGCCCTAATTTACGAGCCTCATCCATTGATAATTCAATCACTTTTTTAGCTCTAGGAGTGTAGTGTACTGTTTGAGCAACTCCCTGGCCACGTCCTATTAATGTTTCTACTTCTTGTTGTACTTTTTCTGGGCTTAATCCAAGAGCAAGTAATGCTTTAGCAGCAATCCCTTCTCCTTCTCGAACAAGTCCTAGTAAAATATGTTCTGTACCTATATTTGAGTGTCCAATTCGGATTGCCTCTTCTTGAGAAAGAGCTAATACTTTTTGAGCACGTTCTGTAAATCGACCAAACATCATAATTGGTTCCTCCCATATAATTAGTTATTTTTATTAGATAGTCTTTCGCGTATTAGTGATGCTCTTTTAATATCCCTTTCTTCGGGAGTAAGCTGATCACCGACATACTGTTGTAAAATACCTGGTTGAGTTAATATCATTAATTCATGTAAAAAGTTTTTAGATAAACCATCAATTAAACCTAAATCAATTCCTAATTGTACATCCGATAAACACTTAGCACTTTCCTTTGTTTCTATTATTCTTCCGTATTTCAATGTACCTAAAGAACGAAAGACTCGATCTTCTAAAAGAATTAAAGAAGTTCTGGCAAGTGCATCTCTTGCTGATTTCTCGTGTTTGATCAGTTGTTGAACAATTGTCGTTAAATCTTCTATTATTTCTTCTTCCGATTTCCCTAATGTTATTTGATTCGAAATCTGAAAGATATTACCTAATGCTTCGCTACCTTCACCATAAATTCCTCTTACTACTAAACCAAGTTGATTAATAGTAGGGATTAAACGGTTAAATTGTTTCGTGATGACTAGTGCTGGAAGATGCATCATCACTGATGCCCTTAATCCGGTACCAACGTTAGTAGGACAACTGGTTAAATAACCAATTGTTTCATCAAAAGCATATTCAAGCTGACTCTCTATATAATTATCAATATGATTCGCTTGAGTAAGTGCCTCTCTAAGTTGTAAACCTGGAAATAGAGCTTGAATTCTTAAATGGTCTTCTTCATTGATCATAATGCTAATTTGTTCATCCTGAGATAAAATACATGCACCATGTACCGACTCTTGAACTAAATTAGGACTTATTAAGTGTTTTTCAATTAATACTCTTTTCTCTACTGGTTCTAACTTATTAATTTCAATATATTCAAAAGGTCCGTTTGGTAAAGCTGTACTACCTTCAAAATAATGTTTAACTAAATGACAAATTTCTTTAGCCTTGTCTTGACTAAGTAAAGTTGGATACAAATATGCACTGAAATTTCTAGCTAACCTAATACGACTACTTAAAACGATATCATCATCTGGACCTTCTTGTTTCATCCATGGACTGATGGCCTCATTAATAATTCGATTAATAGACATGTAACTTACTCCACCTCCTTTTGAAGGGCTTGTAAATCTTTTTCAATTTCACGAATTTCATCCCGTATCTTAATTGCTTGCTCAAAATCTTCTTTATCAATAAAATTTTGCATTTGAGATTTCAAGTCTTGTAGCTTCCTTTTCAAGGAGATCGCCCCATTAATCTTTTGAGGTATTTTCCCTGTATGCGATACATTACCACTATGAATTCTTTTAACAATTGGTTTCATCTGATCCATAAATGTTTCATAACAAGTAGAACAACCTAAACGTCCAATTTTAGTAAATTTTTGAAAAGTCATCCTACATCTAGGACATTCAATTTGGGAATCTTGATGAAATTTATTTTTCTTCATTTCATAAATACCAGTATTACCTTTAAACAATCCAGCTAACAAATCATTTACAGAATAACCACCTATTTCAGAAAAAATATGTTTATTGTTCGATTCATTTGAGCATTTCTCACATAAGTGAATATCTGTTTTCTCACCATTAATAATTTTAGAATAGTGTAATGTTGCCGGACGTTCTTGACATTCTTGACAAATCATTGTGGGCAACCTCCATATTCTATTTATACTTCAAACTTCTTAGCATTGCCTTAAACATTCTTGCTCTTAACTCGTCTCGATAAGGTAAATTAACCATTATTACTGAACGATCTAATACACTTAACATCATTTTTGCTTCTCGCCCAGTAATTACATTTTTTTCAAGTAGTAGACGAATATAGTCCTCTGAGCTAGACTGTGCAATATTATGAGTAAAGCTACTTAATATTTGATCAATCACGCTCGCTTTATCATGAAATTGCACTTTAATAATTCGAATATACCCGCCACCACCACGTTTACTTTCTACTACATATCCTCTTTCTAATGTGAATCTAGTATTAATTACATAATTTATTTGAGAAGGTACACAATCGAATTTATTCGCTATTTCACTTCTTTTTATCTCGACATAATCTTTATCGGATATGTCAAAGTAGTGCATTAGATATTGTTCAATAATATCTGATATATTCTTCATCTATTTACCACCTTTACTGACTTTGACTATCTTTGACTATTATTATATTCCTTTCATGAAAAATTTCAACTATTATCTCTTTACCATTTTTTCCAAACGATACAGCTCTTAATCTTTTTTTACATATTAAGAATTGTATAAATTGGTAGCCTAGAAGAAAAATTGACGTATTTTTCATTTTTTGGTATTAAATATAAGTGCTATATCCTCTCTGTCTTTGCCTAAAGGTTCGCCAATTGGCGATTTTTCTTTATCAGTATATATATATATGTTATACAATTCTTTTAAGAAGCTTTTTTTTCCTTTTTACTTTTATTAAAAAAATATTAACTTGATCTATTTCATTTGAGTAATTTTAGGTAACAAAAAAAACATCAGCTAATAGCTGATGTTTTTGATTACCAGGCGACGT